>JAOAAV010000029.1 GCA_026418715.1 Clostridia bacterium
CATTTCGGCTTTCTTTGCTGCTTTCTCCTCATCCGTCAATTCTGTTTTGTCCTGCGAAGCCATCTCCGCTCTTTTTGCTTTAATTTCGGCTTTCTTTTCCTCTAAATAAGCCGCTCTTTCATCCTCGCTCATCGCAAGATAAGATTTTAGTTCATCGACGGTCCAATTCATAAGCATCATTTTCCCCAGACCGCCTTTTTGCCCTCCGCGTCCTTGGCATTGACTCATAGGAGGCATGCCTTGACCGGAGCTTGATGTGCTTGTAGTGCTTGCCAGCGCCGTTACACTCATAGCCGCAACAATGGATAAAACTGTTGCTGCTGCTGCAATTTTTTTCATTTCTCATTCCTCCAATTTTTAAAATCTTTTCACATTTTGTTTTGCTAGGCTTAAAGAAAATCTATCGTTTTCTTTAAGCTTAGTATATCTGAAACTTTTGTATTTACTGTGTACTTTTATTAAACAAAATGTGTTTTGTAAAATAAATATCTTTTTGTTTATAGATACCAGACGATTGCCCTTAAAATTTTCAAGAGCATCATCCGTCTATGAAATTAGTATATAGCACCAATGTGTTGAAAGCATGTTTTTTTATTGAAGGAGTAATGAAATTCAAAGATAATTTTTCATAATCTCGATATTATTTTGTTCTGTTTTTATTAATTTATTGGCTAAATCGGCGGCATGGGCGTCCACATCAGGATATAATTTTAATGACCTTGTCATATCAATCACACCCATGGTACTGCCGTTTATCATAATTTCAGCCATGTGGTTGGAATTTTGGTTTGTGAGCGTATTCATCTGTACGGCGGACCACATCCCGAGCTTTGTAAACATATTTGCCTCATCCGGCAGAACGCGGAATTTATGCAGCTGTGCGGCTGCTTCATCGGCAATATTATAATATTCCCTCTGCTGCCTTTCCAAATCGTCATGAAAATTGGATGCCCTTGATTTGGAAATCAAAATATTGATTGCGTCCACAGCGGTTTTTGCGCTTTTATAGATTTCTTTTAACAGTTCAATAGTATGCTTTTGATTCATAATGTTCTTTCCCTTCATTGAAATTTGTGCAATTTTAGTATTAACTAAAATTACATTTTTATGAAGAGAAGAGACAATTTTTAATCAAGAGAAAAGTCGCTTGCCACAAAGCCGGACTGTGCGAAGTTTTTCCTTCTTTGCAGTTTTTTCTTTCGTATGTCGTATTTGAATTTTTGGCAGGAATGTTTTAACGGGAAAAACCCTCCGCTTAAAGCGCATTTCTTATGAGTTGCAATTCCCTTTACAGCTTGTGCAAAAATACAGAGCTGACATATATTTTCCACATCATTTGAATACATACAATATACCCTCCTTCTTACATATTATACCACATATATAAAAATAAGTAAATAAAAAGCTTTGGCAACTTTGCCAAAGCTTTTTATTTATCTGTATATAATGTCATCTCTGCCCGGACCGTTTGATATAATCGTAATTGGCACACCAATCTGCTTTTCGGCAAATTCAATGTATTTGCGGCAATTTTCAGGCAATGCGGAATATTCTTTGATTCCGCGTATATCGCACTTCCAGCCGGGAAGAACCTCCAAAACCGGCTTTGCTCTGTTTAGTTTATCCGTGGTAGGGAATACGTTTGTAATTTCTCCGTCGATTTCATAGCCCACACACACAGGAATTTGGTCCAAATAGCCTAAAACGTCAAGTACGGTAAAAGCAACCTCTGTCGCGCCCTGAACGATACAACCATAGCGTGTTGCGACGGCGTCAAAC
>JAOAAV010000061.1 GCA_026418715.1 Clostridia bacterium
CAAGTACCTTTTCATACAAAACATGAAGTTTTGGTTCTCAATAAATCAATACAAAATTTTTTTAATTCTTTCAACCGCCTCTTTCGTCGCATCAAGAGTACTGAAAGCCGTCAAGCGAATATAACCTTCCCCGCTCGGACCAAAACCTGCACCCGGTGTAGTTACAACCGCCGCCTTTTCCAAAAGAGAGTCAAAAAATTCCCAGGAACCGAGCCCGTTCGGAGTTTTTGCCCAAATGTACGGCGCATTTACTCCTCCATAAACGGTTAAACCCGCACAAGCCAAACCTTCTCTAATTATTTTGGCATTATTCATGTAATAGGAAATTGTTTCCTTAATTTCTTTCTGACCTTGCTCCGAATAAACGGCTGCGGCACCTTTTTGCACAATATACGGCACCCCATTGAACTTAGTTGTTTGACGCCTGAGCCACAGTCCGTTCAGCATAACGCCGCCTACCTTAAGCTCTTTAGGGACCACAGTATATGCACACCTGGTTCCCGTAAAACCTGCAGTCTTTGAAAAACTCCTAAACTCAATGGCGCACTCTTTCGCGCCTTCTATTTCATAGATGCTATGTGGAACATCCTCATCCTGGATAAACGCTTCATACGCAGAGTCAAAAAGAATAACAGATCCGTTTCTCCTTGCATAATCCACCCAAACCGCAAGCTGTTCCTTAGTTGCCGCCATCCCTGTCGGATTATTCGGAAAACAAAGATAAATAAGATCCGCATGTTTGCTCGGAAGCGCCGGCAAGAAGCCGCTTTCTTCTGTGCATGGCATATAAATCAAATTCGTCCATCTGCCGTCTTTGCCAAAATCACCGGCACGTCCGGCCATGGCATTGGTGTCTACATATACAGGATAGACAGGATCGCATACGGCGACAGTATTATCAACAGCAAAAATATCCGTAATATTTCCGGTGTCGCTTTTAGCTCCGTCCGATACGAAAATTTCGTCAATTGCAATATCAATACCTCTTTTTTTATAGTCGTTTTCAACAATCAACATTCTCAAAAAATCATAGCCCTGCTCAGGACCATAGCCATGAAAACCTTCATAGCTTCCCATATCCTCCACAGCATCGTGCATTGCATCAGTCACAGCTTTAGCAAGAGGCCGCGTAACATCTCCTATTCCCATACGAATGATTTTTTTATCAGGATTTTTAGCGGTATATTCGTTAACTTTCTTTGCAATAGTCGAAAACAAATAACTCCCCGGTAATTTTAAATAGTTCTCGTTAATCTTTGCCATTTATTTTTCCTCCCAAAAATTATGTTTAAATCTGTACTTCCCCATCAAATACAAAATCCGCAGGACCGGTCATATATACGTTATTTTCCGCTTTGTTCCACTCTATTTTGAGCATTCCGCCCAAAAGCAGGACGTTAGCTTCAGAACCTATCTTTCCACTCAAAGATGCCGCTACCATAACGGCACATGCACCTGTTCCACACGCCAAAGTTTCCCCTGCGCCCCGTTCCCATACACGCATTTTTATCGTTGAAAAATCAATAACTTTTGCAAACTCAGTGTTTATCCTTTTAGGAAACAGCTTGTGATGCTCAAATTTAGGCCCTATTTTTTCGATTTCAAGGTTTTCCACATCATCCATGAATACAACTGCATGCGGATTTCCCATTGATACACACGTTGTTTTGTAAAGTACCCCATCCACTTCCACATCTTCTTCGATAAATCTTTCCAGGTTTGAGTTAATCGGAATTTTTGACGGAACAAGTTCAGGACTTCCCATATTGACTCTAACGGTTTTCACCATGCCGTTTTCTACATTAAGCTTTAAAAATTTAATGCCTGCCAGAGTTTCAACCGCAATTTCCGTTTTCGCCGTCAAACCCCTGTCATATACGTATTTGCCGACGCAACGTATCGCATTTCCGCACATCTCGGCTTGCGTGCCGTCGGAATTGTACATATCCATGCGAAAATCTGCTTTATCAGAAGGACAAATGAGCACCAATCCGTCCGAACCGATTCCAAAATGTCTGTCGCTTAATTTTTTGGCTGTTTCACCGACATTTTCGACTTTTTCTTTAAAGCAATTGACATAAATATAATCATTGCCCAATCCCTGCATTTTTGAAAACCTCATAAAATTCCTCCAAGCTAAATTTTGTGACTAATTTAAAATCATTCTCGCCGTATCAATCATTTTTAGCCCCATGTCCATACTTCTTTTTTGAATAAATCGGTGTGCTTGTTCTTCTGTCATCATATGACGCTCCATCAGAACAAGCTTTGCCTCTTCTATAATTTTCTTTTCTTCTTCTTTTCTTTCTGCCTTTTTGTATTTTCCCTTTTCGTGACTTTTTAATAAAACGTTGACCGAGGAAGCTAATTCTATGCTGTTGATAGGAAGTGTTAAGACAAAAATCTCACTATTCGTTAAAAGATCTCGCTGACTTGCAGTCGCAATCACCATAACCGAAAAGCCTGGTGGCAGATCTTCGCATATGCTGCGTGCAGTTGCATCGGAGAGCTTCGCTTCGGTAATAACTACCCCAGCATCCAAATCTTCAATATATCTCATGATTTCCGCCTTAGATCGGCAAATTCCGCTCACCGTTATGCCACTGCTTTCAAGCATCCTTTTAAGTTTTTGAGATATTTCTTCCTTCGTAAAAGCAAGAATAACAGATTCCATAAGAAACACCCCTTTTGTATAGCATCGACTCTCCCCCCAATTACAAGAATATCAGGACACCATACCGCAAATGCAGCGCAGATAAAACCAGTGTCTCAAATATCAACAGGGTTTACGGGAAGTGTTTTTATGACAAAAATTAATATCTAATCAAATATTTATCAATCTCCCATTGAGTTATTCTCGCTCTGTATGAATCATATTCCTTTTTCTTCTCCTGTATATAAGAGTCAAACAAATGCTCACCCAAAACGCTCTTAACAAAATCAGATCCTTTTGCAAGGTTGATAGCTTCGTTCAAGCTGACCGGAAGATTTTCAATTCCAAGCGCTTTTCTTTCTTCCTCTGACATCTTGAATATATTCGCATTCACACTTGCGGGAGGCAACATATTTTTCTTAATGCCTTCAAGTCCGGAAGCTAAACAAGCCGCCAACACTAAATACGGATTTGCGGCAGGGTCGGGGCTTCTGAGTTCAATGCGCGTTTCATCCTCTCTCCCTGCCGGCACTCTGACTAAAAGACTTCTGTTGTTTGCAGACCACGCAATATAACACGGCGCTTCATACCCCGGTATTAAACGCTTATAGGAATTTATCAGCGGATTCGTAACTATGGAAAACTCAGGTATATAGTGCAGGATACCCGCCATAAAATTATACGCTATCTTGCTCAAGCCTATTTTATCATTAGCATCGTAAAATACGTTTTCCCCATCCTTCATAAGAGACATATTAATATGCATTCCCGAACCACTTGCACCGAAAATCGGTTTGGGCATGAAGGTTGCGTGAAGGCCGTGACGTCTTGCTATTGTTTTTACTACCAATTTGAATGTCATAATTCTGTCCGCAGTAGTGAGCGCATCCCCATGCTTAAAATCAATCTCATGCTGTCCGTTTGCTACCTCATGATGAGAGGACTCAATCTCAAAGCCCATATCTTCGAGAGTAAGGCAAATTTCACGTCTGCAGTTTTCACCATTGTCAATGGGCGCCAAATCAAAATAACCGCCCTCGTCATTCGTCTTTGCCGTAGGATTACCAAGCTCGTCGGTATTAAACAAAAAAAACTCACATTCCGGACCAACCTGAAATGTATAGCCCATACTCTCGGCTTCCTTGATTATTTTTTTCAAAACATAACGCGGATCGCCTTCAAACGGCACTCCCGATGCCGTGTATACGTCGCAGATAAGCCTTGCCACTTTCCCCTGCTGGGGACGCCATGGGAATATTTCGAATGAATCGTAATCAGGAATTAAGTACATATCAGATTCTTGAACCTGCGCAAAACCTTCTATTGCCGAACCGTCAAACTTAACGCGGTTATCCAAAGCTTTATCAAGCTGAGAAGTGGTAATTGCCATATTCTTCATATGACCAAAAATATCGGTAAACTGAAGCCTTATGAACTTAACATCCTCTTCTTCAACCAAATCAATGATGTCCCGCTTGGTATACCTATTCATCCTATCATTCCCCTTTGTGTTAATAAATTTAGTTTGCTTTGACGTTATAACCGACAAAAAAACAAAAAAAGATATTCCTTAAAAATGGAACACCTTCGCCATTTGTATCATTTTAGCATAGCACAAAATGCCT
Organism: Clostridia bacterium; assembly: GCA_026418715.1. Lineage (GTDB taxonomy): Bacteria > Bacillota > Clostridia > UBA1381 > UBA1381 > SKW16. The sequence continues at coordinate 4,279 of JAOAAV010000061.1, forward strand.
GTCAATATAAATTTAAGGCAATTTCTGCTCTTGTGAAAATTTCATTCCAAAAATATCCATTAATTAAATAATTAAATATTTGTATATTTTATTACATATATTTTTTTATGCACATTGCACTACTTAAAATCATTTTGAATATTTTTTTTATTTATTTTTTATAATAGTCTTGACATATACTTGCATATACTTATATAATATTATATATAATGTCAAAATTTGCTGTACATATTATCTGCAGCATTCGCCTCAGCAAGTTCGCATACTTATCGTAGATATATCAAGCTGATTTTACTTTTTCTTTACATACATTATACAAATACTTAGGGAGGTAACTTAACAATGCCGCTTCACACAAAAAAACGACTGGGCGAAATTTTAATGGAAAGCAAAATGATAACAAAACAGCAGCTTGATGCTGCGCTAATGCTTCAAAAGACGCAAAAAAAACGTTTGGGTGACGTTTTGATAGACGAAGGTTTTCTAAAGGAAAGTGATATGATTTCCGCCCTAAGCAGCCAGACAGGAGTTAAGGTTTTCGACCTTGATTCCGAGGTTATAGATCCAAACGTTGCAAAATTAATCAACGAGGATTTAGCACGCATGCACACTCTGATACCTGCAAGAATAACAGAGGATAACCGTCTTGTCGTTGTTATGTCCGATCCATTCAATTTGCTTGCAATAGATGATGTTCGCTTTTACACAGGCATGGATGTAGTTCCCACAATAAACTCAAGAGGGAAAATCAACCATGCCATAGATGTGTACTACGGCAAGCAGTATTCTGAAAAAGTTGCCTCGGAAATAAGCCAAGTGGCCGCCGCAAATGACGAACTTGAAAACACCGAGGATGATGATTCTTCCGATGCTCCTACAGTTCGTCTTGTAAGTTCCATTATATCGCAGGCATCCGTTTTGGGAGCAAGCGACATACATATCGAACCCTTTGAAAACATTGTTCGCGTACGCTACCGTATTGACGGAGAATTGCAGGAAATCCTGCAAAGTCCCATTTCGGTGCATCCTGCTCTTGTAAGCCGTGTAAAGATTATTGGCAAGATGGATATCGCAGAACATCGCATACCGCAGGACGGACGTGTGGAAACACATGTAAAAGATAAGCGAATCGACCTTCGTATTTCCACCCTTCCTACAATATACGGCGAAAAAATAGTAATTCGTCTGCTTGACCAGTCGAACATTCTTCTCAAAAAAACCGATTTAGGTTTTTCAGATGAGCAGTTTGAAATATTTGAGGATACACTTCGCCAGCCAAACGGCATATTTTTGGTTACAGGACCTACCGGAAGCGGAAAAACCACAACCCTTTACACAACTCTCGCAAGTGTAAATACACCAAATAAAAACATCATAACTGTAGAGGATCCGGTAGAGTACAAACTGCGGGGCATCAATCAGGTGCAGGTTAATCCGAAAGCGGGCCTGACATTTGCCGCGGGCCTCCGTTCAATTTTGCGTCAAGACCCTGATATTATAATGCTTGGTGAAATACGTGACGGCGAAACTGCAGAAATTGCTGTACGTGCGGCTATTACGGGCCATTTGGTGCTCAGCACGATACATACAAACGACGCCGCCAGCGCTATTTCAAGACTTGAGGATATGGGCGTTGAACCTTGGCTGATTTCATCCGCTCTTATTGGAGTCCTTGCCCAGCGTCTTGTACGCCGCATATGTCCGAATTGCAAAGAAGCCTATTCGCCCACATTGAGCGACTGCAAGTTTTTGCACCTTGATCCGGACTCCCCTGAAGCCAAATCACTGGTGCTCTATCGCGGCAGAGGCTGCTCAAACTGCAACCATACCGGCTACAAAGGCCGAGCAGCTATACATGAAATTCTTCCAATATATAAGGAAATCCGAACCATGATCACAAAAGAGGCAACCTCGGACGAAATTGCTGATTTTGCGCGCAAAGAATTTAAAGTGCAGTCGCTTTGGGACGATTGTATGAGACTGGTTCTTGCAGGAATAACTACGGTTGATGAGATGGTCAAGGTTGCGTTTACCATCAATTCAGAAAAAAATTCATAATGTTCATAAAATATTCATAATTTCTATTGACAACAGGAAAAATATGCTGTATAATGAAGTCAAGTTCAAAGAATGTTTATAAAGTTCATACTTTGTTCATAATAATCGTCATTTTGCATATGTTTGCACTTCGACATAAAAGAACATTTTTGGTTGAATATTACGAATAAAAACTTTATTTTTACACTTTACAAAATATTTCTAATAGAGTAAAATGTACTAGGCATTTTTTCCTGCCATTAAAAATGGCAAACTATTATCACAAAAATTTACATAAACGTATGGAGGCATGAAACGTGCATATTGACGAATTACTTTCAATTGTTGAAGAACAGCAGGCATCGGACCTGCATATTACGGTTTCCTCCCCGCCGATGATGAGAAGACACGGAAGACTGCTTCCCATCGGGGAAGAAATCGTTACATGGAAAGCTGCAAGGGAACTTGCAAGGCAGATTGCGCCGGACGAAAAATTCCTTGAACTTGAAGAAATGGGAGAATGTGACTTTTCATATACTGCTCCATCCGGAACTCGCTTTCGTGTAAACGCATATAAGCAAAGAGGTTTTCACGGCATTGCTGCCCGTCTCATCGTTCCCGAAATTCCAAGGCCCGGAAGCTTGGGGCTTCCCAATGTATTTGAAAATCTCGCACACAAGCATAAGGGACTTATCCTTATAACAGGGCCTACCGGAAGCGGAAAATCGACTACGTTGGCTTCCATCATAGATTACATAAATACCAATAGAAACGTACACATTATAACTCTTGAGGATCCGATTGAATATGTGCATAGAAATAAAAAAAGCATTGTAAACCAAAGGGAAATAGGCACCGATTCAGGAAGCTTCGCAAATGCTTTGAGAGCTTCTTTAAGACAGGATCCTGATGTTATTCTGATTGGTGAGATGCGTGATCCGGAAACAATCGACATAGCGCTGACCGCTGCCGAAACAGGGCACTTGGTTTTCTCTACGCTTCATACCGTAAGTGCTCCGAAAACCATCGACCGTATCATAGGATCCTTCCCTCCGCACAGGCAGGAGCAGGTTAGAATTCAGCTTGCTGGTGTTTTGGAGGCGGTTATTTCCCAGCAGCTTTTGCCTACCATAAGCGGAACAGACAGAGTTGCTATATTTGAGGTGATGACAAGAACTCCAGCTATTGCCAATCTGATTCGTGATGGTAAAATTCATCAGCTTTATTCGTCCATGCAGACCAGTGCGCAATTCGGCATGAAGCTTATGGATAAAGCCCTTTCGGAAGCGTGCGATGCGGGAATTATCTCCTATGACGTTGCTTTTGAATATGCCGTTGATCAGGATTCGTTCAGAAAGATGAAATAAAATAAAGTAAAGGAGCTGTTATTATGCCGCTTTTTAACTACATAGCCATTGATTCGAGCGGAACACGTGTAAAAGACTCCTATAGGGCCGACTCCAAGCAAGACGTGATGAAATACATAGCAATGCAGAATTTGTATGCAATGAAAATCGAAGAAATCGGAGAAACGATTGAAAAAGGCTCCAAGGGCTTTACTCCTTTCTCCCGTGTTAACTCTCAGGATTTATACCTTTCCTGCAGACAGTTTTATACCATGCTTCACGCAGGTATCGGTATATTGGATTGCTTGGAAACGGTTGCCCAGCAGTCGCTAAATTCCAAGCTGCGAACCGTGCTTATGGATGTACATTCCAAGGTGCAGACCGGAACGTCTTTTTCCGAGGCTCTTTCGGAGCATAAGGATGTCTTCCCCACTATTTTCATAAGCATGGTGGAAACGGGCGAGGTAACCGGTAATTTGGAAGAGGTTATGAGAAGGCTCAGCCAATACTTTGAAAATGAATACAAAACGGTGGGGCAAGTAAAATCTGCGATGATTTATCCGATTGTGCTCTTCTGTCTGACCATCATTATGATTGTGGGCATGCTGACATTTGTTATGCCGAAATTTTCAGAGATGTTTGCCGCAAGCGGAGCCGAGCTTCCGGGGCCGACGAAATTTATGATAAGTCTTTCCAATATCTTGGTTGACAGATGGTATATATTCTTAGGAATGATTATTGCAATAGCAGTAGCATTCAGTATTATCAGAAAAAAAAGGGAATTTAGAATGGGTGTGGATAAACTCAAGCTTAAGCTTCCCATAGTAAAGCATGTTGAACTTATAGGCATGACATTTCGTATGTCACGTTCACTTTCGATTATGCTGTCAAGCGGCGTAAGTCTCGTCGAAGCACTGGACATTGCATCAAGAGTGGCGGGCAACTATATCGGTCTCAGTGCGCTTCAGCATGTAAAAGAAGAAATAAGCCAAGGTATGTCATTCGGAAAATCGCTCGAGAGAACAAAGCTTTTTCCAAATATGCTCACAGCTATGGTGACAATAGGTGAGACTGCCGGTATTTTGGATGGTATTTTGGAGGACGTAGCCGATTTTTATCAGGAAGAGCTTAATACAAGCATAAAAAATCTGGTGGGTATTCTTGAGCCTCTTATGATTGTCTTTATGGCAATTGGAGTGGGCATGGTTGCGGTGGCAATGCTGCTGCCGATGTTTAATATGGCAGGTACAGTGGGCTAAATTTGTGTTGTGGTTTTTGTAAAAGGGGTGATTGCTGTGAAGAAGAGAGCATTTCGTAGTTTTTGTGAAGGCTTTACATTGGTTGAATTGATGATTGTAATTGCGATTTTGGGCGTGCTTGCCGCTGTTGCGGTTCCGCAATATATGCTCCATCAGTACAGCTCAAGAATCCGTTCTGATATTGCCTCGGCAAATGAGATTATCCGCTTGATTCGCATAAGCGAGATAGAAGGCGGACAAAAATTCACCACAGACGAGCAGGTGCAGAATGCGTTTGCCGCACTTGAACTTTCCGCTTCCGCCTCAGACAGTTCGGATGGTGAGGGTGCTCTGTCCCTGATGTCCGCTGATGAAGCTTCAGAAGGCGGATATACCGTAAAAATTTCCTCGGACGGCAAAATTGAGGTTTCCTTTACTGCCTCAAAGAAGCGGACAGGCAAATACAGCGGAAAATACACCGTAACAGAAAACGAGGGTCTTACAAGCGGAAATTCCGCATTTATAGAAAAATATAAGAGTCAATAAAGCCGGAAAGGGGAAGGACTCTCAAGGCTTTATTCATAGAAATAATACATAAAAGGAGGAGATTTCTTTGAAAACAGAAATCAAAAAAATCAAAAATCAAAAGGGTTTTACGCTGGTGGAATTAATTGTGGTTATTGCTATTTTGGCAATTTTAGCGGCAGTAGCGGTTCCGAACTATATGAACTACCAGCGTCGCTCAAGAGTTAACACCGATATTTCATCGGCTGGTGAAATTATAAGAGCGGCAAGAATACAAATTATCGAACAGGGTTTATCAGCTGTTCCGACATTGTCAACGCTTACGGAAGTATCTAATTTGACACCTATTTCCGGTGGTTCCGCATTTACTATCGGTGGTACTACTGCTTCAAACGGCATAACTGTAGCGTTTACAGCTACTGCTGCTAAAGCGGGGGATTATTCAGGAGACTATACCATACATGAAGGAAAAGTTGATACCGCTAAGGCTACTACAGATTCAGATAAGGATTTTGACTAAAAACATCTCTTTAATATTTTCAATACTGCGGAGAATTTCTCCGCAGTATTGGAATATCCATTGTGATACCAGTGGATATTCCAATACTGCGGTGGTTAAAAATATGAAAAATCGTGGGGGGATTCGTTATGAAGAATCAAAAGGGTTTTACTTTAATGGAACTTTTGATGGTTATTGCTATCTTGGCGGTTTTGGCCTCCGTTGCTGTTCCTAATTTTATTTTCCACAGGCAAAGATCAATCATTAATACGGATGCATCTTCGGCACTTGAGATTATTCGTGCTGCGAGAATTTCGTATAACGAATTGACGAGAAGTCCACTGCCAAATGACAGCGGTTCTCCCGTGTCTACGATTACAAATAATTTAGGAATAGATGTTACCGGAATGGTTGCACGTTCCTGCAACGGCGACAGCGCAAACAATTTTATCGTCAGCTATTTGCCGGATAAGAATCACTTTAAGGTAACTTGGATAGCAGATGAGAATAAAGTCGGAGCTTACTACGGCGACTACTATGTCGAAGAAACAATCGAATTCAGCGGACCTATAAGGAGAAAATAACGTACGGAGGTTTTCAGATGGTGGTATTTACATATGCGGTAACGGGGTTATTAGGGCTTTTGGTCGGTTCATTTTTAAACGTCTGCATTTTTAGAATTCCAAACGGCGAGTCTGTCGCCTTTCCCCCGTCTCACTGCACGTCATGCGGACACAGGCTCGGTTTTTGGGATTTATTCCCGGTTTTCAGTTTTCTGTTTTTAAAGGGAAAATGCAGATACTGCGGTGATAGGATATCTATTCAATACCCGCTTGTTGAGGCTTTAAATTCCGTCTTGTATGTCTTGCTTTTGTCAAGATTTGGAATGACTTTAGCTTTCTTGTTTTCCGCAGTGCTGATTTCAGCATTAATAATATTGACATTTATTGATATTTATCATATGATATTACCTGATAAGATAGTAATTTTTGGCTTAGTTATAGGTGTTTTGTATGTTTTGCTCGTAAAGAAGGAATATATAGATTCCCTGTGGGGTGCTCTTGCAGGGGGCGGCTTCTTTCTTTTAATCGCTCTCATAACCCGCGGCAATATGGGCGGGGGCGACATAAAGCTGATGGCTATGCTAGGCATATGGCTGGGGCTTGGCGGCATTGCAATGACGACTGTGCTTGCGTTTGTAACAGGTTCAGTCGCATCCTTAGCAATTGTTGCGGCAAAAAAAGGCGGGCGCAAGACCATGGTGCCGTTCGGTCCGTTTATCTGTCTGGGTGCGGCCGCAAGCCTTATGTATTATACACCGATTTTGAGCTTTTACCTGCGTGTTGCGGGTTTTCGTCAATAAAGAAAAGTTAGGGGGAACTACTTTGAAGGACTATGTTGTGTTAGATATCGGATCATACAGTATCAAGCTTTTATACGGTCACTATACTAACGGTTTTGTTATTGTCACAAAATCCGGTTTCATCCGCTCTCCGGAAGGGCTGGTAAATAACGGGCTCTTGGATGTGGACCTTGCAACCGAAGCGATTACGGAGCTTATGCGCAATCTGCAAATAAAACCGAAAAAATCTGGCATTGCCGTTGTGGAGAGCACCGCAATCGTATCTCGAAACTTTACGCTCCCTTATGCAAATCCAACGGATTTGCAGGGCATGGTTACCATGGAGGTAGAACGCTTATTCTCAGAGGTTCTGCAAAATTACATAATAGATTACTCGTGTCTTAACATCCGAACAGATGCGGACGGTGCAAAAGCCGATGTTATGGTGTTTGCATTGCCCGATAAGATTTTCAGGTCATATCAAGATACCTTTATCAATGTGGGTCTTCTTCCACATAAGCTGGATGTTGCGTCTAATTCGTCAAGCAAAACCTTCAGAAAAAGGGTGTTTATAAACGATGTTGCATGTCCGGTGGACAAGACGGTCGCTCTTTTAGATATTGGTCATACCATGATGAATGTCCAGATTATAGAACGAGGGGTTCTCAAATTCAATCGAGCTATAAAAATGGGTGGAATTGATATTACCAAGGCAATTTCTCAGGATTTGTATGTATCTATGGAAGAAGCTGAGCAATTGAAAGTTACGGAAGCAGATCTTCTGGCACTTGTCAATTCGCCGCTTAAAATTTCTGTGTCCCGTGTTGTAGATGATATAGCGGCAGAAGTGCAGAGAGTCCTTAACTTTTACACATCCAGCAACACATACGCCTCCGTTGACAGCATTTTTATGTACGGCGGCACTTCAAGGCTTAAAAACGTTGCAAAATATATGAGTCGTTCTTTGGGTCATGAAATTGAAGTTATTGACAATATGAATATCATACATTTAAAACAGGAATTGCCACTTAATTGTTACCCATCGGATTTCATCAATGCCACAGGCGCATTGATGAACATATAATTGTTGAAGGGGGTAACCGAATTGTTGCAGTTAATGAATAATCAAAAAAGAAAAGACGTCAACTTCTTTGCCATTCAGAAAAGGAAAAATACCGCGGCAATGACAGGTGCGCTGATTGCATTGATTCCAATTGTAATCGTCGGCGCAATGTGTTCAGTGTATGCGTATAACCGGCACGAATTAGAACAGTTGAATGAAAAGCTTAACAAGGCCAATCGTGATTTTGCTTCAATCAATTTAGAGATAAAGCAGCCTATTTTGGATAAAGCTATTGTAAAGCGTGATATTTTTGCCACTTACTTTGCTTGGGTTGATTCTCTTAATACACAGCTAAAAAACTATAAAATAGTTTCTTCAGATCTTATCGCAAGCATCAACAACGCAGGAGCGGGACTCGTAACCTGCACCAGCATTGCTGCAAAGGATAATTCGCTTACATATGCAGGCGTGGGAAAGACCATGTCCGACATTGCCACTTTCCAGCATAATTGCATGGAAATACCTAACGTGTCGAATGCCTTTGTGCAGAAAATAGAGAAGAGAAATGTAGAAAAAACCGTAAACGGTCAGAAGGTGCAGACTAAAGAAGTCGAATATGTTTTCACAATGACGGCCGCTTTTACGAACCAACCAAGTGAGCAGTAAGGAGGCAGAGGTATATATGGAAAAAAAGAGTTTGTCCATGCGCGAGAAAATTATGCTTGCTGTCGTGGCAGTGATTGGCTTGATAGTTGTATTTTATATGTTTGTATTTAAACCTCAGCGTGAAGATATTTCTCTTCTTCAATCAAAGGTTACGCAGAAGGAGCAGGAGGTTAAAAAGTACATAAATTTTGACGATACAATTGCGGCAACAAATGCTGAAGTTGACGAACTGGACAAGAAAATTCGAGATGCAACGTCAAAGTGGTATCCACGTATCAAGCAAGAGAATATCATAAAGGATTTAGAGCCTGATATGAAGAATACGAATCTTAACAATTCGACAATATCCTTCGTAAATTCACAGGTTGCCCAAATTGCGTCGCTTTCCCAGAGCGGTGAAACACCGACGCTTGCCGAGGCTTTGACCTTAGCCTATCTTACTATGCTGGAGTCTGCACAAAATGAAACTGCTGCCTCGCCGAAGCCGGCGGTCTCCCCTACCCCTGCTCCTACCGCAACCCCATCGGGCTCTAATGATAAAAACGCCACAACGCTTTCTTCCGAGCCTAAAAAGAAAGATAATACACAAGAAAAAGTTATAGATCCGTCTGTACAGCAAAAATTTGATGCTTTGAATGCAAGTCTTAAAAATTTGTCTGATAAGGATTTGCAGATGAAAATAAATGAAATTGTTCTAAACAATACGGCTAATGTGCAGAAGTTAACAGTTTCAATTTATTTTCAAGATTCAACCTATCAAAGCATCATGGACTTCATGCATAACATTGAAGCGGCTTCACCGTCTATCTATATTACAGATTTAACCTATGCCGATTCTACGGAGGAATATGTAAAAAAATTGGAGGATGAAGCCAAGGCAGCAGCTAACCAAGCAGTTCAGGCTCAGCAAACTACCGTCGCAGATTTGCTGCAAACCAATCAATCCTATTCCACACAAAAGATTTCACAGGTGCAGGAAGCTCCGATAATTTCATATAACGGTCCTTCAAGATATTCGGGCTCGTTTACACTTACATATTTTGCTATTGCCAAGATCCATGGAGACGATCAGCAAAACCAATAACATAAAATCAGCCTATGTTTTCGGCACAGGCTGATTTTTGGGTATATATGAAAGGAATGAGATATGATGAGAAACATATTTAAAAACCAAAAAGGTTTTACCTTAGTTGAAATCATTTGCGCTATAGCTATTTTGGGGATCGTAGCCGTTCCCACATACAGCATTTTTGTAGGTGCATCAAAAGGTCAAACAGGATCCGGCTCTAAACTGATGGCAAATAACGTTGCCCAATCGGTTATGGAAGAAATCTTGAAAACCGGAACTTATAATGCCTCTTCATATTCGGATTTTGATATTGAAGTATTGGTGGAAACACCTTCTCCATCGGAATCAACGGAGGCTTTCTCAACCACTGTTCCTGTGTATGTTTTCACAACTTCCGCTCCGTCTACGACATCTCCCACAACCACACCAACAACTATTCCGACAGCTTCACCCACGCCAACTCCGACAACTCCTGCCACAACAAGCGGTCCGTCAGATAATCCCGGTTTTATAGATTATGACCCAGGCAGCAATTACAATGCGAGAATTGGATTGTTTGACTATATTGACGAGGATTTGTACATTCTGGGGAAGACAGGAGCGTATCTAATTTTTGGTTCCACGTCAAAATTTGATGCCTTCCTTGCAGATCCGACTTCATACAAGAATTGGAAAACATTCAGTTCAAATTATTCATACATATCAAATTACAAGATGATTGAAAAATATGATGCGAATACTTTAAAGTCCGTATTAGGACTTTCGGATTTTGAGTATACCCGAATGGTTGCCTGCTATGAGGGTATGCCGCTGGATGTTGCCGTTCAATATGAAACGCTGTTTGTGGAACGATATAAAACTATGTATGACAATATAATAAGTCAGCTTTCCAGTTTGGTAAATTCAACCGTTGAAGCCGAAAAAATATCATATATAACTTCGTCATCGAATATGTTTAAAACGATAGACTATCTGTATAATAATATGGATACGGATCCATATTTTATAAAACCCAGCGGCTTTACTGATACTCACAACGATTATCCGAACTTGAAAATATACATAAGAAATATTTACAATCTAATGTATACAAAAGTAATAAACAGCAGTAAGAGAGGTCCATACCTCATTGTAAAGGTATTTGATAATAATGGAAATCTTGCCAAGGTAGGTAGTAAATATGTCATTTCAAATTTGTCACCTACCGATTTGACTACTTACGGTTCTTCAATTGTAATGGATTTATACCAAAATTATTTAGGCTTCTGGGGATTAGTAAATTATACATGGGCAACGGCTGCGGAAAATACACTAGGCATCAAATTGAAAGATTTAAAACAAGCTACAGTATACCCGTGGTATCACTATAATATGTATTACGACATGACATTCTACGTAACAGGTACTCTCTGCTACCGTGATACCAATTTCGCAATCAGGGCCACAGCTAATTATACTACATTCTATTACGATGATAATAATGTTAAGCAGAACTATATAGCCAATATGAATTTCTTCCAAAAATTATCTTGTGGAAACGATAAATTGACAATCATAAAATGGGGTGATTTTTCGTGGCTTAAGTTCAATGGTACGGTGTCGGATATTATAAACTCCGCATCCCCCACTCCGGCTCAGACAACTTCACCCACTGCAACGAGTGCTGCAACGTCATCTCCTGCAGCGACTGCTTTGCCCGGAACGGTGGATACGTCAACTGGTACATACGTGTTAAAATATGTTACATTGTCGTCGCTGTCGGGTCAGTGGGAAAAGATAACCGTAAAAGTTTACAAAAAGGGTACCACGAAGCTTCTTGCCATGCTTGTAACATACAGAAGCACCGCAGGCGGCATATCTACAAGTTCCTCGCTGACTTCAGCAACTGCAACGCCATCGTCGCAAACAACAGTTTCGCCATCTGCAACTGTCGCTGCAGCCACGGCTTCCCCTACAGTTGCGCCTACACAGAACACATCTGTTGCGAACATAACGTTTAACTTGAATGATTCTGCCGCTAACAATTATGTTACATATACATCTACCACAAAAGGCGGAACTGTAAACGTTTCCTCCATAAACAGGTGGACTAATCCCTCAATGTCTTTCTGGAGCGGCTATGGTTTTGGATTTTACAATATGGGCTACAGCGGAACTGCCGACGATTCTACTTTAGGTTTGGAATATTATACAGGCTGTTCTTGGGCAAAACCCATAAAAGAATTGACTATAAAATTTGAGGGTTCGCTGACAAATTATCCGCTAACGTTTACTATGAATTTATCGGGCTCGGGAATTTCAATTAATAGCACCACCTGTAAGACAAATATCGTAATTTACAATAACCTGAGCAATTTGACTATTGTTGTTAATAAAAACAGTGTTGACTGGCTTACAAACGGAACTGTAACGGTAGTTGACAAAAACGGCAATTCAACAACATATTAACGCTGGAGGAGATAGTTATGCTAAAAAGAGAACAAGGCTCCGTGCTTGTGCTTGTAATATTTACAATCGTCATATTGATGATGCTTGTTCTTGGCACAGCCTCCTCCATGATTGCCAATTCCAAAATGAAGCAATCCGAGCTTAACACGGAACAACAGCTGTATGTAAATGATGCTTGTGTATCTCATACAAAAATTATAATTGAATCTGCAGTAAACGATGCCTTAAACAAAGCAATATCTGCAGGAGCTGAAAAAACGGCAACGGGAAGCGGATATACGGAGGACGATGTTTTAAACGCCATAACCTCGGCATATAAGAGTTCGATAAACAACTATTATAACACAAATAATTTTGAAACGGACCTTGCGGATAAACTAAACACCCTTCGCTATTCCTTTACCGGCACCTCGCTGCAAAATATTACTTTTGATATTGATGATTCTGCAACAAACTTCTGCGATAGTTCTTATGAAGGCACCACTACCATCAAATATCGTATAACTGTTGCTTCAAGAGAAGAAAAATTTACTGTTCAGCTTAATTGGGATATGAATGATAATCTAAACTCCATATGCAATAACTTGGTTTTTGCAGGAAATAACAGCAACAGCATTAGTATTGATATTAAAACGGTATATAAGTAGAGGACAGGAGGCTGCCATGAGAAACATAAAGCATGATGACGGTTTTACTTTGGTTGAAGTTATTGTTACGATTTCTGTATTGCTTATTGTTATTGTCCCTATTGGCGCTTTCATGCTTCATAATTTGAAAGACTCCAAGATAGTTTACGATCAATCGGAGGTACAGCAAAATGCACAAATGGTTATGGCGACGTTTCGTGAAAAATGTATTCCCGCTTCGGGGATTTCTGTGATTACTTCTTCCAGTGGAGTAAATAGCTTAAACGAATCCACGGAAAATCTTAAATTCAAGTCCTTAACTGTAGTCAATTCCCCCACTGGTGAAACGAACACCTTTGAATATGATGAAAGCGCCGGTACATTCAAATTTAACGGTGCCTCTATTGCAAAAGGAATTAATATCGCCGTTTCTCCACTGCCATCAGGCACTACATACAAAAACTGTACAGGGATAAAGGTTAAAGTGACTTCATCAAAAAACAATACATCGATAGGTAAAACGCAAAAGGTTGAAATTGAAAATCAATTCTATTTCAGAAATGCTAATTAGAAAAAGAGTGCGGGAAATCCGCACTCTTTTGCATAGAGAAGATATTTATTACACTTTTTAGTGTAGGAGGTTATTTTATAACTACAACTTCTTGTACAACATCTTTGTAGATTTTAACGAATACTCTGTTGCCTTCCTCAGCGTTGTACTTGAGAATATCGCTGATTGTTCCAACCGTAATATTATTCTTCGACTTTGTTGTATCTACGGTGTAAACTACTACGTCATTTGTCAATGCATAGTTTACAACCTCACCGTCATTTACGCTTACGTTCATGGATGACGTAAATTTCTGAGTTACTTTACCATATACAATGTCAAGATTTTCTGCAGGTGTCGCTGTCATTTCGGTATTCTTTGCGTCTATATCAAACAATACTCTAAAGCTTGCGATTTCACCGTTTGCATTTGTCTTGTACTGAATAATGTCACCGTTTTCAAGAGTATCGCCGCTCTCTTTCACCAAGAGACCCTTATCTTCCGCATTGATTTCTAATGTTTTGCCGTTAGAGTATGCGTACAATCTGTCGACGGTATCGCCATCGTCATTTGTTGTAGATGTCACCTTTGAAACTACAGCAATCGCAGATTCCGCATTTGTCTGGAAGTTTGCATTTGTCACAATAATTGCTTTTGCAGTGAAATCATCCGTTCTGTCAAATACGATGATATCGTATTTTGCTTCATCTTCAAACATCGACATCTTTTCTATCGAATAATCGCTTACGGATGTTGCATCTGAAGGAATGTTGAATATCACTGTGTCGCTTGCAACTTTGATATTTCCAATTTTCTTCAAAGTAGCGTTATATTCTGCTCCGCTCAACACATAGTTCTTTGTAAATGCATTTTCATTTACTGCGCCTGTTGCTGTATTGTCAACAGCCGTATTAAGTGTCACAATTTTGCCTTCAGAGTTTAACTCATAAGTGATAAGCTGCTTTTCAACGTTTGCGTTGCCATTTAACAATGTTTCAACTACGTCCGTAGCAAGCTGCTTTGATGTGCCGTTGAACTTAATCTTTTCAGCTGCTTCAAGAACAAGCTCTTTTCCTTCTTTTGTGAATACCTTGAATTTTGCAACATCATCGCTGTCTGTTGATACATAAGCTCTTACGAGGTATGCGTAATTGTCGCTTGTTTCAGTAGTTGTATCTACTGCCGCAATTTTGCCTTCAACGTCAAGATAGAATGTTCCTTCCTGAGCTAATTTCAAGGTTTCAGTATAATTGTTTGCAACCTTGTAGTAAGTGCCGCCTACTGTAATGCCTTCATCGTCAATTTCCGATATCTTGCCTTGAACACTATTGTTTGTCACAACAATATCATATAGCTCACCATCAGTACTTGCCGCGATTGACAATACGTCATATTCTTTCAGGTCTTTTGCCTGAATTTCATCAAGACCTCTCATAATTCTGAAGCTGATGCTTTCATCCTCAGGATCAAGCTTTAATGACGGTGCACCGTACTTGTCAATAATTCTGTGACTTGATGTTACTTCTTCAACTACCATATTTGTATACTCTGTTACAAATGCGATATTATATTTGCCGTCACGATCTGTATCAAGAAGTACTACGTTGCCCGCCTTATTCTTTATATTCAAAAGATCGTCCGACATTGCTTCATACTTGCCATTGTAAATTAATATAGCATCTGAATTTAATTCTGCAGTGCTTGTTTTGGTGCTCGTTTCATTTGCATAGTATGAAATCGCCTTATTGTTAGTTTTTTCAACTATACCTTCAAACAAATCAGCTGAAACAGTAAGAGTTGAGTTCTTTGTTGCCTGCGGCACTGCAAGAATGATTTCATCATCACCTGCACTGTTTTCTTTCACATAAAAATCAACGTTGTAACCTAAAAGATTGTTAATGTTATACTTCGTTTCATACACAGTGTCGCCGATTTTTACCTGTCCCGCTTTTAAAGTGCTGTTTCCGGATAAGCTGGTATTTTCAATAGCAACAATCTGTCCCTCATCCTTAGTAACATTGAGCTTTTCTTCAAGCAATGTCTTATCAACTACTTCGTAAGAAAGGTTGCTGCCAAAGCCTGTCTGCTCCATCATTTTCGCAGTCAAAGCATTGTATGTGATATATGCCACATTTCCTCTCGATATCGGCTCGTTAGTTGACCCTGTTACATTTTTGTTCAAGCCGTTATCAGATGCAGTTACCACATAGCCCGATGGGAAACCGCCCTTTACTTGTGCAATAGGCTCATAACCTAGAACTCTTACCATGATTGTCATAGCTTCCGCATAGGTGATAGAATCGTCAGGGCGGAAATTTCCATCTGGATCACCGATAACAATACCCTGTGATGCCGCTACATTAATATAACCTGTTGCCCAGTGCCCTTGAACAACGTCAGGGAAAGGTGTACTACTGTTTGTTGCTGCTGCCACTTCCTCAAGACCCAATGATGTCACTGCAATTTTTGCAAATTCTGAACGTTTAATCGTATCGTCAGGTCTGAAAAGTCCCGTACCAGCATCGCCAACCATAATTCCAAGCGCTGACAATACCTGTATCGGCTCTTCGAATCTTGTACCTTGAACATCAGTCGGCATTGCTGCAAGTGCAACCGTTGATGCTGCGAGGATAGCTGCTGATAGCATTGATGCGATAAGATTTTTTAAACCTCTCATTAATTGGTTCCTCCTTATTATACTTGCTGTTTTTCCTCTACGTTGTTTACATAATATTTATCTCTAAAATTAATAATTCCTTGTTACAACCAGCGTTTCGTTGTTGAGATAAGATATTATGTCAACCACAATTCATATGATACTATATTAATCTCTGTTTTGCAAGCTGTAATTTTTGCCACAAGTTTATGTTTCATCAATATAAATACATAAAAAAGCAAAACAGCATTTTACTGATAGAGCGTTGAATTGATATGCATTTTTAAGAAAAGCAAAAAAGTACATATGTCATATAGATGTCAAAATTGATTATGAATATCCCCCCATCCTACAAAATTGAACTGCACACATTATATTTTGTTTTATTCAAAGTTAGGCTTTATGTCTTGTAGCACAGAAAAAATCGGATAGAATTATGAAAAATGTTGTGATACAATTGATGGGTGACAAATAAAAAAGAAAATAGACTCCAATATGATATAATGTTAAGTGACAAAAAAAACAAAGTATCAAAAGGAGCTATTTTCTATGAACAGTATAACATCAATAGCAAAGTTTC
>JAOAAV010000064.1 GCA_026418715.1 Clostridia bacterium
TAATGAGAGTTAAGGACTTTAAATATTCCTCAATAGCTCAGTTGGCAGAGCATGCGGCTGTTAACCGCAGGGTCGTTGGTTCGAGCCCAACTTGAGGAGCCAGAAAAACTCCTATTCTATATCCGAATAGGAGTTTTTTGTTTATGTGAAAACCTAGGTTTTACGAGGAATTTATAAATGTGAAGGGTCCTTATCAATGGTTGTGTGGCAACGTTAAAATGAAAAGTAAAATATACAACTATGTTATGCTACAGTACGTACAGCATATAAGGTTTGTCCTGCTATAATAACATTTTTCAGTCAACACGGGTTTTGAACTATGCCTAAGGCGGAGTTTGAAATCCGTGTTGACTTTTTGATATTGAGCGCTATTTAATTTAAACAGGCACGTTGCTAATAATAAAATTTGATAAACTTAATATTGTAAAAGTCACAAGCGGTTAAATCATCCGTATCTGTTTCGTTAATCAGAATGTAATTTACTCCCACGCCTAATAAGATTCCTTCCTTATCAACAAAGGAATTTGTTCCTATCAAGAATTCGACTTTTACTCGTTTGCCTATTTGAGTTCTTAAAAATCCGTTTAGATACTGCAGGCTTTCAGCTGTAACAGGTACATCTGTTAATGCGGCAATTTTTTCATAATCGGCAAATGTAATTGGTGTTTGACCTGAAGTTGATTGAACTGCCGGCATTGTTGTCTGGGATGTCTGGTATGTTTGAGCGGATTGTTGCGCGGGCTGCATAAAAAGCGGCAAGGTTTGCAAGGGAGTTGGAGTTTGCCATCCGCTTCCCGACGTCTGAGTATATGACTGGCAGGATGATTGCGGATAATACCCTGTTTGCCCTGAAACTATCATTGGATTCATATTTGTATTCATTCTGTTTATTTCTCCTTTCTGCGATTTATTATGTGTTTCTATACGCCATGGTTGGAACATAAAAACAATGCTGATGAACGCGATTGTGAAACTTCCCTGTACCGCTTGGAGGGAAGTTTTCTATACAAACGGGGCTGTAGGGATTGAAATAAAATATGGAATGATCAACTCCTTTCAATATGTTGCCAGCAATTGCCCAATCTGCGATATCATAATGAACTTCGCCGGGATCGATATTGTAAATATTTTGTGAGTTATATTGTCCGCCGATGCTTTCCTTCATACAGGTATATTGATTTGGCTGAAAAATTATGTTTCGCAGATTCCCGCCCTGGCTTACACGTGCAAATTCTCCATATGGTATGCGAACTCGGTTCATGACTGTCGTAGCAACCGCCTTCATTCCGTCATCACCTTCACCGCCAGCCTCGCAGGCTATTAATCTTGCAAAAAGCTCTCTGTCCGTATATGGCATATTATTCACCTTCATTATATAAATTGTATCTTTTTTATTATATGATGAAATTTACATAATGTTATCATCTCAAAAATTGTATTGAAAATTTTTCTGACATGGTATATAATGATAACCTGAAAACATTTACTGAGTATAAACAAAGAGGTTTATAAAAGCAAATGGTGCAGTTTTTAAGCTGCCCAATAATTTGTTGCTTTTTAACTTCTTTTTTTATTACCTGCTTAGCAAGCGTAACTGTTTTCATTGTAGAAATAAGGAGGGAAATTTTATGCAGTATGCAGAAAACAATTTAATACCTTATTTTCAGCCGATAATAGGTATTGAC
Organism: Clostridia bacterium; assembly: GCA_026418715.1. Taxonomy (GTDB): domain Bacteria; phylum Bacillota; class Clostridia; order UBA1381; family UBA1381; genus SKW16. The sequence goes on from JAOAAV010000064.1 coordinate 1,686, forward strand.
AGCAATTTTATATACGGCTTTGAGGTTTTGGGCAGATATTATGATGAAAAAAAAGCCATTCAGTCCCTAAGTGATTTTTTTGATTCCTCGGATATATCGGTGGAAGAGAAAATTGAGGCGGATCGCATTATAAGAAAAAAGGCTATTGAAGCTTTTTTAGAAGCAGATAGTTCACAGTATTTGTTTATCAATATGAAATTGGATTGGTTGAGGCAGTATGAAGGCAAGCCTGAAGAAATGCCGACCATTAAATTTGCAAAGGAGTACGGCGTGGATTTGAGCCGTATTGTTATTGAACTGGATGAAGCAGACTGCCTCGGTCTTTGCGACAAATGCATGACTTGCTTGTCATATTATAAAAGTGCAGGATTTAGGATAGCTATAGACAAATACGGAAAGCATTCCAGTATCGACGCTTTGGCAGTTCTCGCGCCCGATATCATAAAAATTGATATGAGTTTAGTACAGAAAAGCGATCAATTTCACCAATATTGCGAATTCTTAAAAACTACTGTTGATTTTGCGCAGAAATTGGGTATAGAAGTTGTTTATGTAGGTGTGGAAACAGAGGAGCAGCTTGACTGCTGTATGAATTCAAAGGGCAGATATTATCAGGGTTTTTTGCTTTCAAAGCCGCTTGAGGACATCAAATCTGCCATGTTTAATGATCAAATATTTAAATTTGCAACCTATAAATTGATTGCCCAGCATCAAATGTCTGCTTCAAAAGAAAGAAGCCTTCATAGAATGCTTGATGAGGCGATAGACAATTATTTCGTATCGAATCCTTACGACAAATATGAAATAGACGATTATCTGGCAAAACTTGCAAATATATTGCCTGAAAATGCAATTCGAGCATATATTTGCAACAAATATGGCTATCAGATTTCATCCAATGTTGAAATTGGCACAAAAACGGTATCTTTGGTAGATTACAGAAACAGAAACTGGTCATGGAGAAAATATTTTACCAATGCGCTCAGAGTGATAGCAAATCCACAGGATAGCTTTCTGTCTGAGGAATACCGAGATGTGACGACAAAGGAGAAGGTATCCACTTACATAAGGAAAATCAGCGACGATGATTTCATTTTCATTGATATTTCGAAAAATGCATAAAAAGAAGCTGTGACTAAAGTTTGTCACAGCCTCTTTTTATATTTCAATATCTGTATGTCTTGTGACGTGGCAGCTTATATTTACAGCAACAGGGAGCCCTGCAATATGAGTAGGGAAGGTTTCTATGTTTACGGCAAGGGCTGTAGTGGTTCCTCCCATGCCTTGGGGACCTATTCCTAATTTATTTATTCTATGAAGCAAAGCATTCTCCAAATCCGCATAAAAGGAATCCGAATTTCTTTTGTCTATATTTCGCACGAGAGCTTTCTTTGACAAAACTGCCGCTTTATCCATAGTTCCGCCTATTCCCACGCCTACAACCATAGGGGGACACGGATTAGAGCCTGCTTTTTTTACTGTTTCCACCACAAAATCCATAACTCCGTCTACTCCGTCCGCAGGGTTGAGCATTTTAAGGGCACTCTTGTTTTCACTGCCAAAACCTTTAGGTGCGAATGTGATTTTTAGCTTGTCACCCTTTACAATGTCATAGTAAATAATCGCAGGAGTATTATCGTTTGTGTTTACACGTTTGATCGGATCTAACACAACAGATTTTCGCAAATATCCGTTTTTATATCCTGACGCAACTCCCTTGTTGATTGCTTCGGTTAGTGTGTCGCCTTCTACATATACTTCTTGCCCGATTTCTACAAAAAATACTGCTATACCCGTATCTTGACATATGGGCATTGTCTTTTCAGCGGCAATATCGGCATTTTTTAATACATTCTGAAGAAGTTCACGACCGACCGGAGATTTTTCCGTTTTCACTGAATCTGCTAAAGCCTTACGGATATCTTCATTCATATGACAGTTCGCAAGAACACACATTTTTTCAACTGAATCCGTGATTGTTTGAGAAGTGATAATACGCATATAAAAATCCTTTCTTCAAATGAGTACCCAGCTTGAGAACCATTTCAAAAACGTCTTCACATAGCTTACACTAACGGGATGCCCAGATAAAACAGGATAAAACATCGCAAATAAAACAATTGCCAGTAAGGTGTACCCGAAAGCGGCATATTTCCATTTTTTATTATTTTCATATAGCTTCAGTATTGAATATCCTATCATAAGTACCAAAAACGGTACACACGGAAAGTAATGATAAATGAAGGTGATACGTGTGACGGGTATCCATAGAACAAACTGCGCAAAATAACCTACAACCAAAAATAGAGCTGTTTTATCCTTTTCCCTTATAGCAAGCACAACCATATAAAGGAGGGCAAAAATGCCCATCCACCATACGGCAGGATTGCCGAATGAACTGATTCCTTCTTTTATGTCGTTTGTTATAGTACCTGAATAATACCAGATTGGTCTTTTCATAATAGGCCATTCATACCAGCGTGAGGAAAACGGATGCGTTGAGCTTACAACCGTTTTTCCGTGATATGTAAGCATTGCACGCTGATTTTCGATTATGCTCTTAATTCCCTGCATACCGTCCGCTTTAAGATACGGAATGTAAGACAAACCATATATAATCAAAGGAACAACAATGAAGAAAATACAGCAAAACATGATTGTCTTTAGGGTACTCGATTTGAAGGTATCTATAACGTGCTTATGCTTAATGCCGAAAGACTCATTTTTGGGGAATCTGCAGGCATATGCGTATTCGGAATACCTTTTGTATAAGGTTATAAAAAACAAAATGCCAAGTCCTGCTCCGGCATATATTCCCGTCCATTTGCTTGCAGCGCCAAGTCCCATGGCTATGCCGGACAAACCCAAAGGAAGAAGGGTTTTTGAAAGCTTTGTATCGTAGAAGCTCATGGTAAAATATCTGTACATGAAAAGGTACATCAATATAATGAAAAACGTGGCATATACGTCAATAGTGGCGATCCTTGTTTGCGCAAAGTGCATAAAATCAAATGTAAACAAAAGACACGTTATTGCTGCAAGCCATGTGGCCCCTGTTATCTTCTTTGCGAAAATATAAATAATTGGAATCATGAGGATGCCGAAAATGGTTCCTACTATTCTCCAGCCGAAAGGAGTCATGCCGAAAAGTTTAATTCCAAGGGCAATAAAAACTTTCCCGAGAGGCGGATGTGTCCACTCATATGGAGTTAGGCTGTGCACGAACTCATAGCCTGTGCGAGCGTGGTAAATTTCGTCAAAATAGGTACTATTCCTAAAATTCGACCTTTCGGGAACCAAGGATTGCTCGTCAAACAACTGCGGATAATCCGAGGAATTGACGGGAATTACTTTGTTGTTTTCACCGTCAATTATCGCAAGCTCATTGAGCATAAGTTTGTCGCTTTTGAGCGTCAGTCTTATATAGCGTGCCGACGTATTTACATCCTGACTCCCCCATGCGAATACAGAGTTCATTTTAAGATTTGAAGAATTTGTAAAATTCTCGTCTGACGAATTTGAAAAGTCTATAGTGAATTCACGGTTTTCGTAGCAGCCAAGAAAATATTTTATTTTTTGAATTTGGGTGGGAGAGCCTAAATCCAGCACTATGGAAGCTCCGCTTTGATTTAAATTGTATGAAGTCTGCGGAGCCTCTTTATCACCCAAATCATATAGTGCTATAAAACTGTAGACTATTGTGATAACGGTTATTGCGGCAATGTCAAAACGGGTTATTTTCGCAAGCGGCTTTGTGCGCTCAAAAATAGCGGCTGTCTGCGGCTTTGCTTTATTTTGCTTCGACAAAGAAAGCTCAAGCGGCGAAGCGTTGAATAAATTTTTGACATATAGCTTATTTGTATTGTAAAGAAAGAAAATGTAGATAGCAATATTAACAAACGATGCCACAATTACAATCGGATGGTTAAAATATTTATTCGGCTCCGTCTGATATATGAACAATACGTAAGCGGCATTGAAAAACTGCGCCAGACTTACCAATATGTACATAAAGAACATTTCAATACTTGAAACAGCGATAAATGCTGCAAGTAGCATAACCATAGCGGGGAATACATATCTGTCATGCATTTTTGTCGAAAGCATGTATGTGCTGATAGATAAAAATGCGGCGGTAAAATAATATTTGGATGGATTTTTAGTTTTAAAGAAAATATATGCGGATGCGGCGACAATTAAAACAATAAATACATTCCCGATTACGCTTGTTGCACTGTTTAACTTAATCCAATTCTGACCCAAGGCAGCCCATAAATTAAAAGCATTTACAGACGCATAAGGATACGAGGAAAGCGTTTTGATATACTGGTCAATAACGTAATTAATGCCAAACGGCAGGGAAAGAACAATCAACATAAGGATTGCTCCCAAACCCCATAGAAGATTTTTGACAAGAAGGCCTTTACTGAATTTGGGCAAAAATACAACTTCAATAGCTCCATAAATCAGCAAAGGAGTAAATATCAGCATTTGAGGTTTCATAAGTATTCCTGCTGCAAACAAAAAATATGCCGCTGGCATCTTTTTTTCGGCAACAAAAAATGTCATAGCAAGAGCAAGGAGAGTAAACACGGAGTCTACCTGCCCCCAAAGTGCGGAATTTATATATACAGCAGGATTAAACAAATAAAAGCCTGATAACATAAGCGCGATATTTTCAGAAAAACGCTTTTTAGACAAAGCGTATACGATATACGCCGATGCGATGTCGCATAAAATCGCCGGAGTTTTTATGAGCATATTTATGGCGGTTTGACTCATAGGTATAAACTTTCTTATGGCTCCTATGATATATAAAACATACATATATCCCGGAGGATAGTCGGTAAAAGTGTCGGAAGCATAAAACTTTGAAAAGCCGTTATTAAAAATCATGTCAGACCATGCGGAAAAACAATTCATATCAGTTTCATGGCCTCTGAAAACAGAGGCGCCGATATAGCGGAAAATCAGTCCTACTCCAAGAAGGACCAATATATTTATGACGGAGTCATTTGTCTTTTGTAATTTATGCGTCTGCTGCAGGCCAGGCTGAAGCATTGAAAAATACAGCAGAGCCGATATTAGCAGTGATAACGATATTGTAAAAATAATAGAAACCATAAAACCACCGTCTACCTTTCTTGCTATTTATGCCGAGTTCTTGCGGGGGAATATATGAATTTACATCATGGAGCTATTCTTTTAGTTATAAATACCGTGCCGTCCCGCAGAGGCATTTATTGATGCTGCAGATTGTAAAAATATTCAAATCAACCTTATACATTTTACTATAAAACGCCTTGTTTGGCAACACTATTGGATAAAATATCACAAGAATTTTGTTAGAAACGCATGAAGGGATACTTTTTTCAAAATAAAAAATCAAAACTGCCTTTGTCAATGCTAAAAGGCAGAGATTTTACTGTTTATCTTACACAACACGATTTGATATTGTGTTAAACAATTTGTTATGGTGAGCAAGCTGCTTTCGATTATACTCCAAATTATACATTCTCATCTTTTTGTAAAAACGCTTTTCAGCCGTTCTGTGCTGATGCTCAATTTTGCCATTGTTACTTGAGGTTGTTGCCCTAATCTTATTGTGCATGATTTCCAAGGTGTCTAGTGTTTCTTCAAGCAATACATTAGGAAATTCACTGCCGTTATCTGTTTGTGTTGCAACGTCTTGCATGCCCATTATCTCGTATGTTTGATCACAAAAATATCTTGTCAGTCGTAAATAACATAAAATCTATTTCTTTCTGTGTATTCTGCCTGGAATGGTTTTTATCACGCAAGCCTTTCCAATGTATATCACATTTTTGTTTCCACTCGTAAATGGTAGTTCTGCTAACTCGATGCCGTATACTTGCTTGAGCAACTCCATATTTTTCAACACACCTTAATATCCCATTGATGAAATTTGTTGTGATACAATTGATGGGTGACAAATAAAAAAGAAAATAGACTCCAATATGATATAATGTTAAGTGACAAAAAAAACAAAGTATCAAAAGGAGCTATTTTCTATGAACAGTATAACATCAATAGCAAAGTTTC
>JAOAAV010000086.1 GCA_026418715.1 Clostridia bacterium
TGACGAAACTTTGCTATTGATGTTATACTGTTCATAGAAAATAGCTCCTTTTGATACTTTGTTTTTTTGTCACTTAACATTATATCATATTGGAGTCTATTTTCTTTTTTATTTGTCACCCATCAATTGTATCACAACATAATTCAAATATTTTATAACAAATGTGCAGATAATTTGTTTTTACCTGAAAGAAGTTACTAAAAATAAAGCGTGCAAGCAAGGATGTCACACGCTTTATCTTTGGTCGTCTCTCACAACCACTATATTTTTCACTGTAATATCAACCGATATTTTTATTCACCCATATACTTATCATACTGCCTAATTACTTCGATTGCCCTTGCAAGCTGGGTATCCTCGGTCTCTGAAAGCTGTGCTACGCTTTTGTTTGTGCCATCCGGCAAATCCACATCTATATCAGGCTGTATCCCTATGCCGTTGATGCACTCCCCACTTGGCAGATAATACTTTGACTGCGTAATCTTGATTCCGGATCCGTCCGAAAAAGGTATAAGCTTCTGCACAACACCCTTGCCATAAGTCTTTTTCCCAACTAAAACCGCCTTATGATGGCTTTTTAGTGCTCCCGAAAGCACCTCTGACGCACTTGCACTCCCCTCGTTGATCAAAACGGCAATAGGCATATCAAGCTCCTGTGCATCAGAACGCTTGTTGATTCTTTTCCCATTCTTATCCTCGGTATATGTGATAATGCCTTCCGGCAGGAGCTTATCTGCAATTTTACAAACCGCATTGAAATCTCCGCCGGGATTATTCCTCAAATCAATAATAAGTCTCTGCATACCTTGATTTTCAAGGTCCGACAAATGCTCAGAAAACTCCTTATCCACATCCGTATCAAAATCGGTAATCCGTATATAACCAATACTGTCACCCAGCATTTTACTTTTTACGGCTTTTCTTTGGATTAGGCGCCGCACAAGCGTCACATCAAAGGATGTGCTCCCCCTTCTTATCGTAAGGGTAACACTTTCTCCTTCCTGACCTTTTATGGTATTTACCGCCTCATCGTAGTTGTCTGCGTCATATTCCCTGCCGTCTATTTTTTCGATTATATCGCCGGGCAAAAGTCCTGCTTCCTCACCCGGTGAACCCTCATACGGAGATACAATTTGTATGGTCTTGTTATCCTTGTCAATGGAAAGTACAACCCCTATGCCTACATACTTGCCAGTTGCATCCTCCATATACTTTGCGAAGGTTGTGGAGTCGAAATATTTTGTATACGGATCTCCAAGCTCATCAGTGATTGCGGTCGCTGCAGCATCCGCAATTTCACTATCATCAACTCCGTTTAAATAGTATTTATGAAGCAGCCTTGTCACAGTAGCAGTCTTTTTGAGCGTCATGCCTCCAGTCTGTACGTCGATAATATCCCTCACCGTATTTGTAAGAAGACATGAAACCAAAGCTGAAACCGCTGCCGTTATTATAATTTTTTTATTCGCCAATTAATACCCTCCTAAAAATACTTTTCAGGATCCTGCGTACTGCCGTTTACAATCACTTCAAAATGGATGTGCGGTCCCGTGGAAATTCCGGTAGAACCAACCTTTGCAATCACCTGACCCTTTTTTACCTCATCTCCGGCGCTCACCAAAAGCTTGCTGTTGTGACCATAAAGCGTTACAACACCGCCGCCATGATTTATAGTTATGTAATAACCATAGCCATTATTCCACCCTGCGGTAACTACTGTTCCATCCTGTGCCGCAAGCACATTTGTCCCCTGTTCGGCGGCAATGTCTATTCCCGAATGAAATTTTTCTACGTTAGATATGGGATGTATCCTGTATCCATATTTCGATGTTACTCTGGTAGATGTAGCTGAAGGCCAGCAAAAATCACCGTTCCCAACCTTTGCGGGTGCAGAGGATGAAGATTTTTTCTTTGCCTCCTGCTCCGCCAATGCCCGCTGAAGCTCCTCCTTTGCCTGCTTTTCATACTTTTCGCTTTCCGCCTCAAATTTTTCAAGCTCATCAATTTGAGATTTGAGCGTTTGTATAATTTTGTCACGCTCAGCCGACTTCTTCTCTATATCAGCTTTTTTGTCCACAAGCATTGCCTTCGCTTCATCCTGCTCCGCTTTCTCCTTTTCTACCGTAGCTTTAGCATCTTCTATGGTTTCCTTAGCGTCAACGTAGCTTTGAATCAACTCTCTATCATGAGAAACTATATCTCTGATGACAGCAATTCTTGTAAATAAATCACTAAGCCCTTTTGCTTCAAAAATCATCTCAAGATAGGTGACGTTTCCATTCTCATACATCACCTTCATACGCTCTTTAAGTAAATCCTTATTCTTATCTATTTGAGAGTCAAGCTCTTTAATCTGCTTATTCTTTTCATCAATTTCAGCCTGCTTGTCCCGCACAACATCGTCTATATCGTCAATATCCGCTTCCAAGGCGGCAATCTGGATATCCAAATCGTTCTTTTTATCCACTGCGCTGTTTAACTCTGTCTGTTTTGAAACCTTTTCCTTGATTGCCTCCTGCTTCTTCTTTGTATTTTCGGCAAGTTCCTTTCTAAGGTCCTCAATACTTTTTGACGCATCTGCTTTTGGCACGACAGCATTTGAAAATGCGGAAAGCGAAACAGCTGCCGCAAGAAAAACTGCCGCCACTTTTTTAAGCCGCATATAACCCACTCCTAAACCTTAAGGTATTTCCGCATGGAAAGAATGCTTCCCACCATTCCGATAACACATCCCATAACCGCAAACAACGCCCCTATTACTACTGCCACAAATCCGTATGAAAGCAGACGGAACATTTCAAATTCTATACTCTTCATAAATTTTTCAAGCATAATATATCCCCAAGACACAAGTCCAAAAGATATTAACGCCCCAAAAAAACCAATCAGAATTCCCTCAATAATGAACGGAACTCTGATAAAACAATCCGTAGCTCCGATATACTTCATGATGTTGATTTCCTTGCGTCTGTTAAATACCGTAAGCTTGATGGTATTTGAAATAATCACAACAGAAATAATTAAAAGCATAAGCATAATAACAATGCTAAGCTTGCGGATTGCTCCTGACAGCGATAAAATTGTGTTCACTACATCCTGCTTGTTTACGACATGATCAACACTGTCCAGCTTTTCTAGCTTTTGCACCGTATCGTTCGTTTTTGCTATATCCTTCAGTGTAATTTTATACGAGTCACTGAAAGGATTATCCTCTTCAAAGCCCGTAAGCTGCTCCTCTTTGCCCTGAAACATATCCTGCTTTGCGTAGTTTAGCATATCCTCCTTGGTGAACAATACCGCTTCCTTGACATTGGAAATAGCATAAATTTCGTCCTGAAGCTGTCTCACCCTCTTTGCATCCGTATCTTTTTTGATAAATACCTGTATTTCACACTGTTCCTTCACCTGTTCTGTGATATAGTTGACGTTCAGCGTTAAAAGCGTGAATACCCCCAAAATTATCAGGCAGCTTGCAATGGTAAAAAGGGACGCAAGTGTCATAAAACCGTTTCTTACTATATTTTTTGAAGCCTGTGAAAAGAAATACTTCACGATGCTCACTCTCATGCGTGATACACACCCCCGACCTCATCGCGAACAATTTCGCCATCTTCTATCTCCACAACACGCTTTTTCATCATATCCACAATATCCTTTGCATGAGTGGCCATAATAACGGTGGTACCCCGCCTGTTTATGCTCTCGAATATCTCCATAATTTCCATCGCCGTTTTGGGATTTAAATTTCCCGTAGGCTCGTCCGCAATCAAAATAGACGGATTATTCACAAGCGCCCTTGCAAGCGCAACTCTCTGCTGCTCTCCACCAGAAAGCTGACGGGGAAACAACTTCGCTTTGTAATTTAATCCCACTTGATTTAAAACAACGGGCACACGCCTTCGGATATCCCTCGCCGAAGCACCCACAATTTTCATCGCAAATTCCACATTTTCATACACAGTTCTGTCATCCAAAAGTCTGAAATCCTGAAAAACAACTCCCATTTTTCTTCTCAAATATGGAATTTCGCGATGCTCTAAACTTGTAATATCCTCGTCATTCAATAAAATCTGACCTTTTGTCACATTTTCCTCACGCATCAAAAGCTTTGTAAGTGTGGTTTTTCCGGCTCCGCTTGACCCCACCAAAAAAACAAATTCTCCGTTTTCTATCGTTAAATTTACGTCTTTAAGCGCCGCCGTACCATTGTCATAATATTTGCTGACGTCAATAAACTGAATCATTATCCGGCTCCCATCCTGCTGTCCTTTTCTTAAATCTTCATCGGATTAGATACTAAGTACTTATGCACCATCATTGCCACCTTAAACACAATAGCTTGATCAAATTTGCGCAAATCAAGTCCTGTCAGCTTATATATCTTCTCCAAACGGTACACGAGAGTATTTCTGTGTACAAACAACTGTCTTGAAGTTTCGCTGACATTCAAATCATTTTCAAAAAATTTATTTATGGTCAATATGGTTTCATCATCGAGTGAAGTTATGTCGCCTTTTTTAAAGACCTCATCCAAAAATAATTCGCAAAGCCTGATAGGCAATTGATAAATCAATCTGCCAATGCCAAGGCTGTCATAGTTTAAGATATATTTTTCTTCATCGAATACCTTGCCTACCTCAATTGCAATCTGCGACTCCTTATAGGCCGTATTTAGCTGATCAATGTTTTCGGCCACACTTCCGACACCAATCAGTACCTTAACAAGGGTTTCGGAACTTAGGGTACTTAAAATTGACTGTGCCATTTCCTCAAGTTCACGGGAAGATAGCACCTCACGAAGTTCCTTAATCAGAACAATATTGCTTGAATCAATATTAATCACAAAATCTCTTTCCCTGTCCGGGAACATATTATTTATTACCTCAAATACACCCTTATCTTCCTTCTTTTGTGTTTCAATATAAAACACCGCTCTGGGAACGTTGATATCTACATGAAGCTCCTTTGCTTTCTGATGAAGATCAAACGGGAGCAAATTATCAAAGATAATGTTTTGCATAAAGCTTGTCTTGTCATATTTTTCGTCATAGTAATATCTTACATTGCTTGCCGCAACCGCAACTGCGCTGCAGCAATATCTTGCGATATCGTCAGTTCCTTCCACATATACAATATACTCAGGATAAGGCTTGTTTGTTATTGCTTTTATTGTGTAGCCGTTTTTGAAAAATATTTTGTCATTATTCGTTACCGAATACACCATATCGTCAATCAATTCCACGCTCGGTTCGCTGCCGTTTGAAGCAAGCACCAGACCCTGTGCATCCGCTATACCGAATTTTTTCGGGAACGTTTCCGCCATCTGAGCGACAATATTTTGAAACGCTTTGCTTATCATAGTTACAATCCCTCCCATGATATAATTTATCCATATACTATTATAATAAACTTTTGTACAGAATTTTGCAATAAAAATCGTGTTTTTTCATGAAAAAGTTTTATAAAAAAAATAAAGCCGCTTTCATGCGCACATGAAAGCGGCTTCAAAAATTAATGGATAATTGCCAATTCCGTATCTTTGTCAAACAAATGAATTTTATTCGCTTCCAAAGCCACCTTAATGGTATCGTTCACCTTTGCAGTAGATCTTTGATTTACTCTTGCGGTAAACGGAGCCCCGCCAATTGTCAGGTATAAGAATGTTTCAGCACCCATCATTTCAGAAATCTCAACATAGGCATCAACAACGCATTCCGGTCTGCTGTTTACGAAGGTTTCCTCATCATGAATATCCTCCGGTCTTATGCCCATGATAACCTCTTTGCCGATGTAAGCCTGAAGTTCCGGCTTGCTTGCCTTCCCTTCAGGGAGCTTTATCTCCTGATTGTTAAACTCCAGATAAACACCATCGCTCTTTTGAGAAACAACTGCGTTTACAAAGTTCATCTGCGGGCTTCCCATAAATCCTGCAACAAACACATTGCACGGCTTTGTGTAAAGGTTAGCCGGCGTATCCACCTGCTGGATAAGACCATCCTTCATAACAACAATCCTCGTGCCCATTGTCATAGCCTCTGTCTGGTCATGCGTTACGTATATGAACGTTGTCTGAAGCTTTTTGTGAAGCTTGTTAATCTCAGTTCTCATCTGAACTCTAAGTTTCGCATCCAAATTTGAAAGAGGCTCATCCATCAAGAACACTTTAGGATCACGCACAATAGCACGCCCAAGCGCAACTCTCTGCCTTTGCCCTCCTGACAGGGCCTTTGGCTTTCTGTCAAGCAAATGCTCAATGTCAAGGATCTTAGCAGCTTCCGTAACACGTTTTTTAATCTCATCCTTAGGAGTCTTTCTAAGCTTGAGTCCGAATGCCATATTTTCAAAAACCGTCATATGCGGATAGAGAGCATAGTTTTGAAAAACCATCGCAATATCTCTGTCCTTCGGCGCAACGTCATTTACAAGCTTTCCGTCAATATATAATTCACCTTCGCTGATTTCCTCAAGACCGGCAATCATTCGAAGAGTAGTAGACTTGCCGCAGCCGGACGGCCCAACCAAGATAATAAACTCCTTGTCGGCAATATCCAGACAAAAATCGCTGACAGCGGTCACACCGCCCGCATATTTTTTATAAATGTTTTTTAATTGCAAATCCGCCATTAAAATATCTCCTCTCATTTATATCAAAGTATTATAACATTAACAATGATAACATATTATTTTAAAAATTGTTATTCTCTAAATAAACAAAATTAAAAAATATTCTTTAGTCAGTTTGAACAAAGCAACTAATTTTCAGCGTTTTTTTGTCCAATCAAGGAGATATTTTATGATACTTTAGAATATGTGACTACTGCTCCTCACTCTTTGCCGCCGCTATTACCTTTTCCGCTACAGCTGCAGGCGCCGGTTCATACCTTAAAAACTCAAAGGTAAACATCCCCCTCCCCTGGCTTATGGAGCGCAGATCCGTCGCATATTTGAACATTTCGGACATTGGCACCTCCGCCTCAACCAAATTAAGACCTTCCTTATCGCTTTCTCCCATACCCATAACCTGCCCCCGACGCTTATTTATATCTCCAATAATATCACCCATAATATTTTCGGGAACATATACCCTTAGGAGTCCTATAGGCTCAAGAAGTATAGGGCTTGCTTTTTTGAGCCCTTCCTTATAAGCTATTGCCGCCGCAATCTTAAACGCCATTTCAGATGAATCCACAGGATGATATGAACCGTCAAGCAATGTCGCCTTTAGATTTACAACCGGATACCCCGCCAATACGCCGTGCCGGCAGGCTTCCCTAAGCCCTTTTTCCACCGCAGGAAAATAATTCTTCGGCACTGCCCCGCCGAACACCTTCTCCTCGAATATCATATCTTCCGTAATGCCCGGCTCAAACTCAATCCAAACGTGTCCGTACTGGCCGTGTCCTCCCGACTGCTTTTTGTGCTTCCCCTCCGCCTTAACCTTTGACCTTATGGTTTCACGGTAAGGCACACCGGGTTCAGACAAGATTACATTCATGCCGTATTTCGATTTGAGTTTATTTACAATGATATCAATATGCTGCTCTCCCTGTCCGCTTATGAGAGTTTGCTTTGTTTCTGCATTGGTGGTGATGCTGAATGTGGGGTCCTCATCTAAAAGCTTTGAAAGTCCTCCGATTATTTTTTCCTCATCTCCCTTTGCGGCAGGCGATACGGCCATAGACAATACCGGCGTCGGAAAATCAATTCCGCTAAGTATGATGGATTTGCCTTCTGTGCAAAGAGTATCCCCCGTTTTGGTTTTATCTAATTTCGTTACTGCACCGATATCTCCTGCCTCAACAGCTGCAACCTCCGTCTGTTTCTTGCCGCGAAGCATATAGAGTTTGCCAATTCTCTCACTTGAATCCTTATTCGGATTATAAAGCACGCTGTCAGCCTTTATGCTACCTGAATATACCCGAAACAACGACATTTTGCCCACATACGGATCCGCAATTGTTTTAAATATGATTGCCGCCGTAATGCCGCCAACTTCCTGAACCACTTTTACAGGCTCTCCAGTTTTAGAATGATATGCCACTTCGTCAATTTCATTTGGTGCAGGAAGATATTTTCCTATACTGTCCATAAGGCTCAGAACGCCGATATTATCGATAGCGGAACCGCAGTACACAGGGAGTATGCTTCCATCCTTCACACCCTTCCTTACTGCTTTTTTAATCTCGTCAAAGGTAAATTCCTCACCGTTGAAATATTTATTCATAAGGGCGTCATCTGTTTCAGCTACCGCCTCCATAATCATATCCCTAAGAGGCGCCACCGTCTCCTCCATCCCCTGTGGCACGGGAATATCCACTCTTGTTTTCCCCTCATAGCGGCGTGCCGTCATATCGATTACATCCACAAAACCTTTGAATTTGTCTCCTTCTTTAATGGGATACACAAATGGAGTTATCGACTTTCCGAATTTTTTCTTCATTTCTTCAAGCGTAGTCTGATAATTTGCCCTCTCATCATCGAGCTTATTTACAAAAAATATTGTTGGTATTCCCTTTTCTCTTGCGTATTTGTACGCATTTTCTGTGCCTACAGAAACGCCGCTTCTTCCGCTGAGCACAATCAGCGCTGAGTCCGCAGCACGAAGACCTTCCTTCATCTCGCCGACAAAATCAAAATACCCGGGCGTGTCAATTATGTTATACTTCATGCCCTTCCACTCAATAGGCGCTAAAGCTGCGGAAATCGAAATTTTTCTTTTAATTTCTTCCGGATCATAATCCATTGCCGAAGTTCCATCCGCAACGCTTCCGAAACGGTCAACCGCGCCGGAATTAAACAGCATCGCTTCCACCAATGTGGTTTTTCCCGCTTTTCCATGACCCATAACACACACATTCCGTATCTCGTCCATTCCGTAATGATTCATAATATCCACTGCCTCCCGTTTATCTTATTTGTATATTTTGTACAATAATATTATTCTATATAAACGGATGAATTCCTTTTTTATGCAGAAAATTTTTGCAATATTTTTCTTCCGACAGCAAACAGCCGCCAAAGTCAGCGCAAACTGACCTTGGCGGCATATAAAGCTTATTTCATTCTTACAACAACTACTTTTATCGTTCCATTGCTTGCTTTTGATCTATCAGAGTAAATTGTAACCGAGGAAAGTTTTGCATTTTCCAATTCGTTATATGAAATGGCACTGTACTTTCCGCTGGAAGATACCGAGTAGTAAACAACATCCGAAGCCAGTGAGTAAGTGATTCCATCTATCATTATTCTGCTTCCGTCAATTGCGTCAATTGATATATCAGAATCGTACTGGTACAAATTGAACATATCCTCAACCTCACCGTTTACGATTTTCACTGCAACTGGAAGACCCGCTGTTACACTATACTTTGAATCCAAAGTATAACTTTGGGTTTCGGCTCCGATTGTAATTTTATAAACGGCGTTTTTAAATTCTTGCGTTCCGTTAGATGCGCTCCCTGTATAATTAAAGGTTACACCCGTTAAAATGCCGTATTTGTAAGATGATGAAAGCGCAACATTTTTAACATACAAGATCATAATGTCGCCGAATTTATTCGTGCTTACCGATGTTATAAGCTGAGAAGACGTAATTTCATTAACGTCTAGAGTGTCGAACTTCAAAAGCTCCACAACTGCATCCTCATTGTCCTCATTGCTTACAAGCTGCATAATGCTTGCATCCTTCAAAACGGTCTTGCCGCCTATCGTTCTTGAGGATTTATCAATTTCTCCGTAAGCACCTGACGAGGATATTTTCGTAATTTTTGCAACACCGCCTTCAAAGCTTAATTTTACAAGACTGCCCTTATAATCCGAGTAATCCTTATCGGTTACATATTCGTATGTTCCGCCGTCAGGCATAAACATCTTCGCCTTAATTTCGGTTTTGCCCTGATTATCTCCACTTGATACCGTTTCCGAATAGGTGTTTACCAAAACCCCGTAATTATACATATCATCATCCGAAAGCTCAACCACAAACACCACTTTGTCATCTTTGCCCAAAAGCAGAGTGACCCTGTCACCTATTGCATAGCTGCCTGATGATGCGTCAAGCTTTGCGGTAGCGGCAGTCGTCCCTATCTCATAAGTATTTCCACCTACGGTCACGGATGTTACATATGCCTTACTTGGAAGAGCTTCATAATAAATACCCGTAACTTTCTTGCTGTATACATCCATAGTATTGGTTTTAGTATTATAGTATACAACATCGTTTTTCTGAATATCCGAAAGCTTTGCGGCTTCTCCGTTTCGGTATACTATAAGCCCGTCCTTCTTGATCGTGATATTTCCGATTGTCGTATCCGAATCAGAATATGCCTTTGTTGCAAGAATCGGCTCAATATCATCAGTATTCTCAATTACCGCAAACGACCAGTTTCCGTAAGACTCTCCATAGAAGGTAATCTCCGTTCCCGATGTTATTTCTGATGAAACCTTGCTGTATGTGCTCTTTTCATAATCTTCATATACAACAAATGTATTGTCAAATTTGTACGAACCTTTGGCGCCGCTGTCAGTGATATACTCAAGCGTATTGTTCGTCAGTTTGTTCGCAACCACAGAAAGACTCTTTAAATCTGATGGTGCAAACTGCTCTATTTTATTGCTGCTGTTTAGTACAACCGTACCCATCTGCCCCGCTTTTGTCAGTATATCATTGCTCTTTACACTGTATGTGCCGTTTGATGTTCTGACCTCATCGGATGACAAGGATTTATCCTCTGCTTTTGTAGCTATTATAAAACAATCGTTGAACACCGAGTACCCTGCGTTTGTGTCAAGCACTCCAAAGCTCGGAAAAGCATTGTCTTCCGAATACAGCGTGAGCTTTGCTCCTGCGGTAATTTTATCTAAAACGGAACTGAAGCTTTTCTTTGACTCATAATCCACATATATAGGGAAATCGGCAGAAATATCAACTGTTTCGACCTTGTTTTCACTTACATACTTAATCCCGCTGCTGTTTACCTCAGAGACAATATATTCCTTATATGGAGCATCTTTTGTACTCGCACTTATAATCTTTCTGCTCTTATTTAAGATGACGGTACCATACTCTCCAACAAGAGATAAAACATCACTGTTTGCCGTCGTATAAACACCGTATGATGTGCGAACCTCGCTGCTTGAAAGTGTCTTATCCTCCGACGACGTGGCTATAATGTGGCAGTTTCGAAGAACGGTATAACCCAAACTTTCCATTTCAGAGGCACCGGCCTCGCCCTTCAAATTCCCTTTCACCGCAACAATATTGTTATCGTCGTCAATTACAATGTATTTAATAATTGATGCGGGTTCAAATGTTTCTGTTGTAGTATATTTATATATCGACCCATCTCCCAGTTTGATTTCATTCCACTGCAGACTCTCATCATCTGCGCCCGTCGCAAGTACAATACTATCTTCAATCACGGTATAGCCAACTGTCGCAATTAAAGGTTCCTTTGTAGCACTTGCACTGCTGGTGCTGTTTGTGCTGCTTGTTTTATTGACATTTATATCGGTGAACAATACATTGTCAATCAATATAGCGGCAGTTGCTCTGTTTATTGCGTCATTTGAATCTATGTAAATACCTGACGTAATTCCCAGTGCATACGCTTTATCTACATAATTTTTAGGCCAATAGTATCCTACATCTGATTCACTGTATCCCAAAAGCCTTAAAAGCACGGTAACCGCCTCGGCAAAAGTAATGGGCTGCTCAGGTGCAAATGAACCGTCCGCATACCCTATGATGATGCTGTTTTGGGACACATAATTAATATATGGTGCGGCCCAATAATACTGATCAACATCGTAGAAACTGCTTGAAACTCCGTTCGCAATTGCTTCATCCTCTTTATCCATGGCACAAACCACAATTTTTGCAAACTGAGCTCTTGTCAGCGTATCAGATGGTCTGAACGAGCCGTCCTCATAGCCGTTTATAATTCCTAAATCTCCAAGCCTGGATACCGCATCGGCGTACGAATCATCGCTGTACACATCCGTATACGATGACGCGAACACAGGCATACTGCCCGCAAGCACAGCCAACACCAGTGCAAGACATATTGTTTTGAGTTTATTTAAGTATGTCATATCATTTCTCCTTCTTCCATAATTATTCGGAACGCAATGCCTCAATCGGGTTCAGCTTGGACGCTTTCTTTGCGGGATAAAGTCCAAAAAATATGCCCACAAACAAAGCGAATAAAAATGACAAAATAACCATGGACATTTTCGTCACGAATTCTATGCTGATTAAACTTCCCACTCCTGCGCCCGAACCGATTCCCAGTGCAATGCCTATGACACCACCCATAGCGCTTACCACCGTCGATTCAATCAAAAACTGCAGCAAAATATCCGATGTCCTTGCTCCTATAGCCTTTCTGATGCCAATTTCTCTTGTACGCTCACTGACAGATACAAGCATGATATTCATGATGCCGATACCGCCCACCACGAGCGAAATTGCCGCTATCCCCGCAAGCATATTGGTCATGACGCCTGTCATTTCGCTCATAGTCTCAAGCATCTCCTTTTGGCTTTGGACCCTAAAGCCACTGTCGGTTCCAAGCTTTTTAGTCATAAATGCCTTCAAAGCTGTTACAGCATCCTCGGCAGCATCTTCGCTTGCCGCAGAAACATAAAAGGTTGAAATATATTTGTTCTTTATAAGCCTCGTCGCCTTTGTATATGGGATTGTTACCTTGTTATCGGTAGATTCCTCCGTCGAATCGCTCGTTTCCTCATACACGCCGATTATCGTAAAAATCTGACCATTAATTTTAATTTCTTCACCGATCGGACTCAACCCACCGAAATACTCCTTCTGTATATAGCTTCCAACCACCGCAACATTTGCACGATCTTCAACCTCGCTGTCAGTAATAAACCGCCCCGATGCCAGCGTTACATTCTTTATAGTTTTATATTCAGCAGAAACCCCTTCAAGCGTTGTGGAATCGGAGTTCACATCTCCGTACTTCGTAGTCACCGTGCTTGATACAAGCGGCGAAACGCTGGCAATTAAATCCGTATTTTTTTGAGCAAATTCAGTAACATCATCTACGGTAATTATTCTTGAGCCCTGCATTCCACGTGTCAAAGACACCGTTACTAGGTTTGTACCCATGCTTGCCAGCTTATCCCTTATTGCCTTCGTCGAGCCCTCGCCTATGCCTGTAAGTATAATAACAGACGCAACACCTATAATGATGCCAAGCATCGTAAGTGCCGACCTACCCTTGTTGCCGGAAATGCTGCGCATCGCCATTTTAAAAGATTGTATAAATTTAGTCATAGCGACACCTCATTTCCTTCTTTGTTGTCAATGTCGCTCACAATTGACCCGTCACTAATGGTCACAACGCGTTCTGCCTGCTTTGCTATTTTCAAATCATGCGTAATCAGCACGATTGTATTCCCTTCATTATGCAACTCATGAAGCATCTGCATAATTTCAATGCCCGACTTTGAGTCTAAAGCCCCTGTCGGCTCATCGGCAAGAATCAAAGAAGGCTTGCTCGAAAGCGCCCTTGCTATAGATACCCTTTGCTGCTGACCTCCCGAGAGTTCATTGGGCTTATGCTTAATTTTATCACCCAAACCCACTCTCTCCAGTGCCTCCTTCGCAAGACGCTGTCTTTCCTGTGCGCTCATTCCTCTGTATATAAGGGGAAGCTCCACATTTTCAAGTGCCGTAAGCCTTGACAAAAGATTATACTGCTGAAATATGAATCCTATCTTTTTGTTTCTAAGATCCGCCAGCTGATCATCCTTCATCTTGCTCACTTCTATCCCATCTACGTAATACGCTCCGCTTGTGGGCACATCCAGACAGCCTATCATGTTCATCAGCGTGGATTTCCCCGACCCGGAAGGACCTATAATCGAAACAAACTCGTGGGCCTTAATATGAAGGCTCACGCCTCGCAGAGCGTGAACCTCATATTCTCCCATCTTGTATATCTTTTTTATATTCTCTAATCTAATCATAACGTCACCCGCTTATTTCGAGCTGCTGCTTTTGCTACTGCTTTTGCTGCTTGAACTACCGCTACTACGATTTCCTCCGCCGTCAGGAGGTCCTCCCATTCCGCCTGCCATGCCCATACCCATTCCCATATTCATTTGAGTAGTGGTAGATGACGACGTAGAGGTAGACTGCTTGTAAACCTGATCCCCTTCATTCAAACCGCTTAAAATCTGTACATAATCGTCATTGCTGATGCCCACTGTTACAACCTGCGTAACAAAACCGTCAGGTGCGGTTGGCAATCTTGAAGCATTCCCTGAAGAGTTTGATTTCTTACTTTGAGAAGCGTCCGAAGATGTTTCACCGCCTCCGGAAGCGGAATTACTCATAGCAGGGGGCTCTTGTCCTTCAGTCATGGGCGGCGGGGTACCTCTTCCTTCCTTCATTTGCTGTCCGCCGTTTGATGAAGAAGATGACTCGCTGCTTGACTTTCCTTTTGAAGATGACGATGTGCCCGTATCCTTCAAAAATACATAAGATGTCGTTCCCAAAGTCTTTACGTCCGTTGCGGGGAGCAGCAGCGTATTTGTCGCAGACTCAACGATTACGCTCGCATCAACATTCATGCTTGGCCTTAGTGTTCCCGGATTGTCGATCACGACATCTGCCGTATATGTAGTTACGCTGTTTGTAGTTGTACCTTCAAGGGAAACATTTGTAATTACACCTTCAAAAGTTTCTCCAGAAACGGCGTCGCAGGTGATTTCCACTTTCTGTCCCACCGCAATCTTTGAAATATCCAGCTCGTCAATTTCAAGCGAGAATTTCAGCTTGCTTATATCAGCGACCACCATCATGGTTACGCTGGAATTTGTCTTATCTATAGTGTCTCCCGCTTTATATTCTTTTGAAATAACCGTTCCGTCAATAGGTGACTTTATATTGTAATCTTCAAGAGCGTTTTTCTTGGTTTCAAGTGACAAAACGGAGCTTTCATAGCTGATATTGCTTTTTTCAATTTCATTTGTTATATCGTCATTCTTTATTGTAGCAATAACTTCGCCCTTCTTAACATAATCTCCATTTTTGTGCTTCACTGATGATATAGTCCCATCGGTTTCTGTTTTAACGGTTTTTTCATCCGAATACTGTACCGTTCCCGAACCTGGACTTATCATCCCGTTAATTTCTCCGCCTACCGTTATTCCTTTGATGAACGACCCAGGATTTGTAAAAGTGATTGTAACATTATAAAGCTTTGATCCGTCTGACTGGGCCGTCGGATTGGATGCTATATGCACTACCTTTCCTTCTACACTGCTCATGTGCGAAGAACTTGACAATGTGGCAGTCTGCCCTACAGATATGGACTTTATCTGCGATTCGTTAAATGGCAAATCAACCGTCAGATCTCTGCTGTTTGTGATTGTCGCAACCTCTTGGCTTGAACTTACTTCCTCGCCTACTTTAATGTCCAAGTCAGAAATCACACCATCACAAGGAGCGGTAATGGAAAGCTTCTCGGCAGTTTTTTGCGTTTCCTCATTTGAAAGCTTTGCAGACTTTAAGTTATTTTCCTGCTGCTGGAGCTCGATTTCGGCATCAGACGAATCAATCTGATATAAAACATCCCCTTTTTTTACCGAGTCTCCAACTTCATACGGAGCGGACAAAATTTCTCCGTTTACTGTGGCAAGAATTTCATACCTTGCATAAGGCTCAACCGTTCCGGAGCCCGTTATTGCAACTTCAATATTGCCCCTTGTAACCGTAGACAATTTTACTTCAGCTGCCGTTTTGGCGGCCTTATTCTTTTTGTAAATCTGAATCCCGACAATCGAACCGACAGCAACCACTAAAATCAAACTGCCGATGACAATTTTTTTCTTTGTGGGACGCAAAATTTCTAATAATTTTTTGACCACATCGATGTACCTCCCTACTTTTATGATGTTGAATTCATTATAAAGTAGCGGTGTTTCATTGATGTGTATAATTTAAAAACAAATTATGAACAAAATATGAATAAAGGCAATTGTTGTTGAGTGGGCGAATTTTAATGTGTCCCTTTTTCATGCGCTGTATATGTTTTTCATTGACCATAGCTGCAACTTGTGATAAAATTGCGGTAGATTGGATTTCCATGTCAAGTAACAAAGTATTTGTTGCGTTTTGAGGTGATTTTTTGAATAAATATGATGAATTGAGAAGAAAATATTTATCTTTTGTATTTGATCGGTATGAATTGCATGATTTAGGAAATAGTATAGAGGTTAAGTTTTTTTTTGAAATTGATGGTTTGTCTTGTTTCGTACCAAAGTGGGTTTTCCCAAAGTGTAAAGGTCGAACTGTCAATTTGGATGACGTCGTTTTGCGCAAGCTTGTTTTTTATCTGGGGATGGTGGAACTTATAAGCTACTGGAAAATATCCTGCGCCCCGAAGGTGTTGGTCAAAGCCGGATTTTTAAGCGATGAGGAAGTATTGTGGTGGAAAAAACAATATTTCTATGGTTTGGGCGAATTTTTTTACACGAACCATATACCAGCAAAGCCGGATGATTTCATGACACTCGAAGCAATCGGGGGAAATTTTTCTGAAGATGCGTCTTTCCCTTACGAGTTCGACGGCTGCCTGATACCCATCGGCGGAGGCAAGGACTCCGCGGTCACGATTGAAATATTACAATCCATGCAAGATAAAAATGCCTGCTACATCATAAATTCAAGGGGTGCGGCAATGGATACCGCCTATACCGCAGGCTTTTCCAAAGAGCAGATTTTGTGCGCAAACCGTACGCTTGACGCCAATATGCTCTCTTTAAACAAAAAAGGTTTTCTAAACGGACATACACCGTTTTCCGCCGTAGTTGCTTTCTCGTCACTGATTATGGCATATCTGCACGGAAAGAAGTATGTTGTCCTTTCAAACGAAGCAAGTGCGAACGAGAGTACGGTAGAAGGCAGCTGTGTAAACCATCAGTATTCAAAAAGCTTTGAGTTTGAGAAAGACTTTTACGAATATGAAAAAAGATATGTGGGCAGTGGAATACTTTATTTTAGCCTGCTTCGGCCCCTGAGCGAGTTTCAGATTGCCAAATATTTTGCATCGAAAAAGAAGTATCATGCCATTTTTAAAAGCTGCAATGCGGGCAGCAAGCAAAATACATGGTGCTGCAACTGTCCGAAATGCCTATTTGTGTATCTTATTCTGTCGCCGTTTATTGATCAAACGGAGCTTTGTGAAATATTCGGTGAAAATCTTCTCGAAAAACAGAATTTATCGGGGATATTCGAGCAACTGATTGGAATAGGGAAAGAAAAGCCGTTTGAATGCGTAGGCAGCAGAGATGAGGTAAATACTGCAATTTGCATGACAATTGAAAATATGGAAAGAAATAAAATGAAGCTTCCACTGCTGTTTTCACACTACAAGTCGCTTGATTTATACAAGCAGTACAAAAGCAGAGAAAATATATATCAAAATTTTTATAATACGGAAAATCTTCTTCCGAAAAAATTTGAGGCACTTGTTAGAAAAGAATGCTTCTAACGTGGGAGGAAAGGCTTTGTTTGAAAAAATTTGCGAAGTTTTAGACAATAAAAATGTACTTATTTTGGGATTTGGCAAGGAAGGCAAATCCACCTACAGCTTTATCAAAAAATATGCGCACTGCAAAAGCGTAACAATTGCAGATTCAAAAGGCATCTCAATAGCAGATAAAAATGTCCATATTAAAACTGGAGCGGATTATCAAAAAGAAATCGATGGTTTTGACGTCATTATCAAAAGCCCCGGAATTGTACTTGAAAATCAGAACGAAAGTATCCTTAAAAAATTAACATCCCAAACGGAACTCTTTATGATGTGCTATAGAGACCGCACGATAGGAATTACGGGAACAAAAGGAAAAAGTACGACTTCGACATTGCTTTATCATATCTTAAAAAGCAAATACGAAAACTGTCTGCTTATAGGCAATATCGGAATACCCTCTTTCGACATGATAGAAATCATCAATTCTGATACGATTATTGTGTACGAGCTTTCCGCACATCAATTGGAGTATATTCATACATCACCAAATATTTCTGTACTCATTAATCTGTATCCGGATCATTTGGACCATTATGGAACATATGAAAAATACGTGCAGGCAAAAGAGAATATATACAAATATCAGACAAAATACGATGTTCTCTTTTGCAACTCGAAAAATTTTCCTGCTTCGTGCGAGGCACAGGTATTTTCTGTTTCGTCTGACGACAAAAACGCAGACATCTTCATTGACTCAAATACCATATGGTTCAATGGAAACGGTATTACAATCGAGGAAAATGCCACAAGTCTTGTTGGAAAACATAACCTTTTTAATATCGCTATTGTTTACGGAATTTGCAAAAGATATAACGTTTCCGACAAAGAATTTCTTGCGGCTCTCAAAACCTACACACCGCTTGCTCACAGACTGCAATATATCGGAGAATACAACGGCGTAAAATATTACGACGATTCAATATCCACAATCTGCGAAACAACTATACAGGCGATGAAAAGTCTGGGAAATATAGGAAGCGTAATCATAGGTGGCATGGATCGCGGCATTGACTATACTCCCCTGTGTGAATATCTCAAAAAAGGAACGGCAGATTATATCATCCTGATACCCGACAGCGGTGTCAGGATATATAAATCCTTGCAAAACAGTTCCGTAATTGATAGGACAGTGCTTGCAAGCGATTTAAAAGATGCCGTTGAAAAAGCCAAAAAGCTCACAAAAGAAGGCAAAATATGCCTTCTTTCGCCTGCGGCCGCAAGCTATGGTTTTTTTGAAAACTTTGAGGCTCGCGGGGCAGCATTTAAAGAATACGTTTTCAGTAAATGATTTTCATCTCATCTCTCTGGCTTTCTTATTGCAGGCAAGCATAGCTTTAATTATGGATGAGCGGAAGCCCTCTTCCTCCAAAACCTGTACTGCGCTAATTGTAGTCCCTCCCGGAGAACATACCATATCCTTTAATTTTCCGGGATGTTCACCTGTCTCCAGCACCATCTTTGCCGAACCCAGAACGGACTGTGCCGCAAGCTTATATGCGGTGTTCCTTGGTATTCCGTCATAAACGGCGGCATCGGCCATTGCCTCAATCAGCATATATACATATGCCGGACTGCTTCCGCTAACGCTTACCACCGAATTTACCATCTTTTCGCTCATAAGTTCCGTCTGTCCCACCGCTTCAAAAAGAAGCCTCACTTTGCCATAGTCTTCCTCCGTCACCGGAGATTCATAGCAAAGTGCGGTCATTCCCTCGCCTACCATAGCGGGAGTATTAGGCATCGTTCGGATAATTTTTGCGTCAAATCCGAGCCACTCTTTTATATCCGCAATTGATATGCCGGGTGCGATAGTTACAAATATCTTCTCCTGCCCCGTTTTTAACTTAGACATCTCCTTTGCCACAATCGGATATATATTGGGTTTTACCGCAATAATAACAATATCGGCACCCTCTGCCGCCTCAATATTGGATGAATATGTATTTACACCCTTTTCCGCCATAAGAGACAGCTTTTCTTTGTCCAAATCACTTACCGAAATGTCAGACGAAGATAAAACTTCGTTTTTTATTATGCCGCTTACCAAAGCAGACGACATATTTCCGGCACCAATTACCGCAAGCTTCATTATCAATCAATCCTCCATTTCAAAAACGCACAGCCCGATAGCCTAAAGCACTATCGGGCACGCACAATTAAAATTCTTTATTTAAAAACTTTTCGAGTCTGTCCAGTCCCTCTTTTATATTTTCCATGCTCGTAGCATAAGACCATCTCACATAATCACCTGCACCAAAGCCCTCACCAGGAACAAGCGCAAGCTTTGCAACTTCCAAAAGTGCCTCCGACAGAGTATGCGCAGAATCTATATTGTATCCGTAAAAATTCTTCCCCTTAAGCTTTGAGATATTCATCATAATGTAGAACGCTCCCTGTGGCTTTAAACAGGATACACCATCTATTTTATTAATTCGGTCAACCATGTAATTGCGTCTTGCCACAAACGCCTTCTTCATTTCCTCCACACAGCCCATATCGCCATCCAATGCGGCAACTGCGGCAGCCTGTGCGATAGAGTTCGGGTTTGACGTCGCATGTGACTGAATATTTCCCATAACCTTAGCAAGCTGTGCATTAGATGCAGTATAACCTATTCTCCAGCCTGTCATTGCATACGTCTTTGAAACTCCGTTTACTATAATTGTCAAATCCTTGATTTTTTCATTTAACGAGGCAATGCTCACATGCTCGCCTTCATAAATCAAATGTTCATAAATTTCATCAGAAACCACGTAAATATTGTGCTTTACCGCCACATCGGCAATAGCGGAAAGTTCCTCCTTGGTGTATACCATGCCAGTCGGGTTGCTCGGACTATTTAAAACAAGCGCCCTCGTCCTGTCCGTAATGGCATTTTCAATCTCTCGGGCCGTTGCCTTAAACCCGTCTTCCTCCTTTGTTTCAATAAAAACAGGTACTCCGTCAGCCAATTTCACCATTTCGGGATAGCTGACCCAATAGGGAGCCGGAATAATCACCTCATCACCAGGATTGCATATCGCCATAAATGCATTTACCAAGGAATGCTTTGCTCCGTTTGAAACAACTATATTTTCCGCACTGTAATCCAATCCGTTATCTCTTTTGAATTTTCTTGCAACAGCACTTCTAAGTTCAACTGTTCCAGAAGCGGGAGTATATTTCGTTTTTCCTTCATTGATGGCGGAAATTGCGGCAGCCTTTATATGCTGCGGAGTATCAAAATCCGGTTCCCCCGCACCAAAACCTACCACATCCATTCCCTGTGCCTTCATCGCCTTAAATTTGGCGTCAATCGCAAGAGTTGCCGACGGACTGATGCATTGTGCTTTATTCGATATCATAAAAATTAACCTCCATTGCACATCTTGTTTTTGAAACAAAAAATGTTTTATAATTCATTTTCTTTTCATTTGCCATATAATAATACATTATTTCCTTGCAAAATGCAATACATTTATTAAAAAAATTCAAAATTATAATATATTATTTATAATGCGTTCAAAGTTTTTACTTGAAATCTTTTCAAGCAGGCTATCTGAATATCCTATTTTAGCCAATTCATTAAATAACTTTTCCATGTCATGCACCCCGCCAATTCCTTCAGGCAAACAATCAACCCCGTCAAAATCCGCACCGATACCGATATTATTTTCCCCTCCCAAGGAAAGAAAATGCTCAATGTGTCTTAAAACATCACAAATCCTTGCAGTTTTTTTATCCGATAAAAAAAGTGGATATAAATTAATTCCCACGCATCCGCCGGCCCTTACGATTTCCATAAACTGTTCATCCGTCAAATTTCGCCTGTGGGAACAAACTGACCTTGAATTTGAGTGAGATGCAATAAAAGGCTTTTTGCAAACTTCCGCGACGTCCCAAAACGCCCTGTCGCTAAGATGCGACACGTCCGTGATTATGCCCAATTCATTCATCCTTGCAACCATTTTTCTGCCGAAAGCCGTCAAACCATACTCAGGCTTTTCCTCAAGCACCCCAGTGGCAATGTGATTTGAATAATTCCACGTAAGCGCAATGCATCGCACCCCAAGACGGTAAAAGTTGTTAAGCACGGCGATACTGTCAATAGCCTCGCCGCCTTCAAGACTTAAAAATGCGGCGACTTTTTTATTTTGCATAGCCTCTTCATAATCTGCAAAGCTTTTGCAAAAATACATATCGTGCTGCTGCACCTGTAAATAAAGCCTATCTATAATCTCCAGACATCTGCGAATTGCAGCGGCTTTATATACAGGGTCTGAAAATACGGCAAAAAACTGTGCATAGCCCTCGTATTTTTTTACTCTCGATAAATCAATATGCAAAGAATTTTGAAAAAGATTTTGATTTTGTTCGTATATGCACGTTATCGTATCGCAGTGCATATCTAAAATTTTCAATACTTATTCCTCCCAGAATGCATTCTTTATGTGGTTTAGTTCCGTTGTTTCAAATATCCCATTTTTCGCTTTATACAAGACCTCTACAACATCAAAGCGTACGGCACTGGATTTATTATATATCTGCATATAACAAATTGCACTTTTTATTATTTTTCTCTGCTTTTTTATGTCAACAAATTCGCACGGGCTGGCAAAACTTCGACTTTGCCTTGTCTTAACCTCGACAAATACAATATATTCTCCATCATTTGCGATTATGTCAATTTCTCCCCATGTGCAATGAAAATTTCTTAAAACGATATCGTACCCCAAGTCAAGAAGATACCTGCAAGCCTCGTCCTCTCCCCAAAGCCCTACCTGCTTCCTATCCATACTACCTTTTCTCCAATATCTTCTTTAGAAAGCTTTTTCTATGTATCTCACAGGGACCATATTTGAAAATCGACTCAATATGAGACTTTTTACCGTATCCCTTATGCTGTTCAAAGCCGTATTCAGGGTAGACTTTGGCAAGTTCTTTCATCTTTTTGTCTCTTGAAACCTTTGCTAAAATTGATGCTGCGGCAATACTTATACTCTTTGAATCTCCCTTCACTATCGTCTCATGCGGATACTCCATGCCACTTATTCTGTTGCCGTCTATAATAACAAAATCAGGCTTTATCGATAAACTTTCAACAGCACCGTTCATCGCCCTGTACGTCGCATTTAAAATATTTACCTTATCAATTATTTTCTCATCCACAGTGAATACAGAATACGCTTCAGCTTTTTCTATAATCTTTTCAAAAAGATACTCCCTCTTCTTTTCGGACAGCTTCTTTGAATCATCAATTCCATCTATAGACACATCCGGAGGAAAAATAACCGCGGCCGCATACACGGCACCCGCCAAAGGTCCCCTTCCCGCCTCATCCACTCCGGCTATACGCCTGTAACCCTTCATATATACTGCATTTTCATATGTCCACATATCTTTATTCATAAAACACACTCTCATTTGCTAAAAAATAACTCATTTTATTATACCATTTTAATTTGTCTTATGCTATAATAAAAATACACAAAATAAAAAGCGGGTGACAATTATGCTATATAGCCGTGAAATAGAAGATTCTGTTTTGATACAGCTGATTATATTGTTTACGCTTCAAAAAACAGCCAAAGCAATCACGCATAGTCAGCTTGAAGATTTGGTGCTCGGAAGCTGCAACATCAATTTCATCAACTACAACCTCGCAATTTCAAATTTAATAAACATAGACCACATCCGAAATTTTCCTTCAGAAGGCGGCGTCCCCATGTATGAAATTACAGAAAAAGGCTCCCGCTCCATCGGTTTTTTTGAATCCAAAGTGCCGATTTATATACGGGAACCAATAGAAAATTCAATTGCTCCCATGTTCAAGCGGGAACGCCTTAAAAAAAGCATAAAGGGCGAAATCATGCCCCTCAATGAAAATGAATTTATGGCAGACTGCGCCCTTTACGAAAATAATAAACCCCTTATGACGTTATCTTTTTACGCGGGCACACGTGAGGAAGCTGCGAAAATCGTAAAACATTTCAAAAATAATCCCGATGTCGTGTACCAATCCATTCTTCACGCATTACTTCCCGAAAATTCAGATACCGAACAATGAAATTCTCCGAGTCAGCAATCAGCACAAAAATTCAAGCTTCCTTCCTTCTAAAAGCATTAACTTCAAAATCTTCGACTGACAAAGGTTTCGAGTAATAATAGCCTTGAGCCACGCTGCAACCGGATTCAAGGAGGAATTTTGCCTGCTCGACTGTTTCGACTCCTTCGGCAATGACATTCATATCAAGCTGCTTTGCCATAGATATCGCACAACGAACCACAATCTTGCCTTTTTCCGTGGTAACCGTTTCGTTAAAGAATTCACGGTCGATTTTTATGGTGTCGACAGGCGCGCTCTTTAGCATATTGAGCGAGGAATATCCGGAGCCAAAATCGTCCATTGCCACAATAAAACCCGCCTTTTGCAAAGCAAGAAGAGCATCAAATAGCTTGTCTATATTGTCAAAAAACGTATTTTCGGTAATTTCCAATTCAATGAGATTAGGCGGTATTTTGTATTTTTTCGATAACCCGATTATTGTATTGACAAATTCGGGATTATGAATGTGCAACCTTGATACGTTGACCGAAACAGGTATCGGTTTTAAACCCTTATCCAGCCAGTTTCTCAATAGCTTGCAAACCTCTTCCCAAACGTACTCGTCCAGCTTGACAATAAAACTGTTTTTCTCAAATATGGGAATAAACTGAGACGGCGCTAAAATCCCCCTTTTAGGGTGTTTCCACCTCACCAAAGCCTCTGCACCTATAATTTTTGACGTCTGTATATTGTATTTCGGTTGAAGACAGATAAAAAATTGACCGTTTGCAAGAGCAGATGCCATATCGTCTTCAATCATCTTCTCTTCCAGTATTTGATTGCGAAACGTGTTGTCATAAAAGGCATAATTTATGAGCTGATTTCCTCTCACCGATTTTATTGCTAAATTTGCCCAGTCGCACATAGTGCTGATGGGTATATTTATATCGTCTATCTTATAAACACCAAAAGATGCTCTAAGCTTATAGTCGCAGGGATAGCTTGAAATTGCCGCAGACAATTTGTTGATAAAACTTATTATGCTTTTATTGTCTGAGTACTCTGTTAATATACAGAAAATATCCGCATTCATGCGACCGAAAACAGTATGCTCGTTTTCAAAGCTTTGAAGAGTTTGTGCAATAAACCTCAAAGCCTTGTCCCCTTCCGTTCTGCCGTAAATGTCGTTTATAATTTTGAATTTTTCAATATCCAAGCGTATTATAGCATATTTTTTTGATAGATTGTCCTCAAGCAGCCTCTGCCCGTCGGAATAAAATTTTTGTATGTTCGGAGCTCCCGTGAGAGAATCATATTCGGCGCGGTATTTTAATGTTTCATAGGCTTTTGTGGCTTCATCAACATCAATAACAGTACCTATTATTCTATCCTTTTCCCCTTTGTCGTTGAATATATTTGTAACGGATATTTTATACCAAATAAATTCTCCATCGTCGTTCTTCATCCTACAGGTAATTTCCATGTGGGATCTGCTCTCTTCTGCGTCCTTTGCGAAAGCTTTGCATTTTTCTTTGTCATCTGGATGAATGCAATCTGATAATAGTATTTTGGTAAGTCCGAATCTGTCCGTAAAAGCCTTGCGGAAATATTGTGGAAGCCTTGATGACAGATATATCGAATTGTCATCTCGAATCCATTCAAATACGGATGCGCCTGTCTGCTTGACGATAATTTTATATCTGCTGTTGCTGATATACAATTGCTTCTGGTACTCCATCTGCTGTTTGAGCATTTGGTATTCAATCGCCAAATTCTCGGCTTTTTTCTTATAGTCTATGTTTTTCACAAAGAAAAAGATGGAATCGGCATTACCGAACACGTCCTGCGTTTTTCTAATCATAACCGAATACCAGCAATATTCGTTAGGGCGGATTTTCCTTCTGAATTCAAAATAGCTTTCTTCGTTTTTCGCAAGAAAATCTCTTATGCTTTCAAGAAGCATATTCCTCAGAAAAAGCTCCCTGTCATCACGATGCACAAAACGAGCACATATGTACTTTACCGTATCATCATGCGAATGTCTTTTCGGCAGCAACTCGATTTCAGGTATTTTATAGTGAACTACCGCATATTCATTCGTTGCAAGACTGGTGAGAAAAATAGCGTCAAAGCTTTCTTTAAGAGCCATGTCATATTGTTTTTCCTTTTGCTCCTGCATATACTCCTTGCGTTTCTTTTCGTCTATATCACGAATAAATATCAAAATGGATGCATCGTTGTGGTTCGGCATTTTTATAGCACGAGCAGACACCCAGCGATAGCTGTCCTCAAGCTTCATTCTAAACTCCGTATATATCTGTTCCTCGCCATTTTCCATAAACGCTTCTTTCAAAAAAGGTAGACTTATTTTGGTGTATTGGCTTCTATCAGACGAATAAAATAACTTCTTCTCAGCGGCCGAAAAAGCATAATCGTAATTGTAGCTTGCCGAATACTGGAGATTTGAATGAGAATAATGAATAACAAAAAGGGTGGCATCACTTAGATTAATCTCAAATATTCCCACATATGACTCCCTGAGAGCAATATCATATCTCCTGTTTTTCAGGTCCTGCTCCATCAAATTTTTTTTCTGACTGTCAATATTTCTTATAAACACTACACCAAGCACATTAGCGCTTGCTGAATCAGAAATTTGAACCATCCGTATTGAAAACCAACAATATTCACCGGTTCTGTTTTTAATTTGACATTCAAAATAAATGTTTTTTTCACCCTTTTTAAATTCGGATACTACATTTTCACGTTTCAACGCATTGCAAAAAAAATTTTTATGACCGGGATAAACAAATTCTTCACAAATATTTTCTATTGCCTTGTCATAATTCCCAGACAATGCGGCAAGCGGCCTGCAATCCTCAGAACAAGTACTCATAAAATAAGTATTGTTTGTCAAATCAACATCAAAAATACTGCAATATATGTTCTGTATAGCCATATTATAACGCTTACTTAAATTATATTCGCTCATACTGTTTGCAAAAGCCGCATTGTTGTCCATAAAAATGCCCTCCCCCATCCTCAAATAAGTATATGCCGAAAACCATCCCCAAATATCCCTAAACATAGTATGCAAACGTCTGTTTTCTTTATTGAATCATAGACAAAATATAAACGAAACATTAAAATAAAAAACTTACCATAATAACTATTATATAACCGCGATATAGCCATTATATAACACTTTTTGATAAAAATCAATATTGTTTTTGTTTAAATTGACATATTCTTCTGTGAATTTACAATAGAATATAGCACATCCCAAAATATTTTATTGCGGAATAACTTAGCAGTAAGATATTCGAGCAAAAAAAAAATACGGAAAATTCCGAAAATGTATTATGCTTAGGTTTTTACAAAGCTAACACAAAGGAATTTCCCGCATATCAGTGATATAACACAAAATATAAAATTCAGTTTTGCGTATTCTTTTAAATATGGTATGATTAAAGCTGCCATTCTCCGCAGGTTAACTGCCGTCGGCATAAGAAATATTATAAGATTTCCAAATCTATATATTTTGTAAAATTCACAAAAGTTGTTGATTTAAAGTCAAAAGCACTTAAGTTTCAATTTATTAAAATATAAATATATTAGACAAAATAAGCATACAAAAGCCAGGAATACCCAAAACCCCACAAACAACAGCAGTATATGTATTTACCCCAACAGCAGCCCCCAGCGGAGCCGCCAAAAAATTGTATCCCATCAGCGCTATGCAGCCCAATGCCCCGTGAAAAGCTGCTTTTAAGATGATTTTGATGGGTTTGGCAAATACCCACATGATAATGTATACAACAATCAACGAAATTGCAAAAATTGCAGCCATAGTATAATTCAGCGGCATGACAAACTCTCCTTTTTGTTATTTCCAATAGCGTTCATTATACATTTTTTGAATATACATACGATTTTCTATTCCCATCTGCTTCGCCTGTGCAACAAGATAGCGATATCTTACTTCCGCTGCTTTCAACCTGAAAGTAAAGTGATCGACAAGCATACTGTCAGATACAAAATTAATGTTTTTAGAAACGGAATCTAACTCCTGCTTTGCTTCTATGATTGCGTCCATTAAATCTTTTGCGTCCTTTTCAAGTTTTAAACGTTCTTTTTTTAAAACTTTTGCACTTTTTGCATTCGTGCTGTCCGCCATCAAATTTACATTCATGCTCTTTCTTCCTCTCGTAATTTAATTATGTTAATATTATAGTCAAAAATTACCTTGTTTATGCTCTCTATTCACAAAAAATGGAATTTGTCATATGATAAAAGTATTGGTAAATATAAAATTCATTCTTAACAGCAACTTTGATGCATATTATATAGAAATAAAAATTTTTCTTTATATGAGAAATTTATATAATAAGGAGTAGATGCTGATGGATATCAATAAAAAGCTTGAAGACATTTTATCAGGAATGGACGCAGGCAAAATAAAAAAAAGCAAGCAGACAATCAACGAATTTTTAAATACACCCGATGGAGAAAAACTTAAAAAACAATTAAATTCCATTGACAAGCAGAAGCTTTTGAATGTTTTCTCAAATATGGGCACAAACGAAATCAAGAAAAAGCTTTCAAATTTGGACTCTGACTCTTTGTCAAAGATGAAAGCAGATGAAATTATACAAAAACTAAAAAAACTGTGATGCAAAAAGAGGTGATAGCGAGGTGGCAAACGACTTAAATTCCGCAATGGGAGCGTTAAGAGGACTGTTAGGCGACAATGCGGATGAAAAGATACAATCTATCATGCAATCTTTATCCGGAGGTTCCAGCGGAGACGCTCTTTCTGAATCAGAAAATAAGAATGTGGGGGAAGAAAGAAACAACATGAGCGACGATAATCTTGAATATATTATGAAAATAAAGAGCATTATTGATGAAATGAGCCATTCAAATGATCCGAGATCAAACTTGCTTCTGTCATTGAAACCATATATGAGAGACAGCAGAAAAAACAGTATTGACAACATTCTGAAGATTGTAAGTCTGACGAAATTTTCAGGACTGTTTAATAAAGGCAATAAATCGTAGGAGTGGTAAAAATGTATAGACAATATTACAGCTATAATGATATGCCTTCCATGCCTGACAATACCGCGTTGAAAGAAAAAAGGGATGAGGCAAAGCCTCCTATCCCTGTACATAATGCAAATAATGATCTGATTCCAAACAGTTTTTTTAAAGACGGAAAATTTTTAGGGAGATTTGAACTTGACGATATATTGCTTTTAGTAATCATTCTTATTTTGCTTATGGATGAATGTGACGACAATCTTCTTATTTTGTCGCTTGCTTTTGTTTTTCTATCGGGAATTATATAATATATAATTGCGGCGTCAAAGAAGTAGTTTATAAAAAAATCAAATAGTTTTCTTTTGAAAAACCGGCTTTACTGCCTGATATCTTTTAGGGTGAAAGTCGGTTTTTCAACATCTTCGCAATGTATAATCGATAACATAGTATATGTATATATAATCATATATTTCTTTCATGTATATCACCTATAACTTTGTGTTTAAAATGATCAATACATCTGTTTTTTCTATATTCCAAAGGAGTTAATCCTTCATTTTCTAAAAATATTTTGCTGAAATAACTGATGCTGGAGTAGCCACATTCTAATGAAATTTGTTTCACTGTCCAGTCTCTTTTTTCAACCAATAGCTGCTTTGCTTTTTGAAGGCGACACAACATAATAAAATTGGTAGCAGACATACCCATAGTTTTTTTAAACATTTTACAAAAATAATATGTGCTTATTCCTAATTCCCCCGCCCAATACTCCAGATTAAAAGGTTTTACGGATAATTCACGCATTTTAGGAAGAATCTCAACAATCTTATTGTATATATCACCTTTGCACACATTCAGTGTTTCAGCTTGAGATATAAATTCTGAAATTACACCATAAGTTAGTGTAGATAAAACTGATTGATGAAGAATAGAGAATTTTTCAACTTCATTTAACAGACTATAAATTGCTATTTTTACATTATTCCATAGTTTTAAAGTGTATACATTAGAACTAAAAAAACCTTTTCCAACAAAAAATTCTTTTAAATAGTTTCCGGTAAAATGAACCCATAATATCTTCCAAGGATTGTCTTTGTCAGAGTAGTAGTGCTGCTCTTCCAACGGAAAATAAAGAAAAGAATCACCTTGTTTAAGAGTATATATCTTATTATCTATCTTAATATATCCCTTCCCATCTATAACAACGTGAAGATTAAAACAATTAAATTCATTTTTATTTCTCTTAACATAATGTTCAGGTTCATTTTCATAAAAACCTACAGCTTCAGGAAAACAAAAATAAGGATTTTTATTTATAGTGGGCAAAAAAAATTGTTTTTTCATTTTATCAAACCTCTTGATAACAATATAATTATACAATTAACAATATAGATATATATACAAGGCTTGCTGTATATGCTACAATAATAGCACATGCATATCACAGTTGCAAGATTGATTTGCAGATCTGCATATTCATTTTTATTATACACAACAAAATAATTAGACTAAAACGGAGGACTTGAATAATGTTTGTTCTAAACGCAAATACGAAAATACTATCATCTTACAGAACCAAACCAATCGATAATGCTATAAATATATTAAAACGTGATATGAATAAGGTGATTTGATAAGTGAAGTAATACAAAAACAATCCAATATTGGTAAACGATAATCACATGACTGATTGGGAGTTGTATCAAGCTATGAAGGAGAGGGAAATTCAATGATATTTGGAGTAGATTATTATCCTGAACATTGGGACAGGACTGAGTGGAAAAATCAGGCAAAACTCATGCGCGAAGGAAATTTCAATACCGTGAGGATGGGCGAATTTGCTTGGAAGCTGTTTGAGAAAAGCGAGGGTGAGTTTGATTTTTCTTTTCTTGATGAAGTTATTGAAATACTGGCAAATGAAGGGATTAAAACAATTTTGGGAACTCCGACGGCGGCTCCGCCTAAATGGCTGGCAAACAAGTATGACATACTTCAGAGGGACAGATACGGACGCAAAAGAGAATGGGGGTCAAGAAGAGAGTGCTGTGCAAATAATCCGCACTATATTGAGAAATCCCGCATCATAGTTGAGGAAATGGCAAGGCATTTTAAAGATAACAAAAACGTGATTGCGTGGCAGATAGATAATGAATTCGGCTGTCATGGCAGCACACGCTGTTTTTGCGAAAACTGCCGCCGGCAGTTTGGCAAATGGCTGGGCGAAAAATACGCCGATATAAACGAGCTTAATAAAAAATGGGGCAGTGTTTTCTGGAGTCTTGACTATGATTCCTTTGACGATATAATACTGCCCGGATATAATTCGTGCGAAATTGAATATCCTCCGAATTTTGCACATAATCCAAGCCTTGATTTGGAATTTAGACGTTTTTCGTCAGATTCGTGGGTTAAATATCAGAAAATGCAGATAGATATTTTGCGAAAATACACAAATTTGCCGATTACTCATAATTTTATGGGACATTTTTCGGATATTGACTACTACAAATTAGCTGAGGATTTGGATTTTGTATCATGGGACAATTATCCCGACACCCAATGGGGAGCAGCCGAATATGAACACATTTCGATGGCGCATGAGAATATGCGGGGAGTGAAAAATAAAAATTTTATAGTCATGGAGGAGCAGTCCGGTCCATGCGGATGGGATAGAGTAGGCTCCACGCCAAGACCCGGACAGCTTAGACTATGGACATACCAAGCTATTGCCCATGGTGCTGAGGGCATTGTGTACTTTAGGTTCAGAACAGCGCTTTTCGGAATGGAGCAATACTGGTACGGTGTTTTAGACCACGACGGAGTTCCTAGAAGAAGATTTTATGAGATCCAAAAGACGGGAGAAGAACTTAAAAAATTAGAAAAATATATTGTCAGCGCAAAAAATAATTATGATGCCCTCATTGTGAAATCTTATGACAACGTATGGGGGCATGAAATTAAAAGGCATACAGAAAAATATGATTATTATAACCTATTATATTCTTACTACAAAGCTAATGCAGATTTAAATATCTGTACGGCAGTTTCATGCGGTGACTATGAAAAATATAAAGTAGTCTATATGCCTTCATATAACATTGTGGAAAAGGAAGAAATAAACAAGATAGAAGAATATGTAAAAAATGGCGGAGTTCTTGTTTTAACCTTTAGGAGCGGAACAAGAAATACATATAACAATATTGTGCCGCTGCCTGTTCCGGGCGTATTTGCTGAACTTGCTGGCATTGAGGTCGAGGAATTTGATGCACCGCGCAGGGAAGTGACAATTTGCGGCGAAATAGACGCAACTTCTAAAATATGGTGCGATATTATAAAGCCTGTAAGTGCAAAAACGCTTTGTACCTATGGCAGCGAATACTATAAAGGGAAAGCGGCTATTACCGTAAATGAATACGAAAAAGGCAAGGTATATTATGTTGGCTGTGACTTGGACGAGCCGGCTATGAAAAAACTGGCGGCGCTCATTTCAAATGCTGCGGGAATAGCTATGATTGAAGCTCCAAAAGGTATTGAAATCATAAGACGTGACGCTTATACCATACTTCTTAATCACAACGAATACGAAGTTTCCCTGCCTATAAAAGGCAAATCCTTAATATCTGGAAAAGACTTTGACGGACGGCTTGAAGGTTATGGCGCGGAGTTTATTTGTGAAGATGATTATATGTACGAGAAATACTGATTTTATCAGTATTTCTCGTATTTTTAGCAATGTTTTTATGCATGGGACTTGAATGTCTGGCATAATGTCGAATCGCTTCTGGTAGCGGACTCGCCGTCAATAACAATCATCCCTGCTGTGCACATATCCTCCGGCGCATGATAGTGGCAATTAATAGCATGACAGCATACTCCCTTAAGCGGGATATTACTTGGATTGCTTGAATTTTGATTTGACTGAAAATGCATAAAACTTTCCTTCCTTCCAAAATTTGTTGAGTTGTTCCTTGGAAAACAGATTTTCCACGATATATTATTTAAAAAAGTAAAAAAATAATTCATTTAGTGTAAAAACATCTTTCAATGCAACGTCAAATATTATATAATGAGATGTAAAAATCATATGAGGAGGGTATTATGTCGCTTTATGCAATTTCTGATCTGCATCTTCCCTTGGGAGTAAATAAACCCATGGATATATTTGGAGATTCATGGAGAGATTATGTGGAGCGTCTGGAAGCGAATTGGAAGATGCTGATCAAAGAAAATGATTATGTAGTATTGCCTGGAGATTTTTCATGGGCGATGTACTTGGAAGAAAGTATGCGTGATTTTGAGTTTATAAATCGTTTGAACGGTATAAAAATCCTGTTAAAAGGCAACCATGACTATTGGTGGACCACGATGAACAAACTAAATACCTTCATAAAGGAGAAAAGTTTTAAAAATATTCACTTTTTGCACAACAATTCATACTTATATAAGGATATTGCCATTTGCGGAACTCGCGGGTGGTTATATCCCGATACTGGCGCTGCAAGTGATGAGGACGAAAAAATTTACGCAAGAGAAGCGGGACGCTTGGAGGTATCCATACAGTCAGCTCTCCAATCTAATCCGGCAGAGATCATTGTTTTTATGCACTATCCACCTATAAGCAAGTCATATATGGAAACGCCTCTAACACGGATTATGCAAAAATATAATGTAAAACGATGTATATATGGACACCTTCATGCCGCAGCACAAAAGCATGCCGTTGAGGGTATGCAGGGAGGCATAGAATATAGTTTGGTTTCTTGCGATTATAGACAATTTACGCCGGTTAAATTATGCGATTAAAAGTCAAAATAATTAAACTTTTCTCATTTTTCAAAAAAATATTTGAAATTCAAAAAATATGTGATATAATATCGTGAATGTGATTTCATGCGTCAGATTTGCACTAATTGAAAAAGAAGTCTTAGGTATTTGTATGCGCCAGAGGAAATTTCATCTTATCGCAAAATTTGGGGCATTTTTGCAAGCTTCTTTTTTTAGATGGCCTCTGAATAATTCAAAAATCAGAAAATGAGTTTGATTTATCGGTGAAAAATCGAGCTAAAGTGCTGCTTTTTCAAATTTAAGATGCATCTTGGAACGATAAATTTTCGCAAACTAATTTTTTGATATCATTAATCATTAGCAAGAGGTTTCTTAAATTTAAACAACATATCAAAAGAGGAGGATACAGATGGCTGTAAGGTCAGAGCAAATTGAAAAAAATCTTGTAAAATTGACATTCGAGGTTACCCCAGAAAAATTTGAAGAGGGTAAGAAGAATGCATATGAAAAAAATAAAAAAAGGTTTAATATCCCCGGATTTAGAAAAGGCAAGGCTCCGAGAGCTGTTGTGGAAAAATATTATACTGAGGCAGTTTTTTATGACGACGCCATAAATTTTGTTCTTCCAGAAGCTTACGATGCAGCAATTAAGGAGGCAGGCATAGAACCGGTTGCAAGACCTGAAATAGATGTTGATGAAATAAAAAAAGATGAAAACGTTGTCTTTACCGCTTTAGTTACAACAAAGCCTGAAGTAAAACTCGGAAAATACAAGGGTATAGAGGTTGAAAAAATTGAGTATAATGTAACGGATGAGGACATCAACAAGGATATTGAGAGCGCGCAGAAGAAAAGTGCGAGAATTATCAATATTGAGGATCGTGCTGTTCAAAACGGTGATATTGCCGTGATTGATTTTGAAGGCTTTGTCGACGGTGAGGCTTTTGAAGGCGGAAAAGGTGAAAATTACGAGCTTGAAATAGGCTCCGGAACTTTCATTCCCGGTTTTGAGGACGGGGTAATAGGTATGATGCTAAACGAAGAGAAAGAAATAAACGTAAAATTTCCGGATGAATATCACGCTGAGCAGTTGGCGGGAAAAGATGCTATATTCAAAGTTGCAGTAAAAGAAATCAAAACTCGCGAGCTTCCGGAGCTCGATGACGATTTTGCAAGTGAAGTGAGTGAATTTGAAACTTTTGAGGAATATAAAAACAGCGTAAAAGACAAGCTTGAAAAAGCTGCCGAAAATAGAACAAAGATGGAAACCGAAAATGCCATCATCTCCAAGGTTGTTGAAAATGCGGAAGTTGATATTCCGGAAGTTATGATTGAAAATCAAATAGATCATATGGTTGAAGACTTTTCCCAAAGGCTGGCTTATCAGGGATTGAATCTTGATTCTTATCTTGAGTATGCGGGTATGTCAATGGATTCTTTCAGAGCACAGTTTAAAGAACAGGCTCAAAAGCAGGTGAAGGGGTCTTTGGTTCTTGAGGCTGTTTCAAAAGCTGAAGCTATTGAAGTGGGTCAGGAAGAGCTTGAGATGCATATAATAGACTTGGCAAAGCAATACAATATGGAGGCCGATAAATTAAAAGACTTGCTCCGTGATGAAGAAATGGGGTCAATAAAGAAGGATCTTGTCATGGAGAAAACTATCCAGATGCTTGTAAATAATGCGGTTGTAAAATAGTTTTAAATGATCTGACACCGTTTGTGCACATTGCAAATAGAAATTCTATATGGAAAGGAAGCGGTTGTGTTATGAGTTTAGTACCTATGGTTGTGGAACAGACAAACAGAGGAGAGCGCTCCTATGACATATTTTCAAGATTGCTGGAGGATAGAATTATATTTTTAGGAGAAGAAGTTACCGATGCAAGCGCAAGCTTGGTTGTGGCTCAGCTTTTGTTCCTGGAGGCAAAAGATCCTGATAAGGACATCCAGCTTTACATTAACAGCCCCGGCGGTTCGGTTACTGCCGGAATGGCAATTTATGATACCATGCAGTATATTAAGTGTGATGTGTCTACAATCTGCATAGGTATGGCTGCAAGCAT
>JAOAAV010000078.1 GCA_026418715.1 Clostridia bacterium
GGAGTGGACTGGGAAAAACAGGCGCTTCCAATTGGCAATGGTTATATGGGGGGAATGATTTTCGGAATGCCGGGAAAAGATCAAATCCAATTCAATGAAGAAACTTTTTGGGCAGCGGGATATAAAGGTTCTCAAACAAGCAACGCGTCTTCTTGGAGTTCTTATGTGACAAAGTGGAAAAACGGAACGGACCTTAGCGCATCTGCAATTCAATATGCTGTTGGATTAAACAGTTCTATGGGTGAAGGTATTAACGGATATATGAATGCCGGCAATATATTTGTGGATTTCGGTATGGCAAGCGGGGCAGTTGTAAACAATTATTATCGTGATTTGAATTTGGATGAAGGTGTTGCGCATGTTCAGTACCAATACGATGGAGTTACGTATAAGAGAGAATATTTTGCAAGTTATCCTGATCAAGTAATGGTGTTTAGGTATACAGCCGATACAAATAATGCGTTGAGTTTCACTGTAAACCCTATTTCTGCACATCCGGGTGATATTACAGTGTCAAACGGAGAAATAACAATTACAGGTAATTTAAAAGACTCAGAGCCTTATAGTTCAGGCGGTAATGCTGCATGGGCATGTACGAGTGATTTGGAATATTGTACAAAGGTTAAGGTTATTGTGGATGGAGGAACAACAACGGACGGATATGGGAATGTAAAGGTATCAAATGCAAATTCTGTGACCATTATAGTAACAGCAGCGACAGATTATGATCCTGATCAGTTTGTGGTAAACAGTGACGGTTCGGCGACTGTTGCGGACAAACAATACAAGAGCAAACTTGGAGTACAATATGCAATTAATAAAGCAAATGCAAGACTTTCAAACACGACAGATGAAACATACGAAGAAATGAAAGCAAAGCATATTTCAGATTATCAAAATCTTTTCGGCAGAGTTAAGTTCAGCCTGACGGACGACAGTGAGATTTGTCAGACACCAACCGATACTCTACGTTCAACCTACGCAAGTGTTGTAAGTGCAAGCTACACAGGTGACGATGAAAACACCGCAAGTACGATTACAAAAACAAGCGAAACGGCATATAACGGGCTTGACAAACATTTGGAAGAGCTCTTTTACAATTATGGAAGATATCTTCTCATATCATCTTCGAGAGAAACTTCCCTCCCCGCAAATTTACAAGGAAAATGGTGTCAATCGGTTGCTGAAATATGGGGGTCATGCTATTGTATAAATATTAATATGGAAATGAACTATTGGATGGCAGGAACTGCGAATTTGTTTGAAAGCGGCAAAGCACTTATTGAATGGTTTAAGTCACAAATTCCGGCAGGAAGAATTACTGCTAAAAACGGATATGGAATTACACCGAAAGATGTAAATGGAAATGCATCGACCGAGGACAGAGATGATGTATTCATAATGCACACGAAGGAAGCGATAAACGGGACAACGGATATGACAGGAAGTGCCAGTATCCAGTCTCCCGGTAATACTGCATTTATGATGCAGAATTTATGGGACTTGTATTTGACAAGTGGAGATACGGAATATTTAGCAAATGAGATTTATCCGATTATGAGAAAAAGCGCAAACTTTTATACACAGTATATGAGTCAGTTTAAGATAACAACCACTGATACTGTAAATTATCCTGATGGATATTATTATACAAGCGGTGCGTCACGTTCTCCGGAAAATGGACCGTATGAGCTTGGTGTAAAATATGATTTGCAATTAATTGCAGGACTGTTTGATTATTGTATTGAAGCCGCGAATATTTTAGGTATTGATGAAGATAAAGTAAAACAATGGAAAGAAATTCGCAATCATATTCAAATGCCTATAGAAATAGGTGGAGATGGCGAAGTAAAAGAATGGGCAAGTGAAGTATCATATAATACGGATTCAAGCGGAAATGCTATGGGGTATCAATATCATAGGCATATTTCGCATTTAGTTGGGTTATATCCTGGCAATCTTATATCCAGAGATACACCTGATTGGCTTAATGGGGCAAGAGTGGTTCTTGAAAAACGCGGAGATAATGGTAAGGGATGGAGCTGTTCTTTTAAGGTGCTGCTCAGAGCAAGAACGTTAGATGGTGACGGGGCATTGGAAATGCTAAGATTCCAATTGGCACAGAAAGTATACGGCAATTTATTTGATTTTCATACACCGTTTCAAATTGATGGAAATCTTGGTTCGACAGCGGGCATAATGGAAATGCTGATGCAGAGTCAAACAGGCCCTATATATTTATTGCCGGCACTTCCTGCTGCATGGAATAAAGGCTCAATTAGTGGCATTAAAGCAAAAAATGGAGCTACGGTTGATATAAAGTGGGACGAAAATAAATTATTATCTGCCCAAATCACACCTATAAAGGATGGAAATCTGGAGATAGGATATGATATAGAGAAAAAAAATCTTAAAGTTACCGATGAAAACGGAAGAATGGCAGTTCTTGAGGGGAATAATGGAATATATACATTGACGGATGCAGTTAGTGGCATGACATACACTGTCACAACAACAGATGAAGAACCAACTGAAGTTAAAGAGGATTACGAAATTAAGTCTATTGAAACTGCAGATAATGGATATAGTGTTGTAGTTACAAAGAATAATTCGATAGATTCAACAGGAAATGTTCTTCTTGTAGCATCATATGACGAAAATAATGAAATGATTTCACTGGAGATTATTGATTTAAGCGAAAGTATAGTGGGAGACAATCAATATAATGTTAATGTAACGAGTGGAAGTTTTGTAAGGGCATTTGTTTGGAGTGATATGAACACAATTAAGCCCTTGATAATAAGCAAAAAAGTATAATTTGTGAGATTAAGTTATATAGGTGTGGTTAAAAACGTGGTTGTGATGAATTTTTCATTTCATCACAACCACGTTTTTAGAAGAAATGGAAAAAATTATGGGATAGAAAGTTTGCCATATAATACTTTTATGATGAGAGCTGTTGTTTTTATTTTGGTATCATCTTAAGTTTTAGGTGAAAACCTGCTTTTTGGCACCTTGCATACAGGGCATACCCAGTCGTCCG
This sequence comes from Clostridia bacterium, assembly GCA_026418715.1. Classification (GTDB taxonomy): domain Bacteria; phylum Bacillota; class Clostridia; order UBA1381; family UBA1381; genus SKW16. The sequence continues at coordinate 3,044 of JAOAAV010000078.1, forward strand.
GTAGACTTTCAAAATCCCCGCCTTTATACACATATCCGCAAACTTCACATACATATTCAATATTTTCAGATAAATTTTTGGGTTCCTCACGATAAGTGGGTGCATTCTTCGGAGCCTTGCCTTTTACATTTTTGTGATAATAAGCATAGGTCATGGGCGGCTCGTTTGACAATCTTTCAGAATCTATGACTTCCGCTATAAAAATGGCATGAGTGCCGATATCTACAATGTTTTCAACCTTGCAATGCAGCCAGCCCGAAATATTTTGAGTCAAAACAGGCAGACTATTCATGATCTTTTTGTATTCAATGTTTTCAAATTTGTATGTATTCTTCCCCGAAAAAAATCCGAATTTGGAGATTATATCGGGGGCAATATTTTCGGTTACTATGGACACAGAAAATTCCATCATGTTTTTGATGCATGCCGATGTGAAATTATCATGGTTCAGGCTTACCGCAACTTTTGGAGGAAATGCCGAAACCTGAAAAACCGTATTTGCGATGCAGCCGGTGGGAGTATTTTCATATGCTGCGCCAATTAAATACAAACCATACGAAATGTCATATAAAACAGTTTCATCCATAATGTTTTCTCCTTATTTAAATAATTCATCTGCAAGTTTTGATATTTCTTCTTTCCTGCGCTTTGTTTCCTTATCCATAATTTCGATTGAAACAACATCCCCTTCATGCGCATTAAGGACAAGTTCTTTTGAGATAAGAAATATTTTGCGATTATCAGTTTCAACAACCGCAAAATCCCCTTCAAAACGGTCAATTGTCACAATCATCTTATTTTCCTCCGACTATGAACGGCTCTTTTTCAAAAACAATGTTTTCTCCGTCACTTGCCAATGAAATAGTTCCTTGTTCGTTGGTTTGATAGATATTTACTCCATGGGATGTCAAACGTTTTACGACATCTGCATCAGGATGGGAATATTCATTATTCTTCCCGCAGCTGATTATTGCATATGCAGGATTTACAGCGTCTAAAAATTCCTTTGTAGTTGATGTGTTGCTTCCGTGGTGACCTATTTTTATAACATCTGCCGAAACATTGTATTTTCTTTCGAGTATCTCCTGCTCCGATATTTTCTGTGCATCTCCCATAAAGAGAAAGGATTTGCTTTTATAGGTGAGCTTTAAAACTGCGGAATAATCGTTCATATCCTTGTAGCTTTCGCTGCATGGGGCAAAAAGCTCAGCTTTAAGATTTCCCTCATCAAAAATAATTTTTCCCGCTTCGGCTGTATTAATTTGCAAACCCTTATTTTTTATTGATGTCATTACATCCTCAAAGGTTTTGGTATTGGTTTGAACATTTGGCATATAAATTGCGCCTATTTCGTAGCTGTCAATTATTTTGTCAAGAGAACCGATATGATCCTCATGGGGGTGTGTGGCGATCACATAATCAAGCTTTGCAATTTTAAGGGAGTTTAAAAAATCTTTTATAGTCTTTTCGTCTTCATTGTTTCCTGCATCAATCAGCATATTTTTCCCGTTTGGCAATTGCAGCAATTCGCAGTCAGCTTGACCTACGTCAATATAATGAATTGCCAAAATACCTTTATCCGCCGGAAACTCAGCGCAGCCTGACAGTAAGGCGATGCAAAATATAAAGACGAAAAATCTGACAAGATATTTTTTCATATAATCACACCTTTATAGAGTGTATCGCTTTTTTGGGGCATTTCATTGCACATATACCGCAGCCTATGCATTTTGAGTAATCAATTTTTGCGATATTATTTTCAATATGAATTGCGTCTTTGGGACAATTTTTCCCACATATGCCGCAGCCTATGCAGCCAACAGCGCAATATTTTCCTGTGAACACTCCTTTATCCGTATTTTTGCAAAGCACCCAATGTGTGCTTTTTTCGGGAACAAACTCAATGATATGCTTTGGACATATTTGCACGCAAAGTCCGCAAGCAGTACATTTTTGTGGATCGATAACGGCAATGCCGTCAACGATAGAAATTGCATCGAATTTACATACGTTAGTGCAGGTTCCCAGCCCCAAACAGCCTGTATGGCAAGTTTTGGCACCGCCGGCAAGCTTTGCTGCCGCAATACAGTTTTCAATCCCAAAATATTCGTATTTATATTTGGCATGATTGCAGTTTCCATTGCAAAGTACTTTAGCAATCTTCTTTTCGACCTTCTCCGCCTTCACGCCCATAATATCGGCGATTTTTTCCGCAACGGCATCTTTTCCCACAGAACAGGCATTTACAGGGGCGCCTCCTTCCGCCACTGCCGACGCATAAGCACTGCAGCCTGCATATCCGCAGGCGCCGCAATTGGCTCCGGGTAGTATTTCTAAAATTTGGGACGAACGCGGATCTTTTTTCACTTCGAAAATTATGGAGGCATATGCAAGCAGACACCCGAAAACAAGACCTGTTCCGCCTACAACGGCGACGGCTGATATGATAGAATACATTTTATCTACCTCCTATATGCTAAATCCCGAAAAACCCATGAAAGCAATCGCCATAAGACCTGCTGTCACAAGGGCTATGGGAAAGCCTTGAAAAGGCTTGGGAATGTCTTTTTCATTAATAAGTTCACGAATGCCTGCAAACAAAAATATGGCAAGAGAAAATCCAAGTGCCGCACAGGTACCGTATAAAAGTGAATAAATAAAGTTATATTCATTTTGCACATTCAAAAGAGCCACGCCCAAAACCGCACAGTTTGTGGTAATAAGCGGAAGATAGATGCCAAGAGCGTTATAAAGAGACGGCATTGATTTTTGCACAAACATTTCCACAAACTGAACAAGGCCCGCTATAATCAAAATGAATGCAATTGTTTGCAGATATTCAAGATGCAGGGGGACAAGCAGAAAATGATTTGTCGCATATGTAATCATTGAGGCAATCGCCATGACAAATGTTACTGCCATTCCCATACCTGCTGCAGTTTCTGTTTTTTTGGAAACACCGAGAAAAGGGCAGATCCCCAAGAATTTCACGAGAACGAAATTTTGTGTTAAAATAGCGGAAAGCACAATTGCAAATGCTTGTTTCATGAAGCTTTATCTCCTTTCCTTTTCGCCGCAATATAATTTATGAGGGCAATCAAGAGGCCAAGTACTATAAAGCCTCCGGGCGGCATTGTAACAATAGCAATTGGAGCTATTTTATCCGCATATATTGAAATGCCCCATATAGTGCCGAACCCGAAGAATTCTCTTACGGTAGAAATGATGCATAATGCAGCCGTAAAGCCAAGTCCTGTGCCGATACCGTCAAGAGCTGAAGACAGTACATCGTTTTTTGAAGCAAAGGCCTCTGCTCTTGCAAGAATGATGCAGTTTACCACGATAAGAGGTATAAAAATGCCCAATTGACTTGCCAAATCTGGAAAGAAGGCATTAAGGCTCATTTGCACCAAAGTTACAAAAGCTGCAATAATAACAATGTAAGCGGCAATACGAACCTTTGAAGGGATAAGCTTTCTGAGAAGTGAAATTAAAACGTTTGAAGCTGTTAATACCGCAGCGGCAGAAAGCCCCATTCCAAGACCGTTTTTAAGGCTTGTTGTTACAGCCAAAGTCGGACACATTCCAAGAAGCTGAACAAAGGTAGGGTTTTCCTTTACAAGTCCATTTATAACAACCGATAAATTTTTATTTGTATTCATTTTAGCGCCTCCTTTGCCAAAACTTCCTCTGCAGCCGAAACAGCGGTGTTAACTCCTTTTGTGACAGCTTTTGAGGTGATTGTGGCGCCTGAAATGGCGTCGATTTCATTTTCTTTAGCTCCGCTTTTCACAACCTTATCTATTTTCCCTTTTCCGATATATTGATCCTTAAAAGCGGGCTCTGCTGCCTTTGTCCCTAAGCCTGCAGTTTCTGACTGGCTTATAATGTCTACGCCTGTTACTTTTTTATCTGTACTCACTCCAACAATCATATCAATATCGCCGCCATATCCGCTTGAAGTAACGGATACGCATACACCAACCAGATCTCCTTGTGCATTTTTTGCTGAATATATTGCGGATACCGACTTGTCAATCTGACTGTCAAGGGTAAGCTGAGAAAACTCTGCCGCATCTTTCAGTACGTTTTTCATTGCGGCGGCTTGTTTTTTAGCGTTATTGCCCTCAATGACTGGGGCCGTGACGCTGTTTACGATTGCCAGCGCAAACGCCGCAACCGCCGTAATCAAAAACAAAATTGTGCCTGTTTTGATGATTTCGGTTTGATTGTTTTTATCTGACATTTTTTGCCACCTCCCCGAATTTTTTAGGTACTGTATACCTGTCTATCAGAGGTGTAACCACATTCATAAGCAAAATGGAAAAGGATACGCCTTCGGGATATCCGCCGAACTGACGGATGACAAAAGTCAATATTCCGCAGCCCGCTCCGAAAATAATCTGACCAAGCGGCGTTGTAGGTGTTGTGGTATAGTCGGTTGCCATGAAAAAGGCTCCCAAAAGCAGTCCGCCGGTCAAAATGTGATATAATGTATAAGTCGCATCATAGGGAGTTTTTCCGAACATGAAGGTCAGCACGGAGAAAACTATGATATATGCCGCAGGGATTTTAAAATCTATAACTTTACGCACAAGCAGATAAATAAATCCGATGGAAAGCATAACTGCCGATGTTTCTCCTATGCTGCCTGGCTTTATTCCAAAAAAACAATTTCTAAGGGATGGCAGAGCCCCTTCGGACACTCCCTTTAAAACGGCAAGAGGTGTGGCAGAACTTACGGCGTCAATGCCGTATCCCATGAATGGGGTTACATATGTAGTCATGGCACTTGCCCATGCAATAAGCATAAAGCAACGAGCCGCAAGGGCCGGATTGATAAAGTTTTTTCCAAGCCCGCCGTAGAGCTGCTTTACAATAACAATGGCAAATGCCGAGCCGATAACCACCATCCAAAGAGGAATTGACGGCGGCATATTGAGCCCAATTAAAAGACCTGTTACAGCGGCACTTAAGTCATTTACCGTTATTCTTTTTTTCATAAAATATTGGTATATAGCCTCAAAAGCGACGCACGATACGACAGCGGTCAATAAAACAATTGCCGCACGATATCCGAAAAAATAGATTCCTGCAACTGAAGCGGGAATCAGAGCAGTAAGCACGTCAAACATGATGGAACTTACAGATTCCTCTGAGTGAATATGCGGAGAGGATGACACTACAAACTTTTGCTCTTGCATAACTTTCCTCCTTAGCTTTTACGGGATTTTTCAATGATTTGCTGCTTTGCTACTCTAATGTGCTGCAGCGGGTTTTGCCTGCCGGGACACAAATAAGAGCATATGCCGCACTCAATGCAATCTAATATGTTGTATTTTTCAGCAGTTTCCAAATCACCTTCCGACACTGCCTTATTAAGATAAAGCGGCATCAGGTGCATGGGGCAGGAATTTACACATTTCCCGCAGCGAATGCATGGTGAGATGTCATCATAGGTTTTGCCGACATCTGAAAGAGCCAAAAGAGCGGAAGTGGTTTTTATTGACGGAGCATCAAGCGAAAATTGAGCTATGCCCATCATTGGCCCTCCCATGATAATCTTGCGCGGTTCCTTCATAAAGCCACCTGCATTTTCAAAAATATGCCTAAACGGAACACCCAAAGGCACCTCGAAATTGCCTGGCTCTTTTACGCAGTCTCCAGAAACCGTGACAATGCGGCTTGTAAGAGGCATTCCGGTTTTAAATACATTGGCAATTGCAGTCACGGTATCAATATTCAGAACAATCACGCCCACGTCGGCAGGAAGCCCTTTAGACGGGACACTCCTTTTTGTAATTGCTTTAATTAGCTGTTTCTCCGCACCCTGCGGATACTTTGTTTTCAAGGGAATGATTTTCACTCCCTTATATGCGTCCGCAGCGGCTGTCATTGTTTTGATGGCATCGGCTTTGTTTGTTTCAATTCCGATATATCCGTTTGACAGACCGAGAACTCGCATTGCGATTTTTAAGCCATACAAGATCATATCCGGCGACTCAAGCATACGTCTGTGATCGGAGGTAAGATATGGTTCGCATTCCGCTCCGTTTACAATAACATGCGTGATTTTCTTATCTGGAGGAGGTGACAGTTTTACGTGAGTTGGAAAACCTGCCCCGCCAAGCCCGACAATACCCGCATCGCGAATGATTGCGATAATTTGCTCGGGTGTGTAATTTGTAGGATCGCCTTTTGGAATGACACTTTCGCTTATGTTATAGAGAAAATCGTTCTCTATCGCAATTGACGTTACAACAGCTCCCGACGGATGAATAAACGGCTTTATATCCGTTACGGTTCCCGAAACGGAGCTATGAAGCGGTGCGCAAACAAAAGCGCTGCTGTCAGCAATTTTTTGACCGACCTTTACATAATCTCCAACCTTTACAACCGCTTCAAGAGGCGCTCCGATATGCTGCTGCAAAGGGAAAATGTGCTGACCGCAGTCGCTGAGTTTTTTTATTGGGAGCTTATTGGTAAAATCCTTAAAATCTTCAATATGAAGTCCGCCTTTAAAAGTTGCAGGCATAACCTTCACTCCTTGTTTTGTATTTATGTATAAAACTTTGAAATGACAATGTGCAACCAACAATATTTCGTGCTCAAAGCATCTCTTGACCATGATATCACAAAAAAAATATGAAATCAATATATCCCTTGAAATATAATAAATAGTATTGTATAATTATACTTAATATGCGGATGAAATGGAGGCATTGAATGAAAAAAATAGCTGTCATGCCGAATATACAAAAAGATATAGGTCTTGTTTACGCAAAGAAAATTGTCGATTTTTTATCTGGCAAGGCGGAACTTTACATGGAAAAGCGCTATCAAAGCAGCAATCTGCCCGTAATATTTTCAGAACAAAATATTTTTGATATTGCGGATGTTGTTATTGTTTTGGGTGGGGACGGAACGATTTTAAAGGTTGCGGAAAGCTGCGCAAAATGCGGTGTGCCGATTTTAGGTGTAAATTTGGGCACGATAGGCTTTATGTCCGAAGTTGAAATTGAGCATATTGAAAATGCCATGGAAAGGCTTTTGTCTGATGATTATATAATTCAAAGCCGTATGATGATGCAGGTGGAAATTTATAAAAATAATTTTTTACAAGGCAAATATCATGCGCTAAATGATGTTGTAATATCGAAATACATTGAATCAAAGCTTACACATATCAAGCTGTATTCCGATGATGAGCTTGTAAATACATATAAGGCGGATGGGATGATTATCGCGACGCCTACGGGTTCTACGGCATATTCGCTGGCGGCGGGTGGGCCTGTGGTAGACCCTTTGATGGAGCTTTTTATCGCCACGCCCGTATGCCCGCATATGCTTACCGCAAGGGCGGCAATTATGTCCGCAGAAAAAACAATTACCCTTCACTTTCACGAAAATTACCTGTATGAAGCTGCAGTGTGCGTTGACGGAGAGGTTCAGGCACATATAAAGTATGGGGATAAGGTTGTCATAACCAAATCAAATTATGCAACGAAGCTTATAAAAATACACAACCGTTCTTTTTATGATACGCTAATAATGAAGCTTTCATAGAAAAATTTGAGGTAGTTATGAAGTATAAGAGGCAGAATAAAATAATAAACATCATAAGTACAAAGGAGATTCAGACTCAGGAAATGCTCCTTGAAGAGCTTTTGAACGAAGGCTTTCGTGTCACACAAGCGACCGTATCACGAGATATTAAGGAGCTTGGACTGATTAAAATACCGGTGCAGGGCAATATTTACAAATATGCCGTTGCGGATGCAAACAGGCTTGAATCCGAAAAGCATATTTCCATGTTTTCGGATGCTGTTGTGAGTATTGATTTTGCGCTTCATACCGTAGTTGTAAAAACGTTTCCCGGAATGGCTCCGGCGGTTGCGGCATCGGTTGATTCCGCCATGAAAACAGAAATTTTAGGATCTGTTGCGGGGGATGATACTGTTTTAATCATTGCTGAAAATGGGGAAAAAGCAAGAGTTGTTGCTCAAAAGCTGGATAAAATTTTTAGGTTGCGTTAGCAGAAAACAGAGGTAGACAAATGCTGATTCATTTAGATATCGAAAATATTGCGGTGATTGAAAAACTAAATATTGACCTAAAAGATGGAATGAGCGTTTTGACAGGAGAAACAGGTGCGGGCAAATCTATTATCATAGATTCAATCAATTTGATTTTGGGTGCCCGCACAAATAAGGATTTAGTCAGATATGGAGAGAAAAAAGCGCGCGTTCAGGCGGTATTTGAAATAAATGAAGCACTCATTCCGTATATATCATCACTCGGAATAGATACAGA
>JAOAAV010000062.1 GCA_026418715.1 Clostridia bacterium
CGGTTACACCGACGGTTACGCCAACGGTTACACCGACGGTTACGCCAACGGTTACACCGACGGTTACGCCAACGGTTACACCGACGGTTACGCCAACGGTTACACCGACGGTTACGCCAACGGTTACACCGACGGTTGCGCCAACGGTTACACCGACGGTTGCGCCAACGGTTGAGCCGATGACTGTTACCGATTTGGTACCCAGTAACGATATCCCCAGTGGTTCTCAAATTAAATTAACTACCTATGCCGCCTATCTGTATGGGTACACGGATAACTGGGTAGGAGCTGATATGCCTGTAACGAGGCAGGAAGCTGCGGTTTTGATTAATAGGTTGCTTGTGCAAAACAACGCGCGAGGCGGTTATAAAAAACCCGATGAACCTTCATATTCGGATATAAGCGAGGATGACTGGAGTTATTCTGCGTTAGAGTATATGACATATATTGGGGTATATAATCCTGATGATGGAACCGGTGAAAAACGCAAAATTTCTCCCGCTGCCAGAATTACGCGCGGAGAGGTTGCAAAGATGGTTGCTTTCTGTCTTAGATTGCCGTATGAGGATGGCGAGCTTTCTTTCCCTGATATTACTAAAGATCATAAGTTTTACAAGTATATAAAAGCTTTAGTTGATACCGGTCTATGGCAAGGGGACAATGGTCTTATAAAGCCTGATGATTTTATGACAAGGGCAGAGTTTGTGGCGATGTTTAATCGAATCATAGGTCGTACTGAGGAAAATGGTTATGTGGTTTCTGATGGAGATTGTCCATTTGTCTGGAATGAGGACGGAGAACCGTTTTTGCCTCCGGGAAGTGTGGATGAAGCCGGAAACAGCATAGGTCACTGGGCATATTATGAAATAACGAGGGCTGCTTGTTCGTTTACAAAGAGCAAAGTTGTGGATATGAACAGCAGGGAAGACAGAAGCAAATTGGATAGCCAATGAAGATATGGAAGATTTGGTTACTGTAATCGTTCCTGTTTACAACGGTGAGAAGACTATCAAAAGGTGTATAGAGAGCATATTAAATCAGACTTACCGCAATATTGAGATTATAATAGTAAATGACGGTTCCGAGGATAACAGCGGGCAGATATGCCGTATGCTACAGAGTCAATGTAATAATATTGTTTTCATTGAGCAGGAGAACTGCGGGGCATCCGAGGCAAGGAATGCAGGGATAAGGATTGCCAGAGGCAGATATATAACATTTTTGGATTGTGATGATACAATTTATGAGGATTTCATAGAAAAGATGCATATGTCGGCAGAACAAAATTCTGATGCTCTCGTTGTCACCGGAATGAAAGTTTTGGTTTTAGACAGTCAAGGTAGAATTCTTAAAATAAATGATAAAATTGTGAAAACGGAAAAAAATGTTTTAAGCATGGATATGCGTTTTGTTGTTATCCTGCATGAGAACAATTTATTGGCAAGCGTGGGAAATAAATTATATGATGCCCGAATCCTTTTGAGGAATAATTTGTTTTTCGGATGCAGGCATATAAGCGGAGAGGATTTGTTGTTTAATTTGCAGTATGCAAGGTATATGCACAATATTGTTGTGGTCAACGAGCCGCTTTACACTTATTATTTGGCTCCGGAAAACACATTGCATACCGCTCCTCAAAGATCAAGATTTTGTTCAATTCAAGCAACATATAGAGAGTTTATTCAGGTTTTAGATAAATTCGGCTGCGGCAAAGAGGCGTATGAATTTGTTTGCAAAGCAATATTGGAGGAGTTTTTGTTTGCAATTCGATTGTATTGCATGAATTCCGATGAATCGATGTTTTGCAAAATGTCTGTACTTGGTGGTATATTGAAAAGCAGAGAGTACAAGGAAGTATTTCGTTTTTATGACGAGGTTGAAATGTTGCCGCTTTTTAGAAGAATACTTAAATATAACAATGCTTTCTTGATATGCTTATACTTTGTTTTTGCCAAGCTTAAACATAAGAGGAAAAGATGTGGGATATGAGGGTTGAAGTGTTGGTATCCGCTATGCACAGAGACAATCTTGATATTTATTACGAAATGAATTTGCAGACGGATGCCGTAATTATTAATCAGTGTGATGTTTGTGAAAGGATAGAAGGAGTTATAGGAAGGAAAAATGTGAAATTTTATTCTTTCGATGAACGTGGTATTGGTCGCAGCCGCAATCAGGGGATTATAAATTCGTCAGGTGACATTTGCGTGTTTGCAGATGAGGATTGTGTGTTTGTGGATGGATATGAGGAGATTATTCAGGATGCCTTCACAAAACGGCCCGAGGCTGATGCCTTTCTTTTCAGAGTAGATGTGAAAAATTCGGATCGCCCAGTACATATAATTCGCAAAAACAGGCGTATGAGATTTGTACATGCAATGAGGTATGGAATTGTAGGATTGGCAGTAAGGCGGGAATGTTTGTTGAAAAAAAACGTATGGTTTTCTTTGCTGTTTGGCGGAGGGGCCAGATATGGGAGCGGAGAGGATACCATATTTCTTACAGATTTGTTGCGCAGAGGCGCTGAAGTTTATATGTCGTCAACCCAGATAGCGGAAACCGATTGCAGTGCGTCTACCTGGTTTAATGGGTTTAACAGCAAGTATTTTTTTGATAAAGGTGCGCTCCATGCCGCTATTTTTGGTAAAAAAGCAAGACTTTCAGTTATTGTTTCGTCTTTTCGGTGGTGCAGGAAATTAGGAAAAAGACGAGGCTTTCTTGAGATATTAAAACTTATGAATGAGGGTATTAGTGATTTTTTAGGTATATAGGAAAACAGGTGTTATTGAATAAAATCAGTAACACCTGTTTTTCCGTGCTCTAAATTTTCCAAGCATTGCAATTGCTAAGTTTAAAACAGCTTATTCAAAAGCAAATTACTTCTCTCAATAAATTTTGTCATATGTTCGCCGTCAAGCGGTTTATGGCTTATCATTGCAAGATCATAAATATGCTCGCAGGCAAGTTTTTTATCTTCATCATTTAAACCGTCAAGCTTTTGGATAAGTGGGTTGCTGCTATTTAATACAAGAGTAAACTCATCTTTGAACATGGCTGTCATGGAAGCCATACTCTGTCCGTAGGCTTTATACATTTCACGCATACGTCTTGATTCTTCCGAGAGCAAAATAACAGCCGGTATTTCGGCGTTTTTCAAGCCTTGCACTTCTATTTTCAAATCTTCTATATTTAAAGTTTTTTTAAACAAATCACAAAGCGCTTTGTTTTTTTCTTCATTATTATTTTTATCGTCAGTCAAAATATCTGATAAATTGGAATCAATACGTTTAAATCTTACACCGTCCTCCTTCATTTCGATAAACGAAATAAAGTGAGTATCTATCATTGTTGGCAAAATAAGGGCGTCGAGATTATGCTCTTTAAACATATTAATGTACTGAGCCTGCTGCTTTTCGTCAGAAACATAGTATACATTTTTATCATTTTTGCCTTCAAGATATTCATGCAACCCCACATAGTTTCCATTGGTATTCTTATAAATTAAAATATCCTTTACCTTTTCATAGAACTTTTCATCGCGCATACATCCGTACTTTATAAATATGTGGATATCATCCCAATAGGTATTGTAATTGTCACGTTCTTTTTTATAAAGTTCGGTGAGTTTGTCCGCAATTTTTTTGGTAATATGTGCGGAAATTTTTTTTACATAACCGTCATTTTGCAGAAAGCTTCTCGACACATTGAGCGGAAGATCCGGACAATCTATTACACCCTTTAAAAGCATCAAAAACTCAGGAATGACCTCTTTTACATTATCCGCCACAAATACTTGATTGTTGTAAAGCTTGATCTGTCCTTCGGCGCCGTTTAATTCATGAGTGAGTTTCGGGAAATAGAGTATACCTTTTAAATTGAAAGGATAATCAACATTCAAATGAATCCAGAAAAGAGGCGGGGTAAAATCCATAAATACCTTTGTGTAGAAGGCTTTATAATCTTCATCCGTGCAATCTTTTGGATTCTTCATCCATAACGGTACCGTATCATTTATCGGTTTATTTTCGGCGTCATCTGATTCTTCCTTGCCATTTGTATAAAAATATATTTCTACAGGCAGAAAAGAGCAGTATTTGTTCAAAACGGAGCGAACAGTATATTCTTCTAAAAATTCCTTGCTGTCTTCTGCAATAAAGAGAGTGATTGTGGTTCCGCGTGTTGTGCGGCTGCCTTCGGAAATTTCATATTCCATACTGCCGTCGCATTCCCATTTTACAGGAGCTGCTCCGTCTATATAAGATAAAGTGTCAATTTGAACCTTTTCGGCAACCATAAATGCCGAATAAAAACCAAGCCCGAAATGTCCTATAATCTGCGCATTATCGTCAGAGTTGTCCTTATACTTTTCCAAAAAATCCGCCGCACCGGAGAAGGCAATTTGGTTGATATATTTGTCAATCTCTTCAGCAGTCATTCCGATGCCGTTATCGGAAATGATAAGCTTCTTATTATCTTTGTCGCAGGTAATTTCAATTTTGTACTGCGGATTATCCTCAATTTCAGCTTCTCCGAGAGACGACAGCTTTTTAAGCTTGGTAATGGCATCGCAGCCGTTGGAAACCAATTCTCTCAAGAAAATATCCTTGTCGGAATAAAGCCACTTCTTTATGATGGGGAAAATATTTTCCGATACTGAAATATTGCCTTTCGACATTATATAAACCACTCCTTGCAACTTATAATTTACGTAATTATTTTAATACTTAAAGGAACATTTGTCAACACAAAATTAGCACTCACCAGCAATGAGTGCTAATAAAAATCTATTAAGCATATCCGTATATTCCTCGAACAGATACTTCTCCAGAATTTACAGCCAGCCTGCTGCCATTATGAAAAATTATCAACGAACCATCCTCATCAATATCTATCGCTTCTGCAGTAATTGTTTTATCCCTAAATATCACACTTACAATTTTGTTAAGAGTGACGCAGTTTTCTTTATAAGCAGGAAGCAGAGAGGCGATTCCTTGATTAAGGAAAATAAGATACATATCCTCAAATTCATATAGTATATCCTGCAAAATTTTTTTTCTGTTTTGCTTTTGTTTGGTCTCTATAAAGATGGAAGTGGCTGTTTGAGAAATATCATTGGGAAAGTTTTCAGTATTTACGTTTACACCGATACCGCATATCACAAAATTTACCTTTTCTATCTCTGCGGACATTTCGGTAAGGATGCCGCATACTTTTTTTCCGTTTATTACGATATCATTAGGCCACTTTATTTGTGCGTTTATATCAGATTTTTTCAATGCATTGCAAACGGCAAGCCCTGCAACAAGCGTAAGCTTTGGCACTTGTGACGGAAGAATATCAGGTTTTAGCAAAATAGACATCCATATTCCTGTGCCGTAAGGAGATGACCAACTTTTTCCGAGTCTGCCTTTGCCTGAATTTTGCTTCTCAGTGATGAACAGGCTGCCGTCGGCACTGTTTGCCTGAGCTTTTGCACAGTTATTTGTAGAGTCGGTTTCAGGAAAAAAATACACTGTCTGACCTACAAAACTTGTAGCAAGTCCGTCTTTAATTTCTTCCGATGAAAGAATATCCGGAAGCCCAACAAGCTTATAGCCTTTATTTGTGACGGAATCAATGATATATCCTTCTTCTTTCAGTTTGTTGATGTATTTCCACACGGCGGAGCGTGATATGCCAAGCCTTTCACTGATAGTTTCACCTGAAATATGGCCGTTATTCGTTTTTAAAATATTCAAAATCTTGTGTTTCATGGGATCCCTCCATATATAACGTGATTATATCAGTATATTTTGTTTATTGTCAAGAAAGGAGGATCAAGATTAAATATTACGGGTGTTGTATTCAACACCACAATTTAAAAGCCTTGCTTTTTCATATAAAAACATTGACAAGCCGCTTATTTTCGTTTATAATAGTACTGTTGATTTTTTGTTGTCTTGACAGATGGAGATTTTCCTCGATAAGGGCGGCGAACTTTGTCAACTTGGTCATCACATTTGAAAAGCCTGGTTTTGTGCACTTTCTTGCTTATGTTTTAAGTGACGAATTTTATCGGATTTGTCACTGTTTCAGGCAGTTTCTTCATCAAAAGGTTTAGTGTGCTGATATAGCTCAGTAGGCAGAGCACATCCTTGGTAAGGATGAGGTCGCGCGTTCGAATCGCGTTATCAGCTCCATTGAAAACTCGCATGGCATAAAGCCTTGCGAGTTTTTTATTTGCGTGGAGGGCTACTTTGGAAAATTAAAGCGGATAGAAAATCGTTTATTTGAATATAATAAAGCCAGATGATTTTAGGTTCAAAATCTAACTGGTTACTTAAGACTTTTCCGACTATTTTTAAAGTGAAGTAAATTGCAGACAAAGGAAGATTAAATATATTAATCTTTTTGTAAAAGTAAACAAGTATGCAAATAAGTAAATGTACACCTTCCAAACCGTCACAAACACCTTAAAAACTTTTCCAAAAGTGATTTACCGGTCCGTGACCGAGTCCTATAGGATATGAATTTTTTAGTGCTCCGAGCAAATAATCCTTTGCTTTTCTTACTGCGCCGCAAACATCATCGCCTTGAGCCAAAAATGCGGCAATTGCCGATGACAGCGTACAGCCTGTGCCATGAGTGTTTACGGTATTTATGCGTTCTGATGAAAATTTATATATTTTATCATTACATAAAAGCGTGTCAATCGGCCTGCCGCTTAAATGCCCACCCTTTATTAGTACATTTTTTGCTCCCATATTACGAATTTTACAAAGGGCTTTGAGGATATCTGCTTCTGCTTTTATTTGAATTTCAGAAAGCATCTCCGCTTCTGAAAGGTTAGGAGTAACTATTTCGGAAAGGGGCATGAGATTTTTTATCAAAGCGGAAATCGCATCTTCTTTTAAAAGCGGATGCCCGCTTGTGGACATCATCACAGGATCAAGCACGATATGTTTTGGCATATACCTTATTAATGCGTCTGCTATCGCCTCGATAATACCAGCATTAGATACCATACCGATTTTTACCCCATCAGCGCCGATATCCGAAAATACGGCCTCAAGCTGTGCTTTGACTGTTGGCACGGGGACATCTGAAACAGAGAAAACCCCTGTTGTATTTTGAGCCGTAACGGAGCAAACCACACTCATTGCGTAGCAGCCGAGTGCGCAAAAGGTTTTCATATCCGCCTGAATGCCTGCTCCGCCTGAAGGATCTGAGCCTGCTATAGTGAGAAGTTTCTTTACCATTGTGCCGTTCCCATCTTCAATCTTATAGAGTGTATTAACCCGGGTATATCCTTTGCTCCCACAATTTCAGTTACCATAGCCACACAGCCCGCTCCACGCAGAATAACATCCTCAACATTGTGCTCCTTGATGCCTCCGATTGCGACGAAAGGTATGCTCATATTTTCAACCACATAGTCAAGATACTCAAGCCCCACGGCATCACAGACATTTTTTTTCGTTTTTGTCGGGAAAATAGGTCCTACACCTATATAATCTGCTCCGTCATACGCGGCTTTTTGCGCCTGATCGGGAGAATGTGTGGAAATGCCTATAATTTTATCGCCCACAAGCTTGCGAACCTCACCAAGCGGCAAATCATCCTGACCGATATGCACACCGTCAGCAGCTACAATCATCGCAAGGTCCACATGGTCATTGACAATGAATGTCACACCAGCCTTTTTTGTCATCTGACGAATAATTTTGCACTCTTCATATTTTTCTCTTAAAGATTTGTCTTTTTCTCTGTATTGAATAATTTTTACGCCGCTTTCGATAATATCACTTACAACCTCGATATTGCTTCTTCCGTTTGAATATTCCTCCGCTGTTATGCAATACAAATCCGTATCACCTGGCAAATACAAACCATTTTTCATAATATCTCCCCTGTTGGCTTAATCAGTCTCGATACCCGAGCATACGTCGCCGGACGGACTCCGCCTGCTGACATCCACCGGATAATTTCCTGAAAAACATGCATCGCAAAAACCGCAATTTGCATTCGGCGCAATTTTATGAAGAGCTTCAATGCTTAAAAATCCCAAGCTGTCTGCATTAAGCAAGTTTCTGATTTCATCCATTGTATGGTTGCAGGCAACCAACTGATCACGCGAAGGGACATCGGTTCCGAAATAGCAGGGCCACATAAACGGTGGTGCGGATGAACGCACATGAACCTCTTTTGCGCCTGCTTCACGAAGAAGGTTGACGATTCGTTTGGATGTTGTCCCTCTTACTATTGAATCGTCCACCATAACTACTCTTTTGCCGCAAACCGTGCTTTTGAGCACATTCAGCTTAATTCTTACGGCATTCTCACGCATAGATTGCGAAGGCTGAATGAAGGTTCTTCCAATATACTTATTTTTAATAAATCCCAAGCCATACGGTATGCCCGACTCCATGGCATATCCTTGAGCAGCGCTTATCCCTGAATCTGGGACACCGATTACAACATCAGCTTCTACTGGATACTCCTGAGCTAGAAATCTTCCAGCAAGCACTCTTGAATCATGAGCGGTCTGACCTTGGATCGTACTGTCCGGACGGGCGAAGTAGATATATTCAAAAATACACATACTGGATTTTTTGGTATTTTTGTAATCATCAATGGTAAATACATTCCCATTCTCCACGACTACAATTTCCCCTGGGTCAATATCACGAACAAATTTTGCGCCGATGCTGTCGAGAGCACAGGTTTCGGAAGCAAAAACAATCGCCTCATCCTTCCTTCCCATGCAAAGAGGACGAAATCCCCAAGGATCGCGGGCAGCGATCAGTTTTCTCGGACTCATCACAATAAGGGAAAAAGCGCCGATAAGCTTTTCCATTGTATTTGCAACTGCTTTTTCAATGCTTCCCGCGGTCAACCGTTCCTTAGCAATCATGTAAGCAATAGTTTCAGTATCGGTTGTTGTTTGAAAAATAGCCCCTGTTTTGCTCAACTCCTCGGTTAATTCATCTTTATTTACAAGGTTTCCGTTGTGCGCAAGGGCAATGTTCCCCTTTACATATCTTAAAACCAGGGGCTGAGCATTTTCACGAAGACTTTCCCCAGTTGTGGAATAACGCACATGTCCCACCGCCATTGTACCTTTAAGCTTGTCTATTATATCCTGATTAAATACCTCGTTTACGAGCCCCATATCCTTATAATGATGAATATCGCGGTTGCAGTTTACTGCAATGCCACAGCTTTCCTGACCTCTGTGCTGAAGTGCATAAAGCCCGTAATAAGTGCTTTGCGCACAGCCGCCCCTCGGGTCATATATTGCAAAAACGCCGCATTCTTCGCCAATTTTGCTTCTATTAATCATCTTGACCTCCATACTAAAATTGATAATAAACAATCCCCTGTAATTATACTATCAACACTGTAAAATAGCAATATTTAAAAATGCTGATTTCATACCAAAAATGCAGGCTTGCGAATGTATGTGATTATGTGAATAATATTTCTAATTAAGGGGGGATTTATATGTAAAAACCTGTATTCAAGATACCTTTATAGCTGCAAAAAACAAGAAAGATGTAGCACAATATCGTTAATAAAATAACACTTTGGAAAATAATGCACAATTCATTAAAATTAATAAATAAACACTTGACACTATGCATTCTTTGTAATAAAATAAACAACTGAAATGAGGAAATTTTTCTTTAGTACTGGAAGGTCTTTACAACAGACGAAATAAAAAACTATCTTTAAGGAGGATTTTAAAATGAACAAAACGGAATTAATTGCTGCTCTTGCAGAAAATGCGGAAATGTCAAAGAAAGACGCGGAAAAGGCGCTCAATGCTGTTGTGTCTACCATTACTACCGCATTGTCCGAGGGAGAAAAAGTGCAACTAGTAGGATTTGGCACTTTTGAGGTAAGAGAAAGAGGAGCAAGAAAAGGTAAAAACCCGCGTTCAGGTGAAGAGATTGACATTCCGGCTTCGAAGGTTCCTGCGTTTAAGGTAGGAAAGGCACTTAAGGATGCAGTAAATAAATAAATGATATAAAAATCAGGCTGCAGGCCTGATTTTTTTGCTTATTTCGGAGGACAGCATGAGAATAGATAAATATCTAAAGGTATCACGCATTATTAAAAGACGTACAATTGCCAATGAGGCGTGCGATCAGGGAAGAATTCTTGCAAACGGAAAAGTTGTAAAGGCATCTTATGATGTGAAGGAAAATGATATCTTGGAAATCAAAATGGGAGAGAAGGTTATTAAAATTCAAGTTTTGTCAATAGCCGAGCATGTAATGAAAAATGACGCTTCATCTCTTTACAAGGTAATAAATTAATTTTGTTCGTTATTTCTCAAAAATTAGATAGCATAAAAGCTCTTCTCAGGCAATATATATATCTTGTATATCAATATTGCCGAGAGGGGTTTTTATTATGCCTTTAGAAGAAAGACGAATACAAATAAAGCAGCCGATTACCCAGATTTCACATTCTCTAAGCATGGAGAACCGTGAAAAGCTTTCCATAACAGGTGTGGAGGATGTGGCAAATTTTACGGAAGAGGTCGTTGTACTGATAAGCAACATGGGTGTTTTGACTATAAAAGGAAACGGGCTTCACATAAATAAGCTAAATGTGGAAAGCGGAGAAATCATAATTGAAGGAAACATTAATGTATGTGAATATTCAGATCGAGATATCGGGAAAAGGGGTGCAGGCTTTTTCAGCAAGTTATTCAAGTAGAATGAAAAGAGTACACGATAACTTTTGATAAAAGCAAAATCTGTTGTCAAATAATTTTGATGTTTGCGGGATAAAACCGGTTTTTTGTAAAAACCGGCTTTTTTATAATCGGTATTTTGGTAAGCTGCTTGAGAAGAGGTGTTTATTTTGGGGATTTCGATAGAAAACGAGACTTATATTTTTCTTGCGATGGTTTTGCTGGGGGCAGCGTCCGGACTTTTATTTGATTTGTTTAGGGTTCTTCGGCGTTTGGTAAGTCTAAGAGCAGGGGCAGTTGCCATAACTGATTTTATATTTTGGATTATGACTGCCATTTTAATATTCGGGGGAATTGTTTATATTAACAGCGGTCAACTCAGGTGGTATGAGTTTATAGGACTTTTCATAGGCATTTTAATGTACTTTTTGATATTAAGTGAAAAAGTAATATGGGTGCTCATAAAAGTCATAGAATTTTTGTCTTATATTTTCAAAATTATCTTGACACCGCTTTGTTTTTTGTATAAAATTTTGAGAGAATCATTACTGTTTGTTTTTCAGAAAGTAATAAGAGGCTTTGCCTATTTAAAAAAGCTTATATTGATGCCGATGAAGCGTATTTGGGACATAGCCGTAAAAGGGGAGAGAGGTTCCGTGAAAAAACATAGAAAAAAAAGCGGAAGGAAGATATCTCTGTGGGGTGTCGGGGTTTTTGTGCTGATATCCTTTATGTTGGTAAAAACATTTTTGGAACAACCTAAGATTGCTGAAAATAAGAGAAAAATTGAACAGTTGAATGCACAAATTGAATATGAAAAAAAACGTGCCGGTGAAGTTGATGCCATGAAGTATAAAGTAAATACCGACGAATATATAGAAAAAGTGGCCAGAGACAAGCTGGGGCTTATTAGGGAGAATGAGAAGGTTTTCATTGATGTCTCCGGTCAGTAAAATATTTTAATATTATGCCATATAATTTCGTTAAGGAGGAAACGGTTCTGTATGTCTTTTGAGGTCGGCATTATTTTAGAGGGCAAAGTAGTCAGCATTATGCCATTTGGAGCATTTGTTTCTTTGCCTGAGGGGAAGACGGGTCTCGTTCATATATCTGAGATTGCTTCTGATTATGTTAAAGACGTAAATGAGCATTTAAAGCAAGGAGATTCGGTCAGGGTCAAGGTTATTAAAGTGGATGATAAGGGTAAAATCAGTCTTTCTATCAAAAAAGCAATTGAGGAGAGAAAACGGGAATCGAAGCCGATTCGTCCCATAGAAATTGATTGGAGCAGAAGCAGTGATGCGTCCCTTTCGTTTGAGGACAAGTTGAATAAGTTCAAAATGGACAGCGATGAAAGAATGCAATCCTTAAAAAGGAGCGTTGATTCCAAGCGTTCGGGTGGGTATCGCAGAGGAGGCGGCTCATATTAAGATTTATTGAGAGATCGGGATTACTGGTCTCTCTTTGTTTTATATATTAAGTTTATAAGAAGGGAGAATATTATGGCTTTTATAGAGTGCAGCTTTTATTCAAATGTTTTGGATATGGAGTCAAGCGCAAACGTGATTTTGCCTCTTGGCATGAAAAACTGCGACTATCGTACATATAAAAAAGATATCCCCGTACTGTACCTGCTTCACGGGCTTACAGAGGATCATACGGTATGGATGCGCAAATCCTCCGTGGAACGTTATGTTTCGGACATGAATTTGGCGGTGATTATGCCGAATGTTCACCGCAGCTTTTATACGGATACGTGTTCGGGACTTAAATACTTTACATTTGTGAGCGAGGAACTACCAGAGCTTATGAGCAATATGTTCGGATTGTCAAAGAAAAAAGAGGATAATTTTGTGGCGGGCTTATCCATGGGCGGATACGGAGCCTTTAAAATAGCACTTTCCAAGCCGTATCGTTTTTTTGGAGCGGCAAGCCTCTCAGGGGCAGTGGATATCACAAGAGTTGCTGCCGATACTGAACGTATGGCGGAGGTTCAGTCCGTATTTGGGGACAGACTAGATGAAAAAAACGATTTGTATTATCTGGCAAAAACAGCCAAGCAGCTTCCACATATGTATCAGTGCTGCGGCAGGGATGACTTTCTGTATGAGGATAACACAAAGTATCGTGATTTTATACGGAAAATAAATCCCAACTATACATATCGTGAGGGAGAAGGGAGTCATAATTGGGAGTTTTGGGACGAGTACATAAGATATGTGCTTGAATGGATGAAAGACTTGAATAAAAAAATCGTACGAGGAGAATATTGATGCAAATAAAAGAAAATTTTACGTTGCTAACCGACTTTTATGAGTTTACGATGGCAAACGGCTTCTTTGTAGAAGGATACAAGGACAAAATAGTATATTTTGATATGTTTTTCAGGAAGGTACCTGACAGCGGCGGATTTGCAATTATGGCAGGGGTGCAGCAGTTGATAGAGTATATTGAGGGCTTGAGTTTTTCCGATGAGGATATTGAATACTTGCGAGGCAAGAAAATATTTGATGAAAAGTTTTTAGCCTATTTGAAGGATTTTAAGTTTTCCTGCGATGTATGGGCAATTCCCGAGGGAACGCCTATCTTTCCGGGAGAACCTGTTTTGACGGTGCGTGGTCCTGCAGTACAGGCACAATTCGTTGAAACTATGGTGCTTTTGACTATAAACTATCAAAGCCTCATTGCCACGAAGGCAAATCGAATCGTAAGAGCTGCCGATGGGCGCGGGGTTATGGAATTCGGCTCAAGACGGGCGCAGGGGTACAACGCCGCAGTTTTAGGGGCAAGAGCGGCATATATCGGTGGATGTGTCGGCACGGCATGTACCATTGCCGAGAGAGATTTTGGCGTCCCCGCACTCGGTACAATGGCGCACAGCTGGGTGCAGCTTTTTGAAAGCGAATATGAGGCATTTGCGGCATATGCAAGAACTTATCCCGATCAGTGTACACTTTTGATTGATACGTATAATGTGCTAAAATCCGGTCTGCCAAACGCAATTAGGGTTTTCAATGAAGTTTTATTGCCAATGGGATATAGACCAAAGGGAGTCAGAATAGACAGCGGTGATATAACATATTTATCTAAAAAATGCAGAAAAGTTCTTGATGAAGCAGGGTTTCCGGATTGTAAAATCGTAGCATCAAATTCTCTTGATGAATACATTATCAGAGATACCTTGATTCAAGGCGCGCAAATAGATCTTTTCGGTGTTGGGGAGAGGTTGATTACATCCAAGTCCGACCCTATATTCGGAGGGGTATATAAGCTTGTGGCGGTTGAAAATGACAATGGAGAGTTGATTCCCAAAATTAAAGTAAGCGAAAATGTAGCCAAAATTACAACTCCGGGCTTCAAGCAGGTTTACAGATTGTATTCAAGGGAAACCAGTGCAGCAATCGCCGATGTTATTACTTTGCATGATGAAATAATAGATGACTCCTGCCCGTATGAGATTTTTGACCCCGAATATACATGGAAAAGGAAAATTGTTACAGATTTTTATGCAAGACCGCTTTTGAAAAAAATTTTCAGCAAAGGAAAATGCATTTATGAAAGCCCCGATATACATATTTTGCGCGAGTATTGCAAAATGGAAACGGATGGACTGTGGGAAGAGGTTAAGCGTTTTGAAAACCCGCATAAATACTATGTGGACTTGTCTGAAAAGCTGTGGAATATCCGTGCTGAGCTTTTGCGTCAATATCAGTGATAAGTATAACAAAAAGAATGGGTATGCTTATACCCATTCTTTTTGTTGTCTGACCTATTGTTTTGTTATAACAGTCATTACGGGAAGCATATTGTCGGTGCTGTCCCACATCATAATTTTAACTTTTGAAGCGCCTTCAAAAGCTGGAAGTGTCAAAGTTTCCGACGTTTTACCGCCGTATATGTTCTTGCTTTTTTCTTCAACGGCGACAAGCTGCCCTGCCGCATTATAATAAGCATAAAACAGTTTAACCGTCTTATACAGAGAGCTGTCGTAATCGCTGCAAATTATAGCTTTGTCAGAATCTGAGTACAGCACTGTTGTTTTTGGACGCTTTAAAACCACCGTAACTGATTGATTTTGTGTGCTTATGTTTTCACATAATACGCTTTCCCCGTAGCTGTCGCTTTTTACGGCGAACGTATTGCCGCCGTAATAGCAGGTGACTGCGGCAGTGCCGCTTTCTCCCGTAACCGCATCGGAAAGTCCGCCTGATACTGTTGCTCCTGAAATTGGGTTTCCGTCTTTATCAATTACATTTATATATGCGGTCATATATACATTATCCGTTGAAAAAAGCTTCATATTGTCCAATCTCAAAGCACATGACGCAGTGCTTGTGAAAGTCATTTTTGCAATTTTGGCAGCGCTTGACGTATATGTTGCGCAGGTTACAGCTCCTGTTGTCATATCTTCAATGTATTCCGTAAAGCTTCCGTTTGTATATTCAAGCTTGTAGTGATACCATGCACCCTTTGACAGAGTTTTGCTTGTGGGAGTAAAAGACGCAATAGTTGTCGTTCCGTCACCGATTGTTACT
Organism: Clostridia bacterium; assembly: GCA_026418715.1. Lineage (GTDB taxonomy): Bacteria > Bacillota > Clostridia > UBA1381 > UBA1381 > SKW16. The sequence continues at coordinate 15,220 of JAOAAV010000062.1, forward strand.
GTCATATCGTAATCTGATGCCTCGAAATACATATCCGTTTCAAAAATACATACTGAAACGCTCGCCAAAGCAGGAGCATTATTTATCGTAAGGTATGCATTTCTGTTGCTGCTGGAAAAGCGGCCTGCTTTTGCAAGAAGATATGTGTTTCCGCTTGACGAAGCTGTTGCAAACCCCGAATATCCGTCTCCGCCGCTGCTCCTTGCACCTACTCCGTATGTTACATTGCCTATGGTCTGAGTTTGCTCTGTTGTTCCTTGTACAAACGACAATGATGAGTACCCCGTTTCACTGAAGGTCAAATCAATGTATTTTGTCGTATTGTCGCAAGATGAAACTGTAATATTCTTTGTTCCCGAAATGCTTCCGCTTGATGCTTTGAGAACCAATGTCCCGTTAAAACCTTTCTTTATTGTTCCGTACACAATGTCGTCCACGCTTGTTATGCTCGCATCCCCACTCACTAGCGACCATGTTATGCTGGAATTGTATATTTTTACTCCGTTTTGATCGTATACTTCAGCTTTTTGGTTCGGCAGGGACACAGCTTTCCATATGTTTCCCGAAACTGTGCTTTCGCCGTAAATAGAAACGGATGTAGGGGTTTGTGTGTAGTCTCCGGCAATTACAGTAACAACGCACTGAGCACTCAAATCTCCTGTTTTTGCCACAATTACCGCACTGCCCGTCGATTTTGCACAAATCACACCGTTTTTGTCAACATCCGCAACTTCAGGATTGCTTGACGCCCATGAAACGGTTTGGCTCGCTGTTTTAGGCAGAACAGTCTGTTTTAATGTCTCGTAATCTCCCACACGTAGCTTGACGCTGTCTCTATCTAAGCATACGCTTGTTGCGTTTATAGTTGCTTTCTCCAAAACTACGCTCACGGTATTAAATTCATTTCTTGCCGATACGTTAATTTCCTGGGCCGTGTATCCATCCAAACTCACAACTGCCGCATATCTTCCGCTTGCGACGGTAAAGCTTGCCATACCGTTTGAATTTGTGTAAGCGGTTTGACCGCCTATAACAATTTTAGCGCCTTCCAATTTATATCCGCTTGAATTAGCAACTATAAATTGAACAGTATTATTGGTTACGGATTCCATTGTTAAATTGTCAATATAGCAGCAAGTTGATGCCGAACCGCCGTAATTTTGTCTTAGATTTATTTTTGATACTCCATATGTTCCTGGGCTTGCGGATAAAGAAACCTCAGCACTGAATACGGAGCCGTCGGCGTTATAAACAGTCCTCGAATATTTGCCGCCGCTGTATTTTAGTTTGTATGTGTACCAGGTATCGCTTGATAATCCAAGACTTGATTGTGAAATGGCTTCAATTGTAGATGAATTGTCTGCCACATCAATGTAAGGGGTTCCGCTGTTTGATGGAAAGAATAAATCCATATAAAATGATGCTTCGCCGACATCGGCAAGAACGGTGGGATTGTTTATTGTAATATAGGTTCTTTGGGTACTTGTTGTTACGGCGGGAACCACTTTTAAATATGTGTTCGCATTGCTTTGTTTTATGAAAAAGCCGTAAGAACTGCCAGTGCTTGCATAGGGACCACCTGCCGCTACGGTTGTATAAGTGACATAGCTGTCGGCAAGACTTGCCGATTTTGCTTGTGTAAGCATAGCCGCATCAACATAACCTTTATAGAAATCCCCCTCAAACGATACGGTCTGCACATCCTTTTCTGTAATAAGTTCATAAGATATACCATTTGCAACTGCATACTCATGTGCGGTTGAACCTTCATAGCAAACCAATGTTATTGATTTATCGAATACATTTTTGCCAAATGTTAAGCTGTCCTGGTAAATATACATCTTTGTTATATTGGTATTCAGCATAGAACTGTCGGCAAAACCTGTTACAGTAACAGAGCCTATTGTTTTGGGCAGGATAACTTCAGTTTGGGATGTATTGTTGTAGCTTGTGATCAGACCGCTTGCATTCACCGAAAAACCTGACACAACATTTACGGTAAATGTTGTGGATAGATTTTTATAGGTAATGGTTATTGTTTGCTCTCCCGTAGCATATGCGTCATACCCGCTTGCCGAATAGCTTGATATTTGTGTCGTCAAGCCGTTTTCATAGGATACCGAAACTACAAGTCCTGTCAAGTCCAAGTCTTCACCCACATTATACGTGGTTTTAGAAGGCAGGGATGTCAGTTTTAAATTGGTTGCAGTTCCATAAAATGTTTCGCTGCTCACATAGAAACCGATATGCGGGGGTTGGTTGTAGGCGCTTTGTTCGGCTGCGACACCGCTTCTGTATACACTGTCATGCATTAGGGTTTTCATTTTATAATTTGTTGATATATTGGTCGTAAATACTCTTAAAGCAGAACCGTCGGTCAAGGGGTAAACGACCTCCTCGCGCCAGTCGCCGAACAAATCCGCCTGAAGTGCTGGGTTGGCTTTCGAGCCGTTTACGCTTGTACAACCCGTCGCCGTAAAAATGCTCGACATTGAAGAGCCATTCCACGCCGAAATACCGGTTCCGTCCAAAAGGTCATCGTATAGATCCCCATTCCAGAATATGCGGAAGTTGTAGCTTGCGCCGCTTATTGAAGTGCTTTCAAACACATTGTTTCCAAGTGCTTTGTAGGTTCCTGCACCCGAAGCGCCCCAGAATTGATAGTAGCCGCCGGCACCGACATTTGCCATAATCCCTCTTCCCGTGTCCTTTGAACCTGCCACGTGCTTTAGTTCTTCTCCCGTTTTTGCATCGTACACAGTCATGCCGAAGTCAAGAGTTTTACCGTTTGATGTAACGCTTCCGTCGGTTGCCCCATCTTCATGCACACTGAAATATTCATAGCCGTCATGTGTGGGGTCATAATCGCCGATATGAAGTGCGTCTCCATGTTCACGCCATGAGCACCACTTTGGTACCAACTTATCGGAATCGTTTACCTCAAAGCACAACGAGCCGCTGATAAACTCATCTTTACCGTCACCATCAACATCCGCAACGGTCATATTGTGATTTCCCTGTCCTATGTAGCTTTCGTTACCTGCGGTATAGCCGCTTTGCGTGCTCAGAGTATCCCAAATATAGTCTGCGCTGAGTTTTTTGCCGTCAAAGCTGATCCCGCAAACTCCAGTACGACCGCTGTATCCCGATTGAGGAAAATAATAGCCTCTCCAATAAACGGCGTATGGCTTTTTGCCGTCAAGCCATGCAACATCGGCGATAAAACGGTCGCAGCGATTTCCGTAAGCATCTCCCCAGGAGGCAGCGGAAACTCTTTGCACTGGATAATTTATGGTATCAATCGCAGCACCCGTCTGGCCGTTAAATATAGTAAAGTATTCCGGGCCTGTGATAATATATCCTCCGTCGTTTACATAGCTTGAGGTATTGTCCGCAGTGTTTATGGATGAATCACTGCTTGCCAAAGTTACATAATTGCCGGCTCCGTCCTTTGAGCCGGGAGCGGTTTTGCAGGTAACCTCGGCTTTTCCGTCTAAGTCAAAATCATATACTAAAAACTGCGTATAGTGTGCGCCAGAGCGGATATTTTTTCCTAAATCAATCCTCCACAGCTTTGTTCCGTTTAATTTATATGCATCTAAAAGAACATTTCCGGTATAGCCGCTGTTTGAGTTGTCCTGAGGATTGCAGTCCCATTTTACGACAAGTTCATACTCGCCGTCACCGTCAAGATCTCCGCATGACGTATCCCCGGGGGAATATGTATAGGATGTTCCGTCAGGAGCCGTATAAGCACTCGGAAAATCCAGCGGGATATCAAAATAATTGCTTCCGCTTGAGAATGCTGTTACAGATGCGGATTTAGTACCCTCTACCCCATTTGCCACGGGAGCTACTTGATAGATTGACGCAGCAGTTCCGGATGCATCCGTATAATTTGTTGTTTTGCTTTCGGTTGCAATTAATGTTCCGTCTCTGTAAATATTAAATGAAACATTAGATGATGCGGTACCCAAATAACAATCTTCATCACTCATCAGTCTCCAGCTAAGATAAATTCCGCCGCTTGTTTTCATTGCGACAAGTCCTCTGTCAAGGTTCTCTGTCTGCCTTGTATTCGCCGCAGACGCTTTTTCAGGCAAAGCTGTGTTTACACTTGCGGTTATCAATATGAGAGACAGAAAAAACGACAATATTTTTTTTAGCTTCATTTTCTTCCTCCTCTTTTATAATACTACTGAAAATCCCATGGAACCTTTTTGCTATTTAGTTTTGATATTTCATCCTGTTTTTCCAAATTTAAAGTGATTCTGCCGAGAAAATCATTAAGCTGCGTGATTTCCTCCTCGGAAAATCCTGAAAACATAATACAATCTATCTCATCGAAGATTTTCCTTCCCATTTCCAGATACTTTATCCCGTTTTCCGTAATAACAAGGATTTTTCTGCGCATATTTTTTTCGTCTGTTTTTTTTCTCAGCAAATCCAGTTTTTCCATCTTCTTTGTGGCAAGTGTTAGAGCTGCAGGGGTCAGATGCAGGGCATTTGCAATTTCTGCCTGCGTACAGTCCGGATGACAATTTATATGCATGAGTATGGGTGTATACGCTAAATTCATTTGTGCCTGTGAAGTTTTCGATTGCAGCATAACTCGTCGTAAATACTGCAAATAACGCATCTTTGCAACGCTTTTCGTGTATTGGGTAGGCACCTAAAATCCCCTTCCTTTCACTCTATACAATCAATCCACCGTAAAATCATTAATTACTTAATAATTTTACTTTAAATTGTAGTAAAGGTCAATATATATTTTAGTTTTTTAGTGAATATTTTTAGTATGTTCCAACAAAAAATATGTAGTTTTTATTATATTATGGTATATGAATATAAATACTTGAAAATTTTAACAATAAAAGGCAATAAAGATTTTCAAACCTTATGTTTGAAAATCTTTATTGCCTTTACGGTGTTATATATAAATCACACTTCCATGATAATTGGCAGTATCATGGGACTTCTTTTTGTTTTGTCATATATATAGTGAGAAATCCCGTTTTTCATTGCACTTTTCATGGTGGACCAATCGGTTGTTCCGTTTGCTTCACACTTTGCAAGACTCTCCTTTGCTACTTCTCTTACAGAGTCAATCAGCCCTTCTGATTCACGCACATATACAAAACCTCTTGAAATAACATCAGGTCCAGATATGAGCTGATGCGTTTGAGATGAAAACGTTGCCACTACTATAATTAATCCGTCCTGTGCCAGATGTTTTCTATCACGCAGAACAATATTTCCGACATCTCCCACGCCCAAACCATCTACTAAAATTTTGCCGGATTGTACCGTACCGTTGATTTTGGCACTTTTTTCATCCATCTCAAGCACTTTTCCGTTTTCCATAATGAACGTGTTTTTTTCATCCACACCAACGGCTGCGGCAAGCTTTGCATGCTGCATAAGATGCCTGTATTCACCGTGAACTGGAATAAAATATTTAGGCTTTGTAAGTGCGAGAATAAGCTTTAACTCTTCCTGACAGGCGTGACCCGAAACATGAACCTCGGACAAAGATTTATAAATCACCTCGGCTCCGCTTTTAAACAACTCGTTTACAACGTTGGCAACGGTTTTTTCGTTGCCGGGTATGGGAGTGGCGGATATGATGATTAAATCATCTTTAGTAACCTCAACTTTTCTGTGGTCGGAAAAAGCCATGCGAGTCAAAGCGCTCATCGGTTCGCCCTGACTTCCCGTAGTTACAATTACAAGCTGGTTTGGGCGGTATTTTTTAATAGAGTCGATATTTATAAGAACACCCTCAGGTACGGTCATGTATCCAAGCAGAATGGCAACCTCCACAATGTTTTCCATGCTTCTGCCAGACACGGCAACTTTCCTTCCGTTTTTAACTGCCGCATTGATAATTTGCTGCACCCTGTGAACATTTGACGCAAAGGTGGCGACAATAATACGCTTCGTGCAATTTTTGAAGATCTCGTCAAATCGGTCGCCTACGCTGCGTTCGCTCATAGTAAATCCGCCGCGCTCAACATTCGTGCTGTCGGATAAAAGAGCAAGAACTCCCTGTTTCCCAAGTTCCCCGAAACGTGCAAGGTCTATCATATCACCTACAATAGGAGTTGTATCAATTTTAAAATCTCCCGTGTGAATAACCGTACCTACGGGAGTGAATATTGCAAGTGCGCAGGAATCGGCAATCGAGTGATTTGTGCGAATAAATTCAACCGATATATTCGCGCTTAAATTGACTCTATCGCCAGCTTTCACACGCACAAGCTTAACCTTAGACAAAAGGTTATGCTCCTTCAATTTATGCTCTACCAACCCCAAAGTCAATCTAGTGCCATAGACTGGAACATTGATTTGCTTTAAAAAATAAGGAAGACCTCCTATATGGTCCTCATGGCCGTGCGTTAGGAAAAGGCCTCGAACCTTATCGGCATTCTTTTCAAGATACGATATGTCATTTAATACCAAATCAACACCCGGCATATCGTCATCAGGGAATGCCATACCACAGTCAACGACAAAAATATCGTTGCCATACTCAAATACCGTCAGGTTTTTTCCTATTTCGTCCAACCCTCCCAACGGTATAATTTTCAGTTTTAATTTTTTTGCCACAATTTTACCTCCATATATTTAATATTTTCCGTTCATAAATTAAAATCAAAGATTTTATAAAAACTTGCGGAATATCTGAACAAATCAGAAATTCCTCAAATCCGGTCACAAAAACTCCAGTATATTATATCATAAATGTAGTATTAGTCAATATTCGCTTTTTTATGTTTGTTTGCATAATTTTTTCACTGCCATAATACAGTCATTAAATAATAAATAGCAGGCAAAGTCGCAAGACTTGTCACTGTGGTAATAAAGATGCCTTCAGCAGCATACAGAATATCGCCGCCATACTCTGTGGTCAACACCGCAAGCAGCGTTTGAGAAGGCATGGCAACTTGCAGAATAAGAATACTTTTTATTGCATAATCAATGGGAACAAATTTTAGTACAAATATCATGATAACCGGAACAACAATCATTTTAAAAATTGCCATTACAACAAGAGATATGCGCTTATAAAGTTCACCAAGTTTAACTGACGCCAAGGTTCCGCCTATAAAAATCATGGACAAATAAGTTGTTGTGCCCCCGATACCCGATAAAGCGTCGCCGAGAGCGCCTTTAAATTTTAATCCGAACGTCATCATGATAAAAGAAATACAAAAAGCTATGGTTGCCGGATTTACAAGGTTTTTGAGATTTCCACTTTTTTGCGCTCCGTCTTTAAGAGCGGACAATTTGTATATGCCTAAAGTCCAAACAAAAAGGTCATTTGCAAAAGCGTACAGTGCAGCGTAAAACAAACCCTCCGCGCCAAACAGCGCCTGTATAAGAGGATATCCCAAAAATATGACATTTCCAAACGCAGACATACATTGATGAACAATTGCCGTTGCTTTTGGCAATTTAAACAGCTTTGAAAAAAGTGTCCCAATCAAGTACATAACAGCTATGGCAATAAAAGCAATTCCTATCAGAATAAGAGAATTTAAAATCTTTTCACGGCTTAGCTCCACTTTTGTAAGTGACGTAATAACCAAAATAGGTAGAGTAATTCTTACAATTATCTTCGATATAGCATTTTTTACCTCTTGGGATATATAATTAATTTTTACCGCAAAATATCCTACTGCCATGGTTATGGCCAAAATTACAATACTATTTAATATCGTTTGAAATCCTTCCAAAATCTACACCTCAAGCTTGTTGTTAATTTCATATATATCATGCATGAAATTAATTATACATGATATGGCACCATAAAGAAAGGATGTTTTATGGTATTTCCTCAATTTTTACATTTCGCCCATATAAATAATCAAAAATAATTATATTTTGTCGGTTTTGACCGTCTTCTACTACGTCATAGCAAAAACGCTCAAAATGAAGATGTTTAATCATGTCTTTCACCGCCATACCCATATATTCCGGCAGATACTTTTGGACATTTTCCTCTTTTCTTAAAAAATCAAAACGAAAACAAAGAAGCGTTTTATCATAAGGAATAAGTGACCATTCTGGCGTAGTCACGCCTTTGTTGATATTAAAATAGTCAAATTTCAAATAATCGACAAACACATCGTCTTCAAAATTTTCTCTATAAAAATCATACAGTATTTTATATAAGATTTTTTGGGAATGTGAAGCCTTGTCATACCCATTTCTTTCAAAAAATGCGGAAATGGCAACAAACATCTCAAAGGGAGATGAATACTGCCTCAGCAAACATTCTATTGAGGTTTTAAATGCTCCGCTGTTATAGTAACGCTCAAAAACCGCCTCCACCGACTTTAAAACAAGAATATCGGCGTATGACAGAAATTGATTGCACAAAATTTCATATGGCGGAAGAGTTGTATATTTGTATGCAAACATCTCTTTTTGCTCATAAATTTTAGTGCCCTTTAGCATCTTCAAAAAACCCAGCTGAAGAACATGGGGACGAAGCTCAAAAACCTCGTCAAACGAGTGCCTGAAAGATTCAAGATTTTCATGCGGAAGTCCTGCAATCAAATCAAGATGAATATGAATATTGTTTAATTTCAAAATGCTTGTTACAGCCTTCTTGATTTTTTCAAGATCATTCTTTCTGTCAATTGCTTCAAGTGTTTTAGGGTTAGTAGACTGCACCCCTATTTCAAACTGAAATAATCCCTTTGGAGCACATTTTAACAGCTGCAATATATCATCCGTTATCAAATCGGCCGCTATTTCAAAATGAAAAACCGTTTCTCCCACATTTTCAATCAGAAATCTGAATAATTCATATGTGCGCTCAGAGTTTATATTGAATGTTCTATCCACGAATTTCACAATTCTAACCTTGTGCCCGATAAAAAACAACAGATCTTTTTTCACACGTTCTATATCAAAAAATCTTACGCTGTGCATGGTGGATGACATACAGTAGCTGCACCTAAACGGACAACCACGGGAACCTTCATAATAAATCAGCTTATCTTTAAGCGTTTTCATATCCTCGTCCGTATATGGGAAGGGAAGTATGTTCAAGTCGCAAATCAAAGGGCGGGATTGGTTTGTAATTATCTTTTCATTTTTTCTGTATACCATGGATAAAACGGTTTCAGGCTCAAAATTATTATCTAAAAGCTCTTTGAATGTAAGTTCCCCTTCCCCCATTATTATCGCATCAATATATGGATTTTCCTTGAGTATGGTTTGGGCGTCATATGTAACCTCAGGACCGCCCAAAATAATCTTGCACTTTAACACCTTTCTCAAACAGTCCGCTACGGATAAAACAAAGCGAATATTCCATATATAGCAGGAAAACAACACAACATCCGGACAAGACTTGTAAATGGATGCCGCAACATCCGATACCTTCTCGTTGATGGTATATTCCTGCAAAGTTACATCATCCCTTTTGCAAAATGCCTTTAGATATCGGATAGCAAGGCAGGAATGACTGTATTTTGAATTTATACCTACTAAAATAATTTTCATATCTCCTATAAATCAGCCGCGTCCTGCGATAATAGCTAAAGTCACGCAAAGCCGCCTCCTATAATAATTTTCAAGAAAATTCTGAATTCAATAGTACATATTTTCTATCTCATCCATCCAAAGTCTTACGGCAGCATCGCTCGGCATACGCCAATCGCCGCGCGGCGACAGCGCAACGGTTCCCACTTTTGGAGCATCGGGCAGGCATGAGCGTTTAAACTGTTGGGAAAAGAATCTTTTATAAAAAACCTTAAGCCATGACAAAATAAAGTCAGGCTCGTAATCCTCACGAAAGGCATATTTTGCAAGACGAAAAACCTTAGATGGTGGAAAACCGAATCTTACGGTATAGTACAAAAAGAAATCATGCAGTTCATAAGGGCCCACAATATGCTCAGTCTTTTGGGAAATCTCTCCATCTTTAGGAGGAAGAAGCTCTGGGCTAACCGGAGTATTTAAAATATCTACAAGCGTTTTTCTTAGCATATCATTATCTGTCCTGTTTGCCTCATAGTCCACCAGATAGCGTATCAGGGTTTTCGGAACGGAAGCATTTACAGCATACATAGACATATGATCTCCGTTATACGTCGCCCAACCGAGTGCCAGCTCCGACAAATCTCCTGTACCCACAACTAATCCTTCGGTTTTATTGGCAATATCCATCAAGATTTGTGTTCTTTCCCTTGCCTGTGAATTTTCATAAGTCACATCGTGCGTATCGGGGTTTTGTCCTATATCTTCAAAATGCGTCAATACTGCTTTGTTAATGGGAATTTCCATTAACGTCACCCCTAGAGATTTTGAAAAAGCAACCGCATTATTATATGTCCTGTCCGTGGTTCCAAAGCAAGGCATGGTAATTGCTAAGATATTGCGGCGCTCTAATCCTAAGCTGTCAAAAGCGCGGGTTGTCACCAAAAGTGCAAGTGTGGAATCGAGTCCGCCCGAAATTCCCAAAACGGCAGTTTTTGCACCTGAATGAAGAATTCTCTTTTTAAGCCCCATTGACTGAATAGTTAAAATCTCCTCGCAGCGCTTTTCACGTTCCGTATCAGAGGAAGGAACGAACGGAGTTTTATTTATTTCCCGTGTCAAATCATAGGTTTCTTCATTTAAAGAAAAATATATTTTTGTATAGTCGGATGCATTGCTGCGTTTGAAGGTAATGGTTCTCGTTCTTTCGGCAGACAGCTTGTGAGTGTCTATTTCGGCGTAAATGGCTGAATTTTGAAATCTTTCGGCTTTTGCAAGAACGGCGCCATTTTCTGCTATAAGATTATGTCCGCTGAAAACCAAGTCCGTAGTGGATTCACCTTCACCTGCGTCTGCGTAAACATATGCGCAAAAAAGCTTCGCAGACTGGATGCAGACAAGATCCTCACGATAATGGCTCTTGCCCGTCACTTCATCGCTTGCGGACAGGTTAGCAATCACCGTGGCTCCGGCAATTGCATGAGATATGGAAGGGGAATCAGGAACCCATAAATCCTCGCATATTTCTATCGCAAAAACAAATTCTGTAATGTTTTCGGCGCAAAATAGTATATTCGTACCAAAGGGAACGGTTTGATTGTTTATATTTATATTGATCACGCCATCCTCTGCCTCCGCAAAGTGACGTTTTTCGTAAAATTCCGAATAATTCGGGATATTCTTTTTCGGCACAACTCCTAATATGCGTCCCTTATGAATAACCGCAGCACAATTGTAAAGAGAGTGATTTACAATCATAGGCAGACCTATGACAGACACAATATCAAGCTCCGAGGTTTCATCCGCAATACGCGTAAGCTGTTCCTTTGCCGAAGAAATCAGCTTCCTCTGCAAGAACAAATCACCGCAGGTATATGCCGTAATGCAAAGCTCCGGGAAAACAATCAATTTTGCCGAATTTCCAGCCGCCTCCCTTATTTTTGTTATAATATTGTCAGCATTGTAAATACAGTCCGCCACCCTAATATCCGGTGTAGCGGCACAAACACGAATATATCCATGCTTCATTCGGATACCCCCCCGCTTTGAATGATTTTTTCGGCAAGCTCCAAAATGTTATCCACAACAAAATCAGGATTAAATTCAAGAAGCTTGTCAAACGTTGTGGAGTATTTTACGGCGGCAAGCTTGGTCCCCGCTCTTTTGCCGCATTCCAAATCAAATACACTGTCACCTACCATAACGCTGTCAGCAGGTCTTACGTTAAGCTTTTCGCATGCGGCGAAAATAGGCATGGGATCGGGTTTGTGGCGAATTGTATCATCCGGCGTAATTAAGGCATCGAAATAGTTGTCCAAACCAAGAAGATGTATCCCGCGCAAAAGAGTCGGCAGTCTCTTAGATGTTACCACAGCAAGCTTATAGCCGCAGTTTTTTAAACGCTTTACGCCTTCTGAGGCCTTGTCAAAATACTGTATTAACTCGTCATGATGCTTTTGGTTAAATTCTCTGTACGCATTGTGCAGCGCATCCTGATACTCCCCATAAATGCCAAGCGACGAATAAAGCGGCTTACCATAGAGAGCATGAATTTCTTCCATGGTAATATCTCGTCCTAAAACTGTGCGAAAAGCGTGTGAATAAGATGCAAAAATCAAATCGTTTGTGTTTATTAGAGTTCCGTCAAAATCAAAAAGTACAGCTTCTATCATGTGTTACCCTTTTTCTTTTTTAGTATTTTAGCTCTTTTTATCAGATATTCACGATTATTAAGCTCCGGATTAATAACAACGTCATCTAAAAGAATCCGCAAAGCATCACCAAGCTCACGCCCGGGCTTGTACCCGATTTTAAGCAAATCCTTGCCGTTTACCGCTAAACTGCTGATAAGATAAGGCTGATTTTCTGCTAAAATATTTTTATAAATATATCTTATATTGTTTATGCGCTCAAGCTTTTCTGCAAGAAAATTAGGATTTTTTGCTTTGCTGTCCGCTTCCTGCAAAGCAAGAAGCTTGTCAAAAAGTTCTTCCCCCGTTCGCGCCATCATGCGTTTTACTGCGGGAGCCGACGGGTCAATTCTAACATCGTGATTTTCAACCAAAATGCATATGGCTGATATGCTGTCATTGTCAAAATGCAGACGATGCAGAACGTCGTTTGCAATTTTCAAGCTTTCCTTGTGGTGTCCGTAAAAGTGTATAACTCCAAAATGGTCAACGCTTGCGCAGTTCGGTTTGCCTATGTCGTGAAAAAGTGCAGCCCATCTTAAGATTAAGTCGTTCGGAGTATTTTTTATGGTTTCGATAATATGTTCGCCGACATCGTAAATATGGTATTTGTTCTTCTGATTAGTTCCAAAGCAGCATTCAAATTCATTCATAATGTATCTCAAAAGACCTAATTCATGCAAAAGAATTATATGGTGTGGTCTCGGAGAAAGCAGTATTTTATTGAGTTCATCCCGTATCCGTTCGCCGCTGATTCGGCGGATAAGAGGAGCACATTTTACAATTGCCTTTTTAGTGCTTTCTTCTATTTCAAAACCCAATACTGCACTGAAGCGAACCGCACGCAGCATACGCAGAGCATCTTCTAAAAATCTTTTCTCGGGGTCGCCCACACAGCGTATTATTTTGTTTTCAATGTCTTTTTTGCCACCGTAAAAGTCGGCAAGCCCCCTTCTGGGACTGTATGCCATGGCATTTACCGTAAAATCCCGCCTTGATAAATCATCCTTGATATTATCCATAAAAATAACCGAATTTGGATGCCTGCCATCCGTATAGTCACCGTCCATGCGGTAGGTGGTAACCTCATAGCCGACCTTGTTTTTGATTACGGTTACCGTACCATGCTTTAAACCCGTATCAATGGTACGCTTGAAAAGAGCTTTAACTTCATTAGGGAGAGCAGATGTGGCAATATCAAAATCGTGAGGAGGTTTTCCCATCAGCAAATCACGCACTGCTCCGCCTGCGATATATGCACTAAATCCCGCCGCTTCCAATTGCTCCAGTATATACGCGGCATCATCGCTGATTTTCAAAAAAGACAAAATCCCACCCCCTGCGTTTGGTATATTTATTTTATAATGCATATATTCTAACACAAAAAAGCAGAAAAGAGAAGTTGATTTTTAACAGTTTTAAGATTAAATTGCCATGGGCTGATTAATATAAATAGAACTGTAAAAAGTACATTGTTGCATCAATATTGCAATTTTCACTGTAACGTAAGCCATGATAAATGTATTGACAGTTCAATAAAAAAATATTATACTGATGATTATGGAAAAATATCATTGGAAAATGAGGTTGTAAGCTTGCCTAAGTTTTTTGTATCGCCTGATAAAGTGTTGGAGAATAAGATAATTATTGACACCGTTGACGTTTCGCATATTACAAAGGTTTTGCGTTTGAAAGTGGATGATGTAATTTCCGTGTGCGACGGCGCAGGCTTTGATTATGATGCGAAAATATCCGAAATGAGCGGTAAAAAGATTACGTGCGATATATTAAAGAAGTATGAGTCTGATACCGAGCCGAATATTGAGGTTACCTTGTTTCAGGGGATACCAAAGGGTTCTAAGATGGAATATATAATACAAAAGACTACAGAATTAGGGATAAGAAGAATTGTCCCATGCGTTATGCAAAGGTGTGTGGCAAAGCTTGACGATACATCTCAAAAGAAGATAGAGCGCTGGCGAAAGATCGCCCAAGAAGCGGCAAAACAGTCAGGCAGGGGATCTGTTCCCGAAATTTTGGAGCCTGTTGACTTTTTGGAAGCTTTGGTTATGCTAAAGAGAAACGATATATTTTTCGTGCCTTATGAATGTGAGGAAAATACAACATTAAAGCCGGTTCTTCAGTCAAAGTGCAATTTAAAGACAGCGGCATTTATGATTGGACCGGAAGGCGGTTTTGATCCTGTCGAAATTGAGAAGATAAAATCGGAAAACATTGCTACGGTCACACTGGGAAAGAGAATTCTTCGTACCGAAACGGCCGGAGAAGCCGTACTTTCCATGATTATGTACGAAATAGGTGATATAAACCAAATTACGGGAGGAAGAAAATGAACTCTAAAAGAGAAAGAATAGAGAAAATAGTAAATAGAATTTTAATCAATTTTGGAATAGGAATTGTCGCATATATTTTGTTGTGGTTTCTGCTTTCAAAATTGGCTATGGACAATGCACCCGTGTTTTCGCTTGCTGCGTTTTTTGCGGCGGCAGCGGTGGTATTTTATGTTTTGTCCGCTAAAAAGGGACTGCCGCTTAAAAATTATGCGCATATGTTTGTGGCGTTCTCATGTGCGCTGCTTTTTACGAAAGCAGCGGTTATTGTGTCGTCTGTTGTGGGGATTAATCGTTTTGTATCTCTTTTAAATCAAAAGTTTTTGAAAGTGGCTTTCAACACCACATACGAGGTAAAGTTCATAGCAATTTTAGGAGCACTGTATTTGATTGCTATGCTTATTTACAACTGTGTGCTTATTGCCCGAATTTCAAATGAAAAACCAAACAAGAAGAAAAAGTAAAAATCGGATTTAAAACACCTCAAAGTATCGTATGCTGTGGGGTGTTTTTTGTATATAAGATTTTTATTTAATATTAATCTTTCACGCATATCATTCACTTCCTTAATTTGCAAGTTTATTACACATATTTTGTACACAATCAGAAAATTCATTTAGATTATCAGAATGATAATTTTCATAGTGTATAATTTTATAATTGACAGAAGGAAGATTAAGTGCTACAATGTTAGCATCCTAACATTTTAGGGGAGATGGAAATGGATAAAAATATCGGATTTGAAATCAAAACACTTTCTCATCTTATAAAAAGAAGGATTGATAAATTCGCTGGTGGGACAAATCACTCCGGATTAACCGGCGGCCATGGTTGGATAATAGGTTATCTTTATGATAAAAGCAAAACAAGGGATGTCTTTCAACGCGATTTGGAAGCCGAATTTTCTATAAGACGCTCCACTGCTACGGGGATTTTAAAGCTGATGGAGAAGAACGGGCTTATTGTCAAGGAGCCCGTAGAGAAAGATGCAAGACTTAAAAAATTAGTTCTCACTCCAAAGGCAGTCGCTCTTCATGAAAAAGTAATATCTGAGTTCAATAAAATGGAGGAGCAGTTGTCCAGGGGGTTAACAGAGGAGGAGAAGGAGATGTTTTTTAAAGTCATTGACAAAATTAAAAACAATATCATTTCATGAAACAGGAGGTTATTGCATGATTAAACAGCTTGCGGGGTGCGTAAGGCAGTACAAGAAATATGCACTCCTTTCACCGTTTTTTGTGACATTGGAGGTGGTCATGGAGGTAATTATTCCTTTTCTTATGGCCACGCTGATTGATAAAGGAATTAACGAAGGAAATATGAATGCAATTTTAAATATAGGAGGATTGCTTGTTCTTTTTGCCGTACTGTCATTGACCTTTGGTGCACTTGCGGGCAGATATGCGGCAAAGGCGTCTGCAGGTTATGCAAGAAATTTAAGACATGATATGTATCATAATGTGCAGGAGTTTTCTTTTTCTAATATTGACAAATTTCAGACGTCGAGCATTATAACAAGACTTACAACCGACGTAACAAATGTGCAGAATGCTTTTCAAATGATTATCCGTGTTGCAGTACGTTCGCCGATTATGATGATTTTCTCGCTTGTTATGGCATTTAGTGTAAATCATAAGATTTCACTTATATTTCTTGCCTCAATACCGTTTATTGGGATTGGATTGTATTTGATTATAAAAAATGCACATCCTGTCTTTGAAAGGGTTTTTCGTACATATGATGTGTTAAATAGAATCGTGCAGGAGAATTTAAGGGGTATTCGGGTGGTAAAATCATATGTGCGTGAAGAATATGAAAAAAGCAAGTTTGAAAAAGTTTCAACTCAAATTTATCGTGATTTTTCCACTGCTGAAAGAATAGTTGCGCTTAGTATGCCTCTGATGCAATTTGGCTCTTACATTTCCATTCTTTTTATTTCATGGATTGGAGCAAGGCTGATTGTCTCTTCCGAAATGACGACGGGACAGCTTATGAGCATTATAACGTATGCTTCTCAAATTTTGATGAGTCTTATGATGCTTAGCATGATTTTTGTTATGATAACAATTTCCCGTGCTTCGGCGGAAAGGATTTCAGAGTTGCTTGAGGAAAAAAGCAATCTTAAAAATGGGGAAAATCCAATATATGAAGTTAAAAACGGCGACATTTCCTTTAAAAATGTAAGCTTTGGCTACACAAGCAACAAGATATGCCTGAGCAATATAAACATAGACATAAAATCTGGGGAAACTGTAGGCATTATAGGCGGTACAGGCAGTTCAAAAACAACGTTGGTTCAACTTATCCCACGCCTTTATGACGCAACCGAGGGAGAGGGTTTCGTAGGCGGAGAAAATGTTCGCGATTATGATATTCACACTTTGAGAAATGAAGTGTCAATGGTACTTCAAAAGAATGTTCTCTTTTCGGGTACGATAAAGGAAAATTTAAGATGGGGCTGCGAGGATGCGTCCGACGAGGAGCTTGTGCGTGTGTGCAAGCTTGCACAGGCACATGAATTTATCATGTCCTTCCCGAAACAATATGACACATACATTGAGCAGGAAGGAACTAATGTTTCAGGGGGGCAGAAACAGCGCCTGTGCATAGCAAGGGCTATTTTGAAAAAGCCTAAAATATTGATTCTGGACGATTCCACAAGCGCAGTTGACACAAGAACAGATTCTCTTATCAGAAAAGCATTTAGAGAAGAAATACCCGATACGACAAAAATTATCATTGCTCAGCGCATTTCATCCGTGGAAGATGCGGATAAAATTATAATAATGGACAACGGCAGCGTGAACGATGTGGGAACACACGAACAGTTGCTTGAAAGAAATCCGATATATCAGGAAATTTATTATTCGCAAATGAAGGGAGGCGATAAGAGTGCCGCCGTTATCAGTAAATAACAGAGATATGAGATTTAAAAAGGGGCGTGGGCCAAAGGATGCCAAAAAAACTATAAAAAGGCTCATGTCATATATTGGGAAGCAGTATAAACTCCGTTTTGCTTTGGTTCTTGTATGTATCTTTTTCAGCGGTATAGCGGGCGTATTGGGGTCCATGTTTCTAAAGGTTTTGATTGATGATTATATTTCCCCGCTTCTTTTGCAGGAAAATCCTGTATTTGACGGCTTGCTGAGGGCAATATTGATAATGTTTATCGTTTATATGGTAGGTACTTTATCGACTTATCTGTATAACAGGCTTATGGTTGTCGTTGCACAGGGAGTGCTCAAAAGAATTCGTGACGAAATGTTTGCACATATGCAGACATTACCTATCAAATTTTTCGATACGCACACGCACGGAGACATTATGAGCTATTATACAAACGATACGGATACTTTGAGGCAGGTAATGACGCAAAGCCTTCCTCAGATGTTCTTGGCCGTTATTACCATTTTCACGGTGTTTTTTGTAATGCTTTTCACAAGTGTGTATTTGACTGTACTTGTACTGCTTTTTATTGCGTTTATGCTGTTCATTACTAAAAAAATCGGCGGGATGAGCGCAAGCTTCTTTGTGAAACAGCAACAGTCTTTAGGAAAGTTAAACGGATATATCGAAGAAATGATTAACGGTCAGAAGGTAGTCAAGGTATTTTGTCACGAAGATGAGGCAAAAAAGCAGTTTGATGCATATAATGATGAATTGTGTGAAAACGCGACGCAGGCTAATGTTTATGCAAACATATTTATGCCAATAATGGCCAATTTAGGGAATATACAATATGTTTTAATCGCAATCGTTGGAGGAGCGTTGGCTGTCAGCGGCATAGGAGGCTTGACGCTTGGAGCTATTGCTTCGTTTTTACAGCTGAGTAAAAGTTTTACTATGCCGATTACACAAATTTCACAGCAGATAAACTCAATTGTTATGGCGCTTGCGGGAGCGGAAAGAATATTTAGTCTGATGGATGAAAATCCGGAAGAAGACGACGGATATGTTACCTTGGTAAATGCAAAGTATGACGGAGATAAATTGATTGAAACAAGCGAGAGAACCGGTATTTGGGCATGGAAGCATCCTCACAAAGACGGGAGCATTACTTACACGAAAGTAACCGGTGATGTGAGATTTTATGATGTCGATTTCGGGTATGACGAGAACAAGACTGTTCTGCATAATATAACATTGTATGCTAAGCCGGGAGAGAAAATCGCATTCGTAGGTGCTACGGGAGCAGGGAAAACGACAATAACCAATCTCATCAACAGATTTTACGATATTGCGGATGGGAAAATTAGGTATGACAATATAAATATCAATAAGATTAAAAAGAGTGATCTTAGAAGATCGCTGGGCATTGTTCTGCAGGACACTCATCTTTTTACAGGCACAATAAAGGACAATATAAGATACGGAAAGCTTGACGCAACGGATGAAGAAATTTTCAAGGCTGCAAAGCTTGCCAACGCAGATGACTTTATCAAAAGATTGCCCGAAGGCTATGATACCGAAATTACAGGGGACGGAGGGAGCCTTTCTCAAGGACAAAGACAGCTTCTTGCAATTGCAAGGGCGGCTATTGCAGATCCTCCGGTTATGATTCTTGATGAAGCGACATCGAGCATAGACACACGAACAGAGGCAATCGTGCAAAAGGGTATGGATGCTCTTATGAAGGGCCGTACCGTATTTGTAATAGCACACAGATTGTCTACGGTGCAAAACTCTGATGTAATTATGGTATTGGATTTTGGTAGGATTATCGAACGCGGAAACCATGAAATGCTGATTAAGGAAAAGGGAAGATATTATCAGCTTTATATGGGCGCATTTGAATTGGAATAGAAAACATTATGACCGCTTCCGAAACAAAAAGATGCTTTATACAAATAGAGCATCTTTTTGTTTGTATAAGCAAATTCTGAATTTGACCTGCCATTTACAGGCAATATGCACAAATAATATTTCAATTGCTGCATTAAATTACACACAAACATTCATTCGCTTTTTGGTTGCTTTTTTGTTTTAGGTGTGTTATACTGTTTATGCTACATTTATTTTTGCAGGATGAGGAGATATTTATGGGCAAATTCGAGTTGGTGTCTGATTTTGTGCCGCAAGGCGACCAGCCTCAGGCCATCGAGCGCCTTGCAGACGGGATACAAAAAAAATATCGTGCCCAAACACTTCTTGGCGTTACGGGTTCGGGAAAGACATTTACTATGGCAAATGTTATTGCAAAAGTCAATAAACCCACTCTTGTGCTTGCCCATAATAAAACCTTGGCGGCTCAGCTTTGCAGTGAGTTTAAAGAGTTTTTCCCAAACAATGCGGTGGAGTTTTTTGTAAGTTATTACGATTATTATCAGCCGGAGGCATATATTCCTCAGACGGATACGTTCATTGAAAAGGATGCGGCAATAAACGATGAAATAGATAAGCTTCGCCACAGTGCAACATCAGCATTGTTTGAACGTGAGGATGTTATTGTTGTTGCCAGCGTATCGTGCATTTACGGGCTGGGTGATCCTGAAGATTATAGAAACTTAATGCTCTCTTTGCGTGTAGGTATGCGAAAGGACAGGGATGAAATTCTCCGAAAGTTGGTTGAGATACAGTATGAGAGAAATGACATTAACTTTGTAAGAAACAAATTCAGGGTAAGAGGCGATGTAGTGGAAATATTCCCCTCAAACAATGCCGAAAACGCTATACGTGTCGAGCTTTTTGGCGACGAGATAGAGAGAATTTCGGAGATTAATGCGTTGACTGGGGAAATTATAGGTTACCGAAATCACGTTGTGATTTTTCCTGCTTCACATTATGTTACAACCAGGGAAAAAATGGAGCTTGCAATTTTGTCTATCGAGGCGGAGCTTGAAGAGAGAATTCGCTTTTTTAAGGCTAATGATATGCTGATTGAGGCGCAGAGGATAGAGCAGCGTACACGCTATGATATTGAAATGATGCGTGAGATAGGTTTTTGTCAGGGAATTGAAAATTACTCAAGGCATATAAGCGGAAGAGAGGCGAAAAGCGCTCCGTTTACCCTTTTGGATTATTTTCCGAAGGATTATTTGATGATTATAGATGAGTCACACGTTACCGTACCGCAGGTTCGGGCAATGTATCATGGTGACAGGTCAAGAAAGGATGCATTGGTAAACTACGGTTTTAGACTGCCTTCTGCATATGACAATCGACCGCTTACCTTTGAAGAGTTTGAAACCAGAATCAATCAGGTTATTTTTACGAGTGCAACTCCTGCCGCGTATGAAAAGGAGCATTCATCACAGACAGTAGAGCAGGTTATACGCCCGACAGGGCTGCTTGACCCTGAAATTATTGTAAAGCCGGTTGAACATCAAATTGATGACCTGATTGAAGAAATTAATAAACGGACGGCTCAAAAGAGCAGAGTACTTGTTACGACGCTTACAAAAAAAATGGCGGAGGATTTGACGGACTTTTTAAAAAGCGCCGGAATTCGTGTCAGATATATGCATTCTGAGATAAAAACCATAGAACGAACTGAAATTATTCGCGATTTGCGTTTGGGTGAGTTTGATGTGCTTGTGGGAATAAATCTTTTACGTGAGGGGTTGGATTTGCCTGAGGTGTCGCTTGTCGCTATTTTAGATGCCGATAAGGAAGGCTTTTTAAGAAGTGAATCCTCTTTGATACAAACAATCGGCCGTGCCGCAAGAAACGTAAACGGGAAGGTCATTATGTATGCGGATACGGTTACAGGCTCTATGCGCAGGGCAATTGACGAAACCAACAGGCGTCGCAAAATGCAGGCGGAGTTTAACGAAAAACATGGTATTGTGCCGAAGACTGTCAGAAAGGATATACGTGATATTATTGAAGCCACAAAAGCGGCAGAAGGAGAGATTGTTGAAAAGGAAGTTGACGATATTGAAAGAATTATTTCGCAGCTTACGAATGAGATGCTTTCAGCGGCACAAGCGTTGGAGTTTGAAAAAGCGGCAGAGCTTAGAGATAAAATAAAAAAGATGCAAGGAAGATTAAATTGATGATAAATGAAGAAAATATAAAAAAAGCTGTATGCGCAATATCTGAGAAGACTTTTGCGCAGTTGATTTATATGCTTGAGTATGAAGAAGGGGTTAACCTTATTTTTGTCAGCAATAATTTGTTTGACGAGAAAACAATTAAAAATATTGAGATCGAGGCTTCAGGGATATTGGAATGTGAAGTCGAGGTTTTGGATATGCGTGAATTTGACGAAGCGGATAGAATAGAAATAATACGCCGTGCAAATCTGATCTACTGCAAAAACACGCTCGAAAAAAAGATTTTTGAAATGGAAACGGTGGCGGCTTACAGAGAATTGGTGGAGCAGAGAAAAAGCTTTATGGAAAGGAAGCAGGAGTGCGCTACATTTTATCTGCAGTAGGCTGGAGGAAGACATATGAACAGCATTAATATTAAAGGTGCAAGAGAACATAATCTGAAAAATATCGATATTTCCATACCGAGAGAAAAATTGGTGGTGCTTACGGGTCTATCAGGTTCAGGAAAATCGTCGCTGGCATTTGATACTATATATGCCGAAGGGCAGCGCCGGTATGTGGAGTCGCTTTCATCATACGCCCGCCAGTTTTTGGGACAGCTTGAAAAGCCTGATGTAGACTATATTGACGGCCTATCGCCAGCGATAAGCATTGATCAGAAGACGACATCAAAAAATCCTCGTTCTACTGTAGGAACGGTTACGGAAATTTACGATTATCTCCGCCTTTTGTATGCACGGATAGGCATCGCGCATTGCCCCAAATGCGGGAAAGTGATTTCCAAACAAACAATCGATCAGATTGTTGACAAAGTCATGTCGCTTGATGATGGCACAAAAATACAAATTCTTGCCCCGATTGTACGCGGACGCAAGGGCGAGCATAAAAGGGTATTTGAGGATGCGAAAAGAAGCGGCTATGTTCGTGTACGGGCTGACGGTTCGATTTATGATCTGAGCGAAGAAATTGTACTTGAAAAGAATAAAAAGCATGATATAGAAATTGTAATAGATCGCTTGATTATCAGAAGGGATATTGCAAAGCGTCTTACTGATTCGCTGGAGACTGCAATTTCACTCACCGGCAGTTTGGTTATGGTGGAGGTTATAGATAAAGAGGTGCTGACCTTCAGCCAAAACTATGCCTGCGAGGATTGTGGGATCAGCCTTGATGAGCTTGCACCGAGAATGTTTTCGTTCAACAATCCGTACGGTGCGTGTTCTTGCTGCGACGGTTTGGGACAGCTTTCAAAAATTGATCCTGATCTTATTATTGCGGATGAAAACTTGAGCCTTTTACAAGGCGCGATTTATGCAAGCGGATGGGCGGCGCCCGATGTGCCCGACAGCATGGCACATATGTATTACACGGCGCTTGCAAACCACTATAAATTTGATATCAACACACCATATAAGGATCTCCCCGAAAAAATCAAAAATATTATCCTTTATGGAAACGGCGGAGAAAAAATAAAGCTCGAATACGTCAGAAATTACGGAAGCGGGACGTATATGTCGTCATTTGAGGGGATTGTGACAAATTTAGAGCGTCGGTATAAGGAAACAGGCTCCGATTATTCAAAAATGGAGATAGAAAAGTATATAAATACGGTAGAATGTCCAAAATGCCACGGTGCAAGATTAAACGAGCAAGTGCTGGCAGTCACGGTTAATGATGTGAACATATATGAGCTTACCTGTATGTCCATCCGAAAGGAAATGGAGTTTTTTGAAAACCTAAGGCTTAGTGAACGAGAGATGATGATTGCGGCACAGATATTAAAGGAAATAAAGGCAAGGCTTAAATTTCTTTTGGATGTTGGTCTTGACTATCTTTCTCTTTCGCGTGCATCGGGAACTTTGTCGGGTGGTGAGGCACAGAGAATTCGTTTGGCTACACAGATAGGCTCAGGACTCATGGGTGTTTTATATATTTTGGATGAGCCGAGCATTGGTCTGCATCAGCGGGACAATGACCGCCTAATCGCCACGCTGAAGCGTTTGCGTGACTTGGGTAATACGGTAATCGTTGTTGAACACGACGAGGATACTATGCGTGCTGCGGACCATATTGTGGATATAGGCCCCGGAGCGGGAATTTGCGGTGGAGAGGTTGTCGGAGAAGGTACTATTGAAGATCTGATTAAAAGTCCCAAATCCATAACGGGCTTATACCTCTCGGGAAAGAAGAAGATAGAAATTCCACCCGTAAGAAGACAGCCAACAGGCTGGCTTGAAATCAGGGGCGCAAAAGAGAACAACTTAAAGAATATAGATGTAAAAATACCTCTTGGCGTTCTCACGAGCGTTACAGGGGTATCAGGTTCGGGGAAAAGCTCGCTGGTGAACGAAATTTTGTACAAAAGGCTGGCGCATGATTTAAATCATGCAAAAACTCGGGCAGGGGAGCATAAGGAAATTTTAGGCATTGAAAATTTGGACAAAGTCATTGATATTGATCAATCACCGATAGGCAGAACCCCAAGATCCAATCCTGCAACATACACGAATGTGTTCGGTGATATCCGAGAGGTGTTTGCAAGCACAAATGACGCAAAGGTACGGGGATATAAAGCTGGCAGATTCAGCTTTAACGTAAAAGGCGGCCGATGCGAGGCGTGCAGCGGTGACGGAATCGTTAAAATTGAAATGCACTTTCTTGCGGATATTTTTGTTCCGTGCGAGGTTTGCAAAGGCAAGCGCTACAACCGTGAAACGCTGGATGTCAAATATAAGGGGAAGAATATATACGAAGTTCTTGATATGACCGTGGACGAGGCGGTGGTATTTTTTGAAAATATTCCAAAAATAAAGCGCAAGTTGGAAACCTTAAGCGAAGTCGGGCTTGGATATATAAAGCTTGGACAAAGCTCCACAACTTTATCCGGAGGAGAAGCTCAGCGTGTCAAACTGGCAACGGAGCTTAGCAAACGAAGCACGGGAAAAACCATTTATATTTTGGACGAGCCAACGACGGGTTTGCATATTGCCGATGTGCACAGGCTTATTGATGTACTCAAAAAGCTTGTGGATGCGGGGAATACCGTACTTGTCATAGAACATAATCTTGATGTTATAAAAACATCGGACTACGTGATTGATTTAGGCCCCGAAGGTGGAGATGGCGGCGGCATGGTGATTGCACAGGGTACGCCTGAGGAGGTTGCAAAAACCAAAGGTTCATATACGGGTCATTATATAAAAAAGATGCTGGGAAAATAATGGCGGGAAATGAACGTACTTCATTTCCCGCTAGACTGTAGACGTAAGATTTTTATTTTCTTCCAGAGGTAATTTGAGGCGTAGCATCAAGCAACGTATGCGCTTTTTGCAAGCTACTGATTTATGCTTTCCAGTTGAAGATCCTTTGGGGTTACATATACTGTGTTGTAGGAGTCGTAAATTACCATGCCCGGTTTTGCTCCAGATGGTTTTCTGACGTTTTTTATGCTGGTGTAATCAACCGGAACTTGTGATGAGAACCTTGCTTTGCTGTAATATGCGGCAAGGATTGCTGCCTCTATAATCGTGTTTTTCGGCACATCCTTGTTTGTGCCGAGTTTTATGATGGTGTGGGAGCCGTGGATATTTTTTGTGTGAAACCATAAATCGCCCGAATTTGCAAATTTTAATGTAAGATAGTCGTTTTGTGTATTGTTTTTTCCAACATAAATGTCAAAACCGTCGCTGCTGACAAAATGGAGAGGTTTGGCTTGGGATTGCTTTTTGCTCTTTTTTGCTTGGGTATGATGGTTCAAATATCCTTGGCTGGCAAGTTCGTTTCGGATTTCGTTTATATCCTCTTCGTTTTGGGCCGATTCAACAGACAGTAATGTACTTTCAAGATATGCAATATCGGCAAGTGTGTTTTCAATTTGCTTTGCCATCTCGATCTCGGCATTTTTTGCTTTGCTGTAATTTTTATAGTATTTTTGGGCATTTTGGGATGGTGACAATATTGGTGAAAGCGGGATTTCCACAGTCGGACAGTTTTCTTCATAATAATTTTCGACCGATATTGACTTTGAGCCTTGCTCTATACGATATAGATTAGCTGTCAGCAAATCGCCGAATATTTTGTATTTTTCTTTGTTTTCCGCATCTTTGAGAGTACTTTTCTGCAGGGCAAGCTTTTTTGAGCAGCGCTCTATATGAGTATTAAGAAGCTTTACAAGGTCGGCGCTTTTTTGCTTCATCCTTTCTCGGCTGTCCCGCTCTTGATAGAAACTGCAAAGCACATCATTAATATTGGCATAATAATCTATTTTAGCACTGTTTTCATACTGCATTATGTCAACCGAACTAAAATCGATTACTTTGCCCGTGCTAATGTCGCTGATAATGCAAGGCTTAAATTGATTTTGCAATATGCTCTCTGAAAATTGCATAATCTCGCCATTTAATTTTTCTTTTTGAGCTTCGGTTATTTCTCCGCATACCAAAGAGCAGCTGCCTAAGGCACGGTACACAATTTCTCTTGCCGTCAGCGGACTTATGCCGGATATTGCATTTAAAACCGCCTTGTCCAATCTTTCCCCGGCAAGTGAATAATCAATACGGATATTTTTTATTTCATCTGCAATTAAGGAAAGCTTGTTTTGTGAAGGAGGGTTCTGGTACTGCATACCTGGAAGTATCTGGCGCACGGAACTTACTGAAAAATCGACGTGCTTTATGCTGTCTATGATTTTCATTTCTTGGTTTGCAAGTATAATGTTGCTGTGACGGCCCATTATTTCAATTATGATATGCTTGATTGAAAGATCACCCAGTTCATCATATGATTCTACGTCAAGTTTTACAATTCTTTCAAATGAAGGCTGACTGATATCTATGATTTTCCCGCTTCCTATATGTTTTCTCATGAGCATACAAAACATAGGCGGACTTGTCGGGTTTGGCTTTGTTTCCGTTGTAAAATGGATTCTGGGATGAGCGGAGCTTGCGCTTAAAATCAGTTTGTGTGCGCCTTTGAAGGTTCGAATATTTAAAAGAATCTCATCACGTTCGGGCTGATGTATTTTATCAATTCGTCCGCCGATTAAGGTGTCGGCGAGTTCCTTCGCAAGACAACGTATAGCTAAAGCATCTAATGCCATGGTTACCTCCTCAAAAATCGGTGTTTTTCTAAATAACACCTGATAATTCAAATCAAATTTTTCATAAATGAACGCAGCAAAATGGCGCTTTGCTGTATTATACCACATAATAAAGCGAAAGTGAAATACGGAAAGATCAAAAAATTTTTTCAAAAGATATGTTAATTTTAAAAAAGTATGATATAATAATATGGCTGATTTTTGTTTTGAAAAGCAGGTGAAGCGATGATAAAGAGCATGACAGGATATGGAAGATACGAAACGGTTGAGGCAGGCAAAAAAATATCGGTTGAAATAAAGTCTGTCAATCATCGATATTCCGATTATATAATAAAGGTGCCTAAATATTTTGGTTTTCTGGAGGACAGAATAAGAGAGTACGCATCAAAATTTATTTTCAGAGGCAAGGTAGATATTCTTGTTAATATAGAAAGCTACGGTGATGCGGATAAAGAGATAATTTTAAATGAGGAGCTTGCAAAAAGCTATATTGAGGCACTACATAAGCTACGTGATGACTTTAATTTGGCTGATGACATATCCGTGTCTGCCGTGGCGCGCTATGCCGATATTTTTAAAACTGAACGCAAGGATGAAGATCAGGATGCTTTGTGGAAATCGGTTGAAAAGGTGCTGAAGGAAGCTATTTTGATGTTTATTTCGATGCGTGAACGTGAGGGCGAGCGTATAAAGCTTGATTTAATAGGTCGTGTGGAATATATGAAAGCCATTGCTCAAATGATTGATGAGCGTTCACCAGAAACAGTGAAGGAATATCAGAGCAGACTTTACGCTAAAATCAAAGAGCTTTTGGATGACAGGCAATTTGACGAAAATCGTATTCTTACCGAGGTTGCGATTTTTGCTGATAAAGTGGCGGTCAACGAGGAAATTGTGCGGCTGTCGAGTCATTTTGATGAATTTTATAATATTTTAAACTCTAACGAGCCGTCTGGGAGAAAGCTTGATTTTCTGATTCAAGAAATAAACAGAGAAGTTAACACTATCGGTTCAAAGGCTAATGATATTGAGATTGCCAAAAAGGTGGTCGAGCTTAAGGCTGAACTTGAAAAGCTTCGTGAACAGGTTCAAAATATTGAATAAAAGAGGGGAAGTCTACCATGAAATTAATTAATATCGGATTTGGGAATATGGTTTCGGCAAACCGTCTGGTTGCCATTGTAAGCCCCGAATCCGCACCCATAAAAAGAGTGATTAGAGAGGCGGAGGATAAGGGAAGGCTTATCAACGCAACTTATGGCAGACGTACGCGTGCGGTTATTATCACAGACAGTGATCATATTATTTTATCGTCAATTCAGCCGGAAACGGTGGCGCACCGTCTTTCTACAGCGGAGGAGGAAACGGAGGAGAATATTGGTGAATAGCGGATTGTTGATTGTGGTGTCCGGCCCATCCGGGACGGGCAAGGGTACGGTGTGTGCAGAACTTCTCAAAAAAGAGGATGATTTGTTTTTGTCGGTATCCACTACGTCAAGAGGGATTCGGGCAGGTGAAATTGACGGTGTTACATATAATTATACGACGGCAGACAATTTCAAGAAAATGATTGAGGATAACCTTATGTTAGAATGGGCCGTCTACAGCGGAAATTATTATGGAACCCCCAAAGCGACGGTTGAGAAAATGATGGGGGAAGGGAAAAATGTCCTTTTGGAAATTGACGTGCAGGGAGCGCTTCAAATAAAGAAGTCATATCCTGAAGCCGTGCTTATTTTCATTCTGCCGCCGTCTATGCAGGAGCTTAGAAGGCGGCTTGTTGAGCGGGGCAGAGAAACTGAGGAGCAGATTGACGAACGCATTTTTGCCGCAGCGTTTGAGTTTGAAAATGCTAAGCGGTATGACTATGTTGTGGTAAACGATGACTTGGACAAATGCGTAAAAGCGGTTGAAAGTATAATTTGTGCAGAAAAATATAAAACGAAAAGAAATATTGAGTTAATTAAGAAATTAGTTGATTGAAAGGAAGGATATTATGAATATAACAGATCCGGGAATAAGTTTTTTGTCTAAACGTGTAGACAGCAGGTATACATTAGTTGCCATGGTGGCTAAAAGAGCAAGAATGATAGGTGAAAAGGGTACGGGCTTGGTTGCTTGCGACTCTAATAAGGCAGTTTCCATTGCCGTGCAGGAAATTGCAGCAGGCAAGGTTGGATATACACGCTATGAAAAAACAGTCAAAGATGGGTTGCATGATGTTTTGGATGAAAATATTTTTGAGGATGATACGGCGCAGCAGGGTTAGATTGAATAAATCTAACCCATTTTTCACACTATGAAACAATGCTGCGCTTTCATAGGCGCAATGTATGCTATGGGGGATTTGCATGATTGCACAGATTATCGTAAACAATAATTCAAAGCAGGTTGATAAATTTTATGATTATGTCGTACCCGAAGGGCTTTCGGAGGATTTTCAAGTTGGACTTCGTGTTATTGTGCCGTTTGGGAAGGGAGATAAGCACATAGAAGGCTATGTAATGAAAATTTCCGGAAATAGTGAAAGAAAGGGCCTAAAAGAGATTGTTCGGATAATAGACAAGGTTTTCGATGAAAAAATGCTGGAGCTAATTGAATGGATGAAAAACAGATATATGTGCAGTTACATTGATTTAATTCGCACGGCAGTCCCTGCGGGCATATCGGTAAAGCCTGAGCAATGGCTGGTTTTGACGAAAAAAAGCACGGATGCGG
Source organism: Clostridia bacterium (assembly GCA_026418715.1). GTDB lineage: Bacteria > Bacillota > Clostridia > UBA1381 > UBA1381 > SKW16. The sequence continues at coordinate 44,567 of JAOAAV010000062.1, forward strand.
TCGGCGTGAAAAAGCGTGTGCTTGATTTGCTTGCCGATAACGGTGGAGCCATGGAAATAAATCGACTGATGCAATTTTTCAAAACAAATGTAAGAACACAGGTAAACCAGCTTTGCAAGGAAGGTTTTATAAGGCTAGAATATAGGAATGCAAGAGAAGTAAATGATAAAATTATCCGTATGGCAAGGCTTTGCGTATCCTCGGAGGAGGCGGTTTCAGCCGCCGAAAGGCTTGAAAAGCGGGCGCCGCTTCAAGCACGTGCGCTTGATATACTGGCATCAAACGAATATATTTCATTGACTGATTTGGTTCAGTTTTCAGGAGGCTCCTACAATGTGGTGCAATCACTTGAGAAAAAGGGATTTTTGAGTTTTGAAAACAAAGTTGTGGAGAGAAATCCCTTGTCTGATAAAAATATACCGAAAACAGTTCCTCCAAAGCTGACGTCGGAGCAGGAGCGGACTGTTCAAAAAATCAGAGAGCAGGCACAGGGCGCTTTCCTTCTTCACGGAGTAACAGGAAGCGGAAAAACCGAGGTCTATATGCAAATTATCGGCGACGTGCTCTCCGCAGGGAAAACGGCAATTATGCTGGTGCCTGAAATTGCTCTAACGCCACAGACAGTGGCAAGGGTTGTCGGAAGATTTGGGAAAAGGGTTGCTGTGTTTCACAGCGGACTTTCCATGGGTGAACGGTATGACGAATGGAAGCGTATAAGAGATAAAAAAGCGGATATTGTGATAGGCGCCCGTTCGGCGGTATTTGCTCCGCTTGATAATATCGGCGTTATTATTATGGATGAAGAGCATGAGCAGTCTTACAAATCGGAGATGGTGCCAAGATACAGCACAAGGGAAGTTGCCGAATACCGTGCAAAGCAAAATAAAGCCATGCTCATTTTGTCGTCGGCTACGCCGTCTGTTGAGTCTTACTATAAGGCAAAATGTGGAGTTTATACGCTTTTAACAATGACGAGCAGGGCAAATAACGCTGCTATGCCGCAGGTTGAGGTTGTGGATATGCGCAAGGAACTGGAAAACGGCAATAAATCTATATTCAGCGAACGCTTAAAGTATGAAATAGAGCAAAACTTAATCAGGGGCGAGCAGACTATTTTATTCTTAAACAGGAGGGGATTTTCCACATTCGTATCATGCAGAAGCTGCGGCTTTGTGGCAAAGTGCCCCAATTGCAATATCTCACTTACATATCATCGCTTTGACAACAACCTAAAATGCCATTACTGCGGGTACACGGCAGAAAACTACACTGTTTGTCCCGCTTGCCAAAGCAAGTATATCAGATATTTCGGCGGAGGAACGCAGAAGGTGGAGGATGAGATAAAAAAACTGTTTCCGTACGCTTCCACTCTTAGAATGGACGTTGATACAACGGGGCGCAAGTCCGCACATGAAAAAATATTGGAAACCTTTGAAAAGGACAAAACGGATATATTAATCGGGACACAGATGGTAAGCAAGGGCTTGGACTTTGCAAATGTAACCTTGGTTGGAATTGTGTCTGCGGATACTATGCTCAACGTTGATGATTTCAGATGCGGAGAGAGAACTTTCTGTCTGCTTGAGCAGGTGTCTGGAAGAGCAGGGAGAGCGGAAAAGGCGGGAAGAACGATAGTGCAGACATACAATCCCGAACATGACGCAATCTTGCGTATGCAGGAGCACGATTACATAAATTTTTACAAAGGCGAAATACAAATGCGCCATGCGATGTGGTACCCTCCGTTTTGCGAGATTGTGAGTGTTCTCATTACAGGAGCCGGAGAGAACATTGTGGCAAGGGCGGCAAGATTTTTCAATAAACAGCTTGCGGCACTAAAGACGCTTCCGCAGCGCACACAGGTTTTAGGTCCGATTCCCGCAGCTATTTCAAAGATAAACAATAAATACAGATGGCGTATTTTGATTAAATGTGAAAATGCGGACGGATTAAACTCCGTTTTGACAGAATCGGTGAAAGCATGTTATAATAATAAAAGCTATGAAAGAATATCCATTATTATAGATAAAAATCCCAATAGTATGTACTAATTCACAGGAGGGAGATATATGGCAATAAGAATAATCAGAAAAAAAGACGACGAGGTACTTTCTAAGGTTTGCAAGCCGGTGACTGTGTTTGATAAAAAATTGGGCATATTGCTGGACGATATGTATGATACCATGAAGATGTACGAAGGCGTTGGGCTTGCTGCGTCTCAGGTGGGAATACTAAAAAGGGTGGTTGTAATTGATGCGGGCACAGGGAGAGTCGAACTTATTAATCCTGAAATAATAGAGGAAAGCGGCGTTCAAAACGGATTGGAGGGCTGCCTCAGCGTACCTGGGGTTTACGGAGAAGTGGAAAGACCTAACAAGGTTACTGTTAGGGCGCTTGACAGAAACGGTGTCCCTTTTGAAATAACAGGAGAAGAACTTTTGGCAAGGGCACTTTGCCATGAGATAGATCATCTCAACGGAAAATTGTTTCTAGAGCGTGCAACAAGGCTTGAAACTTCTCAGAAAGGACAGGAAAAAGTATGAGAATTCTTTTTATGGGAACGCCGGATTTTGCACTTGAGGCGCTGAAGGCACTTGCAGAGTCAAAGCATACGGTTTTGGCAGCGGTGACTCAGCCAGATAAACCAAAGGGCAGAGGATATAAAATGATTGCGCCTCCTGTAAAAGAATATGCAAATAGCTTAAATATTCCGGTATATCAGCCTGATACGCTCAAAAATGGCGAACTTGAAAATGTGCTCGACGAATATTGCCCAGAGGTGATTGTGGTCGCTGCATACGGCAAGATTTTGCCCAAATATGTGATTGATTATCCAAAGTACGGCTGCATAAATATCCATGCATCCCTTCTTCCTAAATATAGGGGTGCAGCGCCGATACAGTGGAGCGTTATAAACGGTGACGAAAAAACGGGAGTAACAATCATGCAGATGAATTACGGGCTGGATACCGGAGATATTATTCTAAAGAGGGAAACCCCGATAGGAGAGTATGAAACGGCGGGAGAACTTTTTCAAAGGCTTGCTAAAATGGGTGGGAGCGCGCTGTTGGAGGCGCTTGAATTAATCGAAACAGGAAATGCCGTAAAAACTGCGCAAGATGAAGAAAAATCCACATATGCTCCAATGATAAAAAAGGAGATGGCAAGGATTGACTGGAACAAGAGCGCAAGAGAGGTATCAAAGCTTATATGCGGAATGAATCCCTGGCCGATCGCCTTCACTTGTTACAAGGGTGAGATTATGAAAGTCCTTGAGGCAAAGATGTGCGACAGCGATGAAAATGGGGAAAACGGCAAAATTTTAGATTATGTAAAAGGTGAAGGACTCAAAGTAAAGTGTGGGACAGGCGCCGTATATATTAAAAAGCTTCAGTTCTCCGCGGGGAAAAAGATGTCTGTTGATGATTATTTGAGAGGACACAGCATTGATATAGGTGAGGTTTTGTCGTAAAGGAGGATGCTTTATGTATGGTTATTATTATGACTCTACTTATATATTAGTAATATTTGCGTTTTTAATGACTCTGATTGCATCGGGAGGAGTCAAGGCGACTTTTGCAAAGTACGATAAGGTAATAAATGCACGGCGTATGACGGGGGCACAGGCGGCAAGAATGATTTTAGACAGAAACGGCCTTCGCCATATACGTGTGGAGCATATAGCCGGCGATCTAAGTGATCACTATGATCCTAGAGCTGAGGTTATACGTCTGTCCGACAGCACCTATAACTCTGCCTCAATTGCGGCTGTGGGCGTTGCGGCGCACGAGGTGGGGCATGCCGTTCAGCATGCGGAAGGATATGTTCCGATAAAGGTTAGAAATTCTATTTTGCCTGTTGTCAATATCGGCTCGGCTGTTTCCATGCCTTTGTTTTTTATAGGCTTGATTATGGGAAGCTATGACCTTGCGATGCTTGGAGTTTTGCTGTTTTCGGGTGTTTTGGTGTTCCAGCTGGTTACTTTGCCTGTCGAGTTTAACGCAAGCAGACGTGCTTTAGTTACACTGGAGGAGAGTAACCTGCTTTACGATGATGAGGTTAAAAAGGCAGCAAAAGTGCTTCGTGCGGCGGCAATGACATATGTTGCGGCTGTTGCGGCAACCGCACTTCAGCTGCTGCGGCTTGTTTTGCTTGCAAACAGAAGCAGAAGGGACTAAAGTTGATATGCCAAACCCAAGAGAAATAGCACTTTTGACTCTTTATGCCGTTGAATATGAGAATGCGTATTCTAATATGGCTCTAAAGGAACAGCTTGCAAAAAACAGGAGTCTTTCAAGGGAGGATAAAGCACTTGTCTCCTCACTTGTTTATGGTACAATAAAGCAAAAGCTGACGCTTGATTATGTAATAGCGTACTATTCAAATATAAGCTTCAAAAAAATATCGAAATATATACTGCAAATTCTGCGTATGGGCATATATCAGCTAATGTTTTTGACTAAAATCCCAAAATCTGCCACAGTAAACGAAAGCGTGAAGCTTGCCAAACGGTATGGACACGGTGCTTCCGCCGGGTTTGTAAATGCATTGCTTCATTCTGTCATACGGGGCGGAGAGGCAATTTCATATCCCAATGATGAAGCCGAATACTTATCGATAAAATATTCTTATCCCATGGATTTGGTCAATCGGTGGATAGAAGATTTTGGGCGGGAATTTGCAGAGGCCTTTATGGAGGCGTCAAATAAAGAGCCTAAAATGACGATACGCACAAATACGCTTAAAATTACTACTAAAAAGCTTGCGCAAAAGCTTTCTGAAAAGGGTATTTTCTGTGAGGTGAGCGATATCTATCCGCATGCGATCAATACCTCAGGCTTTGACGTTGCAAGGTCTGATTTATACAATGGCGGTTTTTTCACACCGCAGGATATTGCGGCAATGCTGGCAAGCGAGGTTCTTTCGCCGAAACCGGGCATGACGGTTTTGGATATGTGCTCAGCGCCTGGCGGGAAGGCGACGCATATGGCGCAGATTATGAATAATGAAGGACAGATACTGGCATTTGATATTCATGAGCACAAAATAAAGCTTATTGAAGACAATGCAAAGCGGCTGGGCATTGATATAATAAAAGGAATATGCAAAGACAGCTCAAAATTTGATGAAAAATATGCAGAATATGCGGATAAAATATTGGCGGATGTGCCATGCTCAGGACTTGGCATTATTCGCAGAAAACCTGATATTAAATGGAAGGCGCAAGCGGACGAGAGCCTTTTCAATCTGCAGAAGAAAATTTTGGAGAATGCGGCGAGATATCTTAAAAGGGGCGGGGAAATAGTGTATAGTACCTGCACTGTTGATAAGCGTGAGAATGAGGATATAATCGAGCAATTTTTGATGGAGCATTCCGATTTTGAGCGCGTTAGCATAGGGGACAGTTTGCCCGAAAGCTTGAGAAAAGCGACGGCGAAAGACGGGTACGTCACATTTTATCCCAATGTTGATGATATAGACGGCTTTTTTATTTGCAAGATGAAAAAGAGGTAGTTCATGGAGAAGGATCTGAAGGATTTTAGTTTTGAGGAATTGGAAGTTTTTTTAAAAGAGCAGGGAGAGCCGGCTTTTCGCGCTAAGCAGATTTTTGCATGGCTTCACAAGGGTGTGGAAAGCTTTGATGAAATGACAAACCTTTCCAAGGCGACACGTGCAAAGTTGGATGAAATCAGCTTTGTGAGCAGGCTTGTGGTCCGTGAAAAATATGTTTCAAAGCTTGACGGGACGGTAAAGTATCTTTTTGAGCTGGAAGACGGCAATTGCATTGAAAGCGTAATTATGCGGTATAAGCACGGCATCACTATTTGCATATCATCTCAGGTGGGCTGCCGTATGGGCTGCCGTTTTTGCGCATCTACGATAGGCGGACTGTATCGAAACCTTACTGCGGGAGAAATTTTAAATCAGGTGATCTTTGCGCAAAAGGATATAGGAGAGAGAATAAGCAATATTGTGATTATGGGTATCGGGGAGCCTCTTGACAATTATGATAATATAATCAAATTTTTGCACAATGTAAACCATCCCGAAGGAATAAATATCGGATATCGGCATATCTCATTATCGACAAGCGGAATTGTAGATAAAATCTATTGTCTTGCGAAGGAGAATTTGCCCATTACATTATCTGTGTCGCTTCATGCACCGAATAATGAGATAAGAAATAAAATCATGCCCGTAAACTCTAAATACCCAATTGAAACATTGCTTCAAGCGTGCAGAGATTATATAAATGTTTCTGGAAGACGAATCAGCTTTGAATATTCTTTGATAAAGGGAGTAAATGATTCTGTAGATAATGCGAAGGAGCTTGCCGGAAAAATCAAGGGTATGCTTTGTCATGTCAATTTGATACCGGTTAATCCCGTAGAAGAGCGTGAATATAAAAAAAGCGGATATGAGGATGTGAAAAAGTTTCAAAAGACATTAACGGATTCGGGGATAAATGCTACGGTAAGGCGGGAGCTTGGAAGTGATATCAGTGCATCCTGTGGACAATTGAGAAAAAAGGTATTATAATATATACGGCAGTATATTGAAAAGAGGTGAGAGGTATGAGGATAGGCGCGGCAACGGACATAGGGATAAAAAGGAAAATAAATGAAGATGCTTTTTTCGTTTACCAGGATTCATTGTTTTTAATCGGGTTTGTCGCCGACGGTATGGGTGGACATCAAGCAGGAGAAGTAGCAAGCAAGATGGCGGCGGATTTTATTTATGGTTACATAACGAAAGAATTGAGCGAAGGCATGAACTATGTTGAAGCTGCCGAAGCTGCGAGACGCGCATTCGTGGAGGCAAATAACGAAATATATATATATGCAAAAAAACATGAGATTTTGCTGGGCATGGGCGCCACATCCACTCTTGCAATGGTATATCAAGGCAAGCTGATTACCGCTCATGTGGGGGACAGCAGAGTATATACTATAGGCAGTGAAATTAAAAGAGTCACAAAGGATCATTCTTATGTGCAGGAGCTTTTGCTGCGTGGAGAGATAAGTGAGGAGCTTGCAAAAAATCATCCCAAAAAAAATTACATTATGAGGGCAATGGGTACGGAAGACACAATAAAGGTAGATGTTGGGATATATAATTATAATGATGAGATTGTTTTGGTTTGCAGCGACGGACTCACCAATATGGTTGAAGAAGAGGAAATTAAAGATATTATTTTAGAAAATGACAATCTTCAGACGGCGGCGGAAAGGCTTGTAGAAAAAGCAAACAGTATGGGTGGAACGGACAATATAACCGTGGTACTGTTTGATAAATAGTTTTGAATTCTTAGAGAGAAGGGAAAAAGAAATGAGCGATGAGAATTTGATCGGTAAAATGCTTGGGAGAAGATATGAGATAATTGAAAAAATCGGCACTGGAGGGATGGCGACTGTTTATAAGGCAAAGTGTCATCTTTTGAATAGATTTGTGGCAGTTAAGGTTCTTCGTGAGGAGCTTAAAAGTGATGAGGAAATTGTTAAAAAGTTTAATGTGGAATCACAGTCTGCCGCGAGCTTGTCGCATCATAACATCGTTTCCATTTATGATGTGGGCGAGGAAAACGGAATAAGCTATATTGTTATGGAATATGTTGAGGGTATTACGCTGAAAGAATATATCCGGCAAAAGAAAGTCCTTCCATGGCGTGAGGCATGCCAATTTGCCGAGCAGATTTGTGCCGCTCTTGACCATGCGCACAAGAAACATATTATACATAGGGATATTAAGCCCCATAATATATTGATTACGCACGACCTTACATTAAAAGTGACGGATTTCGGGATTGCCCGCGCTGTCAGTTCGGAAACTTTGGTTGTGGGAAGCACTGCTCTCGGATCGGTGCATTATATCTCTCCGGAGCAGGCAAGAGGCGGTTATACGGATGAACGTTCGGACATATACTCTATGGGGGTCGTTCTTTATGAGATGCTTACTGGAAAGGTTCCGTTTGACGGTGAAAATCCTGTATCTATTGCACTCATGCACATTGAAAAGGAAGCAAAAAACATAAAAGAAATAAATCCGGATGTTCCGGACAATGTTGTACAGATTGTAATCAAGGCTATGGCAAAGGAGCAGCATTTAAGATATCAAACGGCAATGGCGATGCTGAATGATTTAAAGAATGCAGTAGGAGAGGATTATAAAAAAGATAATAATAAGGCTGAAAGTCCTGCCGTTGAGGAAATAGGAGGGGAGAAGATGAAAAAAGGAAAAAAGCCTAAAGTCCCTAAGACACCCGAGCAAATAAAAGAGGACAGATTGGCTACGATTTTGGCGCTTATCACCGTGATTGTAATATTGGGAGTTGCTGCCGGAACATATTTGTTTATAAGAGCAGGCACATATGAGGTCCAAGTTCCTAATCTCATCAATATGACACTTGACGAGGCAAAGGCGGCGATTAAGGATACCAAATTTACCATAGAGGAGCCTGTTTCGACAGAGGCATCGGATACGGTGGAAGCTGGAAGAATTATTTCCCAAGACCCAGGTGCAAATGAGTCTGTGAAAAAAAACACTAAAATCAAGCTTGTGGTAAGTTCGGGGAAAAGTACGGCAGCAGGCGATATTGAAGTGCCGAATGTGGTGAATTTAAGTTATGATGCGGCTGTCAAAGCGCTTAAGGACAAAAAGCTCAAATATGAAAAAACGGAAGAGACAAGCGAAACGGTGAGTGAAAATACAGTCATCCGCCAGTCGCCAGAAAGCGGGACAAAGGTTGCCGAAAATACGGTTGTAAAGCTGTATGTGAGCACGGGTTCAAAAGAAAAGGTCTCTGTTCCTGATTTGAGTGGTGAAACCAGAGAAAAGGCGGAAAATTCTCTAAAATTGGCGGGGCTTCAGCTTGGCAGCGTAACAAAGGAAAATTCGGACAGCCCTGTCGGAACGGTTATAAAGCAGAGCCCAGCAAAAAACAGCCAGGTTTCAAAAAATTCTTTTGTCAGCATTGTCTTAAGCAGCGGACCTTCACAAACGGAGGAACCTGAAAAGACTTCTCAGCCTACAACTTCGCCGACAAAACGGCCCGCAGCGACATCAACCGCTAATCCAGTGTCAACTGCGGCACCGAAACAGAAAATTTTGACTATAACCTTCCCAGAGGGCTACGGCGATACGATTAACGTAAAAGTAGTAGCGAACGGACAAACGATTTATAATAAGCAGCACAGCAAGTCGGAAGGCGGCGTGAGAATACCCGTACAGGGGACAAAGGATGCGAATGTTCAAATTTATCTCAACGGAAATTTGGTTGAGGAAAAAACGATTGAGTTTGATTGATTTTTTGATGTACGAAACGGAGAGATATGTTTGACGGGAGTTATAGTAAAAGGCATAGGAGGATTCTATTACGTAAGGGCGGAGGATGGAGAACTTTATGAGTGCAAGGCACGGGGAATTTTCCGAAAAAATAAAATAACCCCGATGATAGGAGATAAAGTAGAAATAGAAGTAAAAAATAACAAGGGCAGTATTGTTGCCATATGTGACAGGACAACCACCCTTGTCCGCCCGCCGGTGGCAAATATAGATGCTTTAGTGCTTGTGACTGCGGCGGCATCTCCTGCCCCAAATCATTTTTTGATTGATAAAATGCTTGTAAATGTTCAAATAAATCGTATTCTGCCTATTATATGTATTAACAAAATAGATATCGCATCTTGTGATGAACTGTATGAAATATATACTAAAGCGGGATATGCCGTAGTTTGTACAAGCGCTGAGAAAAATATTGGAATACAGGCCCTGCTTGAGCATATTCAGGGGCATGTGACGGCATTTGCAGGTCCTTCTGGCGTTGGAAAGTCCACCATTTTGAATATGCTCACGGGAATGGGGCTTGAAACAGGAGCTGTAAGTGATAAAATAGGTCGAGGCAAGCATACGACTCGTCACGTTGAGCTTCTTGAGCTTTCTTCAGGTGGGTTTGTATTGGACACGCCCGGTTTTAGCTCTTTTGAGGTTGATGAAATTAGGGCAGATGAGCTTGAAGCTTATTTCCCTGAAATTTTTGAGCGTTCGGCGCAATGCAGATTTCGGGGATGCACGCATTTGGCGGAACCTGGATGCAGAGTAATTGAGGCGGTTGAAAGCGGGCAGATAGCAAGGTCAAGATATACAAGCTATAAAGAGATATATAATTATTTGAAAACCATCAAGGAATGGGAAAAATAAACGGAGGAAATAATGAAGTTAGCACCATCAATATTATCGGCAGATTTTGGAATACTCAAAGAGCAGGTTCAGGAGGTTGAAGAATCGGGTGCCGAATGGCTGCACATTGATGTTATGGATGGACATTTTGTGCCGAATATTACGTTTGGCCCTGTTGTAGTGAAGTCAATCAGAAGATATACGAAGCTTTTCTTTGACGTGCATTTGATGATATGCAATCCGGAAAAATATATAGAAGAATTTGTAAAGGCAGGGGCGGATTCAATCACATTTCATGCAGAGGCAGTTGAGGATATTGAGGCGTGTATCGAACTTATAAAATCGTTTCATATAAAAGCTGGGATTGCCATTAATCCAGATACTGATGTTGAGATTATAGTACCGTATCTTGACATGATTGATATGGTTTTGATTATGAGTGTGCATCCGGGTTTTGGAGGACAAAAATATATATCCGAGGTTGATGAAAAAATCAGATATTTGAGGAAGATAAAGGGTGACGAATTTGACATTGAAGTTGACGGGGGTATTAACTCTCAAAACATTGCTCATATTATAGGGTGTGGCGCAAATATTATTGTAGCCGGATCTGCCGTATTTGAGGATGATATAGAAAAATCAATTGCAGCCCTTAAAGAGGCGTCAAATATATGAGAGCCGTCATTATAGGAAACGGCGCCATGCATGATGAGTGTTTTTATCGTTCGGTACTAAGGGAAAGCGATTATATTATATGCGCCGACGGAGGCTACGACAGAGCTCTAAAATTGGGTATAACTCCAAATATTTTAGTCGGAGACCTTGATTCTGTTTGCCATGAACCTGACATTCCTGTAATAAAATACCCTGTAAAAAAGGATATGACTGATGGGGAAATTGCAGTGCGTTATGCTGTGGAACATGACTTTGAAGAAATTTTGATGATAGGGTTTACGGGAAACAGGCTCGACCATACGATAAGCAATTTGTTTTTTCTGAAGCTTATTTGCGAAAGCGGCAAAAAAGGGATGTTGCTTGACGAGCGTAATGAAATTTATTTTTTAAAGGATGAGATAACAGTTTGCGGCAGCGAGGGAGATATTGTATCTATCGTACCGATTGGCTGCGATGTCGAAGGCGTATGCACAGAAGGTTTGGAATATCCGCTTTGTAATGAAACTTTGCATTTTTCGAGCAGTCGAGGAATCAGCAATGTTATGCTGACTAAAATGTGCAAAATAACCGCCAAAAGCGGGACTGCGCTTGTGATAAAAAGCAGGGATTGAAAGTTGAGATATATAAAGATTGTTCTTTATTTTTAGGAGAATATATATGGTTTATTTGGATAATGCCGCAACAACCAAGCCATCTAAGGCGGCAGTCGACGCAATGCTTGTATCTTGTGAGCATTTTGGTAATCCGTCGTCGCTTCACAGGGTGGGTTTGAATGCGGAGAAGATAATAAAAAACAGCAGACAGGCGGTAAGTCGTCTGATTGGCGTTGATGCAGGGAAAATTTATTTTACGTCCGGCGGGACAGAGGCAAATAATATGGCGATTTTAGGATGTGCCTTTCAAAACGAGAAAAAAGGCAGACACCTTGTAACCACAAAAATAGAGCATCCTTCCGTGCTTGAGGTTTTTAAGTTTTTAGAAAAAGCGGGCTTTGAGGTTTCCTTTGTCGGTGTCGATCAAAACGGGATTATGAGGATTGACGAATTTGAAGCCGTATTGCGTGAAGATACGGTTTTAGTGAGTGTTATGAGCGTAAATAATGAAACCGGAATGATCCAGCCTGTGGATAAGCTTAAGGCGATTATGGGAAGGAAAAGTCCCAAAGCGGCTTTGCACTCGGATGCTGTGCAAGCATTCGGAAAAATAGTAATAAATCCGAGGGCATGGGGAATAAATCTTCTCAGTATGAGTGCGCACAAAGTGCACGGTATAAAGGGAACGGGTGCGCTCTATGCCGACGGTGTGAGCATAAGACCTCTGTTTGCCGGCGGAGGACAGGAGAAAAATATGCGATCCGGTACCGAAAACGTGGTTGGGATTGCCGCATTTGGAGCGGTAGCTGGAGAAATTGATATAACGAAAAACAGGGAAAAGGCACTCTTATTGAGGAAGAGACTGGAGCAGGGCATACTTTCAAATATAGACGACGTTAAAATAAACGGTTCCGATGAATTTGCATCAGGATTTATTTTAAATGTATCATTTTTGGGAGTAAAGTCGGAAGTGCTTTTGCATTCGCTTGAAAACAGAGGAATTTATGTATCATCAGGGTCGGCGTGTTCCTCGAACAAGTCTGCGCAAAATTACGTTTTAGCGGCTATGGGACGGTCAAAAGAAGAAATAGACGGTGCAATTCGTTTCAGCCTAAGCAATGAGAATACCGATGGCGACATAGACTTTTGCATCGACGTTCTGAAAACAGAGGTTGCCAACATAAGAAAATATGTGAGGGGAAGAAATGAAAGAAATCATCATGGTTAAATACGGAGAAATTATCCTGAAGGGATTAAACAGACCCGTATTTGAGAATATTCTTGTCAAAAACATAAAGAACGCCTTGAAAAATATTGATAATATCAGTGTTCGCAAGGCGCAGGCGACAATTTATATCGAGGCGGAGAATGAGAATAAAATTGACCTTTTGGTTGAACGGCTTGCAAAAGTTTTTGGGATTGTGTCAATTGCAAGAGCTGCGGTTGTAGAGAAGGACATGGAAACGATAAAACAGGCTGCTCTTTCCTATTGCAGTTATCGCCTCGATGCGGGTATTCGATTTAAGGTTGAGGCAAAACGGGCGGACAAAGGCTTTGCGCTAAAATCCCCTGAAATATGCACGGAGGTTGGCGGATATTTGCTAGAAAATAATCCTAAGCTGATTGTGGACGTGCATAATCCCGACACTGTGGTAAAGGTGGAAATCCGAGATTTTGGTGCTTATATTTACTGTGAGGAGGATAAGCGTGCAGGGCAGGGCGGTATGCCCATAGGAACGGGAAGCAGAGCAACGCTTCTTTTGTCGGGAGGAATTGATAGTCCGGTTGCGGGTCATATGATTGCAAAGCGAGGCGTTGAAATTGATGCTGTCAATTTTTTCAGCTATCCGTATACAAGCGAAAGAGCCAAAGAAAAGGTCGTTGAATTGGCTCAAATCATAGCACAGTATACGTCGAAAATCAATCTCCATATTGTTCCGTTTACGGATATACAATTGGAAATAAGAGATAAATGTCCAGAGGAGCATATGACCTTGATTATGCGAAGATTTATGATGAGAATAGCGGAAAAAATTGCCGCAAAGAATAAGTCTTTGGCACTTGTTACGGGAGAGAGCGTGGGTCAGGTGGCAAGCCAGACAATGGCGGCATTAAACGTTACAAATGCGGTGGTTGATATGCCTGTTCTCCGCCCGCTGATAGGTATGGACAAAGAGGAAATTATTGCAAGGGCAAGAGAAATAGGCACGTTTGAAACATCTATTCTCCCATATGAGGATTGCTGCACTGTGTTTACTCCAAAGCATCCGACTACAAACCCTAAAATAAGCTCAATTGAAAAGTCGGAAAGTGTGCTTGACGTTGATGCACTTGTCGATGAAGCAATGCAGAGTATTGAAACAATGGTTGTGTATCCTCAGGCGGATTTTTGAGAAAAGGGGTATTTTAATGAATGCTGAAATTATATCCGTAGGAACGGAGCTTTTGCTTGGAGAAATTTTAAATACCGATGCGCAGTTTTTGGCGCGGGAACTTTCGGAGATAGGAATTGGTGTATACCATCAGACAGTTGTGGGTGACAATTATAATAGACTAAAAGCCGCGGTTGAAACTGCGCTTTCAAGATGTGATATAGTAATTGCGTCCGGAGGTTTGGGACCAACACCCGATGATATAACAAAAGAGGTTTTGGCGGAGTGTATGGGGGAAAAGCTAGTGCTGGATCAGGAAAGCTTAGAGAGTATAAGAACCTTCTTTAAAAAAATCGGGCGCGAAATGGTTAAAATGAATGAAAAGCAGGCATATATGCCTGAGCATTGCATAATTTTAAAAAATCATCATGGTACCGCTCCGGGCTGTATTATAGAAAAAAACGGAAAGGTTGTTATTATGCTACCGGGGCCTCCGTCCGAGCTTAAGCCTATGTATATCGAGTCTGTAAAGCCTTATTTGCAAAAGAAATCGGACGTACTTCTTTATTCTAAGGTCTTGCAGATTTTCGGAATTGGGGAATCTGCAGTTGCCGAAAAGCTTAAGGATATGATGGAGAATATGAAAAATCCCACTCTTGCGCCATATGCGAAGGATGTGGGGGTTAGGCTGCGCATAACGGCGATGTGCAAAGATAAAGAAGAAGGAGAGGCAATGATTGCTCCGATAGAGGAAGAAATACGTACGCTTCTCGGAGATGCTGTTTACGGCATTGGGGAGCAGACACTTGCCGAGGTGGTTGTTGATGCGATTAAATCAAAGGGTCTTGTTATATCTGCTGCGGAAAGCTGTACGGGTGGTATGTTTGCTCAAATGATTACGGATATTGCAGGTGCGTCGTCTATTTTGAATGAAAGCATTGTTACGTATTCAAATGAGGCGAAGATAAAATATTTGGGCGTAAAGGAAAGCACGCTTAAAAAGTTCGGAGCGGTGAGCGAGCAGACCGCACGGGAAATGGCGGAAGGAATTTGCAGGCAATCGGGAGCGGATATAGGAGTAGGAATAACGGGAATAGCAGGACCTGATGGAGGAAGTGAGGAAAAGCCCGTGGGATTGGTATATGCGGGCATTTGTATGGGTGGTAAAACTATAGTGAAAAAGCTTATGTTGAGCGGGAACAGAGCAAAGATACGCTATGGAGCATGCCTTAACGCATTTGACATGATAAGGCATGAAATGTTGAAAAATTCATATTAAAAAATTATTGAACATTGCGTATTTCTGATATATAATTAGTAGCATGAATGAAGAACGTTTGTTTTAAACTGATATTAGCGGAAAGGTCAAGGAAGATATTATGGCAGATAAAAAGCAAACCTTGGACAAAGCCTATATTGTAGAGAAGAAAATTGATGAAGAGGAAAAAAAGAAGGCTCTTGAAAATGTGTTCAGCGTAATAGAAAAGCATTATGGAAAAGGCAGCATTATGAAATTGGGAGACAACCCTGCGTCAAATGTTGAAGTGATTCCTACAGGGGCGCTTACACTGGATATTGCGCTTGGCATAGGCGGCGTTCCAAAAGGACGTGTGGTTGAGATATACGGTCCCGAATCATCAGGCAAAACCACGGTTGCACTCCACATTGTTGCAGAGGCGCAGAAAATGGGTGGAGAGGCGGCATTTATTGATGCGGAGCACGCTCTTGATCCTGTATATGCTCAGAAGCTTGGTGTGGATATTGATAATCTTATCGTGGCACAGCCGGATACGGGAGAGCAAGCTCTTGAAATTGCCGAGGCATTGGTAAGGAGCGGAGCGATTGATGTTGTTGTTATAGATTCCGTCGCCGCATTGGTGCCGCAGGCAGAAATCATGGGAGATATGGGGGATTCCCATGTCGGTCTTTTGGCACGCTTGATGTCGCAAGCATTGAGAAAGCTCACCGCAATCACCAACAAATCAGGAACGGTTGTTATTTTTATAAATCAGCTCAGGGAAAAGGTGGGTGTTTCATACGGAAATCCGGAAGTCACGACAGGAGGCCGTGCACTTAAGTTCTTTTCCTCTGTACGCCTTGACGTGAGAAGACAAGAGGTTTTAAAAAGCGGCACCGAACTTGTCGGAAACAGGACAAAGGTGAAGGTTGTAAAAAACAAATTGGCGCCGCCGTTTAAGGAGGCGGAGTTTGATATTTTATACGGTGAGGGAATATCAAAAGAAGGAAATATTCTGGATGTTGCCGTAGCTATGGATATTATAAAGAAAAGCGGCTCGTGGTTTTCCTATAACGGCGAGAAGCTGGGACAGGGAAGAGATAACATAAGAAAGTACATGAAGGAAAATCCTGAATTTGCCGCCGATATTGACAGGCAGGTAAGGGAGCTTCTAAAATCAGGCTCTAACATAAAAATATGTGAAAGTGACGAAAAAGAAGAACAAAAAAGTGAAGAATAAGGGAATATTGAATAAAAATACGGGAAATTTAAAAATGTTGTTGACGCATAAACTTTTTTTTAGTATGCTATTATAAAATAGTAGGGTTCGTTTGAGCACCAGATATCGAATTTTTTACTTTGGTATATATCATGTATAATTTTATTGGGGGGGCATTTTTTATGTTTTCAAAAGAAGTAGTTGTTCAAAATCAAGTAGGCCTGCATGCGAGACCGGCTACGTTTTTCATACAAAAAGCAAATGAATTCAAATCAAGCATTTGGGTGGAAAAGGAAGAGAGGAAGGTAAATGCAAAGAGCCTGCTTGGGGTGCTGTCTTTGGGCATAACGAAGGGAACTAGTATCACTATTATAGCCGACGGTGCCGATGAAGAAGAAGCTGTGAAAACATTGGTTGAATTAATTGCCTCGAATTTTGTTGAATAACTGGTGTGTTTGAAAAAATAGAGCAGAATTGCTTCGTGGGGGGTTCTGCTTTTGTTTTTAGAGGAAATAGGAGGGGAAGTTTCAGGGCTTTTGGCTATGGGACTTCTTTTTTGCGTATCTTGTGGAAAAATTTTTAAATTCCGGAGAGGCTTATGTTTGATATTGAACAAGAGTTGAAAAATTTGCCTGATCAGCCGGGAGTATACATTATGCATTCGGCTGATGATGCCATTATTTATATCGGCAAGGCTAAGGTATTGAAAAATCGTGTCAGACAATATTTTCAAAACAGTTCAAACCATACTCCGAAAGTGAGGGCTATGGTTTCAAATATTGCGTATTTTGAATATATTGTTACCGATTCTGAAATTGAAGCCTTGGTTCTTGAATGCAATTTGATAAAGAAACATAAACCGAGATATAATATACTTCTAAAGGATGACAAGCACTACCCGTATATTAAAGTTACCGTTAATGATCCATATCCACGTATAATGATGACTCGCAGAATTTTAGATGACGGGGCTAGATATTTCGGCCCATATACGGGAAGCAATACGATTAGAAATACCTTGGACGTTGTGCAAAATATTTTCAATCATCCCACCTGCCGCCGCAAATTTCCTGAAGATATAGGAAGAGGCAGACCATGTCTGAATTATCATATAAAAAAATGCTTTGCTCCATGTACGGGTAATGTGACGAAAGAACAATACAGAGAGATTTTTTTTGAAATTTGCTCGTTTTTGGAAGGAAAGCATACACAGCTTTTGCACACTTTGGAGGAGGAGATGAAGCTTGCCTCCAATAAAATGGAATTTGAGCAGGCGGCAACACTGCGTGATAAAATCAATGCAATCAGAGCAATAGAGCAAAAGCAGAAGATTATAAATTCAAATAAACAGGTTGACGAGGATATTATCGCTTTCGAAAAGCTTGATGGTAAAGCCTTTGCGGAGGTATTTTTTGTACGTTCCGGCAAGGTGATAGGCAGAGAGAACTATAGAGTTGACAATGCTGCCGATATGAGTGACAATGAAATCATGACTGAGTTTGTGCAGCAATTCTATGCAAGGGCGGCATATATCCCGCAGATAATTTTACTCGAACATGACATTGATGATAAAGAACTTGTCAAAAGCTGGCTTGCTGAAAGAAGGGGAAAAAGTGTAACAATTGAAGTGCCAAAGCGGGGAGAAAAGAAAAAGCTTGTGGAGCTTGTTAAAAAAAATGCAGGCATTGCGGCAGATAATTATAAAATAAACAAACTAAAAGAAGAGGAGAAGCATAATGTATTGGCAAAGCTTGCTGAGTGTCTTGGGCTTGAAAAGGAACCGGCAAGGATTGAAAGTTATGATATTTCCAATATTTCAGGTTCTGAAAACGTTGGAGCCATGGTTGTGTTTAGAAACGGGTTTCCGGACAGGCAAGCATACCGTAAATTCAAGATAAAGGGATTTGAAGGAGCCGACGATTACGGCGCAATATGCGAGGTGCTGTACAGGCGTTTTAGAAGGGCATTGGAGGAGAACCGTCAAATTGAAACTGGTGAAATTACGGAATCTGAAGCGAGATTTTTGCCTCTTCCCGACGTTATTTTTGTCGATGGCGGCAAGGGACACGTCCGAGCCGCACAAACGCTTTTGGATGAAATAGGGATAGAAATTCCTGTTTTTGGAATGGTAAAGGACGATAAGCATCGAACAAGGGCAATGGTATCTCCAAACGGGGAAATTGAAATTTCAATGATAAGCAACGTATTTAATTTTATAACCCGAATACAGGACGAGGTGCATAAAACCGCCATAACCTATCACAGAGAACTGCATAGGAAAAATGCGGTAAAATCAGAATTGGATGGAATTCGAGGAATAGGCCCCAAAAAGAGAGCGGCGCTCCTGTCACATTTTAAGTCGGTGGAGAATATAAAAAATGCGGATATGGATGCGCTTTTGGAGGCTGTGGATAGAGTGTCGGCAGAAAATGTATGGAAATACTTTCATAACGAAGCATGAAGAAGGTGGTTTTGTGTCTGATTTTGTACTGCATACAAACGGAAATTTAAAATACTATACCATTGACAAATTTGACAAAACGGGGCTTGTTAAGCACTGCTTTTCTACAAGATGCGGAGGGGTCAGTTCGGGAATATACGAAAGTCTTAATTTAAAGCTTGATTCCGATGATAAGCGAGAGAATGTGCTTGCTAATTTTAAAATAATTTGTGATGAAATTGATGTAAATTATCGAAATTTGGTATTTTCAAATCAGGTGCACGATGATAAAATATATAAGGCTGATAAAAAGGACATAGGCAAGGGGATTTTTCGTGAAAGCGATATTTTAGGCATTGACGGTTTAATTTGTGGGGAGAGCCGAGTTCCTATCGTTACATTTTATGCAGATTGTGTGCCCTTATTTTTTTTAGATAAGGAAAATAAGGCGATAGGGCTTTCTCATTCGGGCTGGAAGGGAACAGTCAAAAAAATTGCGAAAAAAACAATAGAAGCAATGATGAACGAATATGGGAGCAAAAGTGAGCATATTCTGGCTGCAATCGGGCCGTCTATAGGCAAATGCCATTTCCAAGTCGGCGACGACGTTGCGGATGTCTTTTTGGAGGTTTTCGGCTTGGAAGTATTGGATAAGCGTGATGGAAAGTACCATGTGGATTTGAAAAAAGCAATTTTGATGCAGTTTGAAGAAATGGGAATACCCAAAAATAATATTGCCTGTGCCGACATATGTACTTATTGCAGGAGCGATCTTTTGTTTTCTCATAGAGCAACGGGCGGAAAACGCGGAGGTTTGGCGGCAATTATGGAGTTGATTTGATTTTGAAGGGAATAGGGTCTATGAAAAGATGGTTTAGCCTTATTTTAATATTGCTTTTGGCTGCGTGCAGGGGTGAGTATGCGTCCGAACCCGCACAGACGGATTTGAGCGGTGAGTTTGTCGTTAAGGAAAGCAGCAGTATTATAAGAATACCTGTGTATTCGTTTGATACGTTTAATCCCATTGCAACAAATTCAACGTCCGTAGCCGATGCCATGCGCCTTATATATGAGCCGCTTTTTGAGATTGACAAAAATTTTAATACTAATCCCGTGCTTGCAAAGGGATATAATTTGTCATCAGACGGACTTAGGATTGAAATTTATTTGAGAGACGATGTAAATTGGCATGACGGGACAAAATTTACGGCATATGATGTGGACTATACCGTAAAGTCAATTTTGCAGGGCAATTCTGTGTATAAAAGCAATTTGCAGGATGTTGCGGAATATAGGGTGCAGGGAAATTACACATATGTTTTTACGCTGAAACATCCGACTCCAAACTTTGAGGCTCTTTTGGATTTCCCGATTGTGCAGAATAAAACGGGTATGTCTGTTGATGCGGATTATATTCCAATCGGTACGGGACCGTATATGTTCACGAGTGAAAACGCCGCCAAAAGAATTGTGCTTAAAGCAAATGCAAACTGGCATGGAGGGAATGTAAATATTAAAAATATCTCAATTTTTCTTTTGAAGGATAAAGAAACGGCAGTATCTGCATTTGAGGCAAATGAGGTGGATTGTATTACAACCTCAGCTTTGAGTTTGAAAAAATATATGCCCAGAGGGAAGACGACACAATTTGATTATATTTCCAATGATATGACATATTTAGGAATAAATTTTTTCAATTCGGTGCTGTGGGGAAGTTCAACGAGAAAGGCTATCAGCTGTTTGATAGATAAAAACACAATTGTATCGGGTATATTGTATGACAGGGGAGAGGCCGTTGACATCCCTGTAAATCCTTCAGCTTGGTACTATGATTCCCAAAGCAGGGTTTATACTTTTGATACGGCAAGGGCGGCGGAGCTTTTAGCCGCAGACGGCTGGGCTTTGTCGAGTGGAGTGTACACGAGAAATTTTAACGGTACGGTTCAGCCTCTGAAATTGGAGATACTCACAAATTCGGACAATAAAGAAAAGGTAGATATTGCAAATAATATTGCTAAGACTTTTTCAGAAAACGGGATTTTAGCCACGGTGAAGGCTGTTTCGTTTTCGGAGTATCAATCTCTTATAAAGGAAAAACGGTTTGATTTGTTTGTGGGAGAAATTGTGATGCCGGATAATATGGATCCAAGCTTTTTATTAGGTTCGGGCGGAAATTACTTTACCTACAGCAATCCGGAGATGGATGCATTGATTATGAGGATGGGAACAGTCCAGGGTAAAGACGCGCTCAAGCAGATGTATGTGCAATTTGGAGAACTTTTCAATAAAGAGATTCCCTTTATTCCGATTTTTTTCAGGAAGGAAAGCCTGATTTCCAATGCATCGGTGTCGGGAGAAGTAGAGCCGAGTTTTAGAAATGTTTATAAGAATATTGCAAAGTGGTATGTATATAACAAGTGAGTTGTTCATGCACAAGCAAGCGAAGGTGATGAAATGGATATCTTGTCTTATTTAAAAAGCAATATGTCACAGTTTAGCAAAAGGCAAAGAATGATAGCGCAATATATTCTTGAAAGCTATGATCGAGCTGCATATATGACGGCGGCAAAATTAAGCGATGAGGTCGGAGTGAGCGAGTCTACGGTTGTGCGGTTTGCGGCTGAGCTGGGCTTTGACGGATATCAGAGCTTTCAAAAAATTTTGCAGGAAGTGACCAGAACTCAGCTTACATCTGTTCAGCGTATGGAGGTAGCATCAAGACGTATAGGAAATAGGGATATTTTAACGGATGTACTGAATTCGGATATAGACAAAATAGAAAAAACGCTGCAGGAGATTGACGGAGAAGAATTTAAAAATGCGGTAGCCGCCTTGTCCGAAGCAAAAAAGATATATATTATCGGAGCAAGAAGCGCGGCTTCTCTTGCTATGTTTGCCGGCTTTTACTTCAATCTGATTTTTGATGATGTAAGACTGATACAAACCACGAGTGCAAGTGATTTGTTTGAACAAATTCTTCGTGTGGACAAGGGTGATGTGGTGTTGGGTATAAGTTTCCCCAGGTACTCAAAAAGTACGATCAAAGCTCTTGAGTATGCGAAAGGGCGAGGAGCAATAGTTATTGGGCTGACGGACGGCCAAAATTCCCCCATAGTAAAGGAGTCAACTTATTGCTTAATTGCTAAAAGCGATATGGAAGCTTTTGTCGATTCACTTGTTGCCCCGTTTAGTGTGCTAAATGCCTTGATTGTGGCTTTAGGTATGAACAGAAAGGATAAGGTTTTGGGTACATTTGAACAGCTTGAGCATATTTGGGATGCTTACGGAGTGTATGATAAGCGTGCGGAGGAGTGAAAAAATTGAAAAAAACGGTTGCCGTAATAGGAGCCGGTGCGGCAGGATTGATTGCTGCAGGAGTTCTTGCAGAACGAGGAAAAGATGTTAAGCTGATTGAAAAAAATGCCGTTTTAGGGAAAAAGATAAGAATTACAGGCAAGGGCAGATGCAATATCACGAATATTGACGATATAGAAAATATTCTCAAAAATATTCCGACTAATCCGAAATTCTTATATAGTGCGCTCTACAGCTTTACAAACATGGATTTAATACATCTTTTAAATTCCATGGGCCTTAAAACCAAGGTAGAGCGTGGAGGACGCGTGTTTCCTGAGTCGGATAATGCCAAAGATGTTGTTGATGCGCTTAAAAAATATGCATTAAAGGCGAATGTAGAGGTAATTTGCGCATTTGCGGAGCATTTGCTTTTTAGTGATGGAAAAATTACGGGAGTGAGCACATCGGCAGGCAAAATTTACGCCGACAGTGTAATTGTGGCTACGGGCGGAAAGTCCTATCCTCTTACGGGGTCGACGGGGGACGGATATAGACTGGCGGAGGAGGTCGGGCATACGATTATTGAGCCGAAACCGTCGCTTGTACCGATAGTTACGGAGGAGAGATGGGTTTCAGATCTTATGGGACTATCCCTTAAAAATGTCGAACTTACGGTATATAATAAAAAAAATAAGAGAGTATTTTCCGATTTTGGGGAGATGCTTTTTACACATTTCGGAATAAGCGGGCCTATTGTTCTTTCGGCAAGCGCGCATTTGAAGGATATACACAAGGAAGAATACAGGGTTTGTATTGATTTAAAGCCCGCACTTGACATACAGCAGTTAGACAGGAGAATACAGCGTGATTTTGAAAAATATACAAGAAAACACCTTATAAATGCAATGGATGATCTGCTGCCGAAGGCTTTGATACCCGTTATAGTAGAGTTGTCGGGCATTTCGCCTCATAAAGAAGTAAATCAGATTACAAGAGAAGAAAGAATGAGGCTGGTTGAACTTTTCAAAAGCCTGACATTGAGGGTCAAAGACTTTCGTCCCATTGAGGAAGCCATTGTTACGTCCGGAGGAATAAAAGTAGGTGAAATCAATCCTTCCACGATGGAATCAAAGCTTTTGGCGGGGCTTTATTTTGCGGGTGAAGTGATTGATGTGGACGCATATACGGGCGGTTACAATTTGCAGATTGCTTTTTCGACGGGGTATTTAGCGGGTAAAAACGCATAGCTTTAAAATTGAGAGGTTGTGATAAAATGAGTGAGTTGGGGAGCAAGGAGATTTCCGCCGCTGCCGTTCGCTTGGCCATTAGTCAATCGAGAGAAGAGGAAAAGAAGCTTCAAAAGGAGTTTTTGCTTGGCGGTATTAAAACTGTTGGAGTGGATTTTGGCGGAGAATTTTCGGATGCGGTCACAAAAATTATAGAAAGAGCAACTGTTGCGGCCAAACGCGAAGGTGTTATAGGACAGTCGCATTCTGAAGAAGGCGCCGTTATGGGTGCCGCACATGAGGCGGTTGCGCAGATTATAAATAAAGCAATAGGGTTGAATTTAGGAGGCAAAATAGGCATTGCGAGGGCAGGTGACCATATTTCGGTATGTGTGTTTTTTGCGATAGGACTTCTAAATTTAAATGATGTTGCAATCGGTTTGGGACATAGGGCAATTTAGGAGGTTTTATGGTTAGAGCAATAAGAGGAGCAATTACGGTTGAAAATAACGACAGAGATGAAATTTTATCGGCGACCGTGGAAATGCTCAAAAAAATGATTGAAGAGAATAATTTGAAAATTGAGGATATGATAAGCATTATTTTTACGCTCACCCCTGATTTGAATGCGGTATTTCCGGCTGTGGCGGCAAGGGAAATGGGTATTGTGGATGTGCCTCTTATGTGTATGAGTGAAATTGATATTGAAGGCGCTCTCCCTAAATGCGTGAGGATTATGCTTTATATAAATTCCGAAAAATCGTTAAAGGAAATTAAACATGTGTATTTGCGGAAGGCAACAGTTTTAAGACCTGATTTGTTAGAAAAATAAAGGATTTTTATATAATTGTGTAGAATACTCTCAAATGCATATAATAATATCGGACAAAATTAAAGGGTAGTGAGGGGAAAATGCTTGAAACATATAAATATTGCTATTGACGGTCCGGCAGGTGCGGGCAAGAGCACAATATCCAAAATTGTTGCAGGCGAGCTTGGCTTTGTGTATATTGATACAGGTGCAATGTACAGGGCGGCGGCACTTTATGCAATAGAACACGGTATTGATATAAAACATGAAAAAGACAAGCTGATTGAAAATTTAGACAGTATTGAAATTGATATAAAGCATACTGAAAATGGGCAAAAAATATACCTTTGCGGTAAGGAAGTGACTGAAAGAATACGTGAGGCGGACGTAAGCATAGGAGCTTCAGATATTGCCGTAATACCAGAGGTAAGGCTGAAACTGGTAGAGCTTCAGCGTACGCTTGCGCGCGGGAATCATGTTATTATGGATGGAAGAGATATAGGCACATATGTGCTGCCTGACGCCGATTTAAAAATTTTTCTTACCGCATCCTTGGAGGATAGGGCAATGCGCAGGTACGAAGAGTTAAAGCAAAAGGGCATTGACTGTGAGTTTGAAAGCGTGAAAAAGGATATGGCATATAGGGACAAAAATGATTCCGAAAGAGAATTTGCACCGCTTAAAATGGCGGAAGATGCGACCCTTGCGGATACTACCGGAAATACGCTTGAGCAGTCGGTTGAGATGATAAAGGAAATGATAAAAACCAAAATGGAGCAACTGGGGGTTTAATTGGTGTTTTACAGATTCGTACGCGGTCTAGTCGGAATATTCTTGCTTTTTGTATTCAGGATAAAGAGAATTGGACAAGAGAATGTGCCTAAAACGGGCGGAGCAATTTTAGCGGTAAACCATAAATCAAATTGGGATGTTGTGGTCGTAAGCGTCACTTGTCCTAGAATGCTAAGGTTTATGGCAAAATCGGAGCTTTTTGAGAATAAGCTTTTCGGAGGTTTGATAAGAAGATTGGGAGCCTTCCCTATTCAGCGAGGCAAGGGAGATATAGGAGCAATCAAAGGCGCTCTTTCTACGCTTAATTCAAGTCACGTTATGCTTATGTTTCCAGAAGGAAAACGTGTCAGAGGAGAAGCTGTGACAGACGCTAAAGCGGGAGTTGCAATGCTGGCGACGCGTGCAAGGGTTCCCGTTATTCCTGTATACATATCGGGCAAATATAAATGGATGAGCAAAATTACTGTAAAATATGGAAGTCCGATTCTTTTCGATGAATATTATGACAAAAAGCTCACCATGGACGAACTTCAGACGCTTAGCAACGATGTTTTGCGGAAAATGCGTTCTTTGAGCACAGAGAATAAAATTATGGCGGGTAAGTAATATGAGCATTGTAGTAGCGAAGACGGCAGGGTTTTGTTATGGGGTAAAAAGAGCGGTCAATGAAGTTTATGACCGTGCATTGAAAAAAGAGGAGCATATTGCCACACTGGGCAAGCTGATTCATAACAGACAGGTCGTAGAGGATTTGGAGAAGATGGGTGTTAAGGCTTATGACTGTGTGGAAGATGTGCCCGAGGGAGTCCGCCTTGTCATCAGGACGCATGGTGTGGCTAAGGATGTTATAGAGAAAATAGAAAAGAAAAATATTTCTTATGTTGATTTAACCTGCCCATTTGTGGAGAAAATACATAAGATTGTTAAGGAATATTATGAAAAGGGGTATAAAATCGTTATTATCGGTGATGGAAATCATCCTGAGGTGCAGGGGATTAACGGTTGGTGCAACAATGAAGGTATTATTGTTTATTCCTGCGATGAGGCAATCTTAGACAAAATATCAGAAAAAAGGGTGTGTATTGTAGCACAAACAACAATAAACAGAGAAAATTTTGAGCAAGTTATACAATTTATAAAAAAAACTTGCCAAGGGGCTGTGGTTTTTGATACAATATGTAATGCGACAAAAGATAGACAATCGGAAACCTTGCATTTGGCGGAGGAATCTGATATTATGATTGTTGTGGGCGGGAAGGAAAGCTCAAATACAAGGAAACTGTACGAAATTTCAAGAAAGCGCTGCCCGCTTACGTTTCACATTGAAACTTTTGAGGATTTGCCTCAAAATATAAATTATAAAAATAAAAAGATAGGTATTACGGCAGGAGCATCAACACCGAGTCGTATTATCGAGGAGGTTTTTACGGTAATGGATGAAATGACAAGAAATGAACAGGGTATGGATTTTGCTCAGATGATTGAGGAATCTATAAAAACTTTAAATACAGGAGATGTTGTAACAGGTACCGTTGTTGAAGTCCGCAATAACGAAGTCATTGTGGATTTGGGATTTAAGTCCGATGGTATATTGGCGGCCGATCAGCTTACAGATGATCCGTACTTAAAGCCGTCGGATATCGTTAAGGTTGGAGATCAGATTGACGTATTTATTGTAGGCGTTAACGATGCTGAAGGCAAGACCGTACTTTCCAGAAAAAGATTGGTTGCTATGGAAAATTGGAAGAAGATTAAGGAAGCGTATGAGAGTAAGACTATCTTAGAAGGAAAAGTTATACAAGTGGTAAAAGGTGGCGTAATTGCTCTTACAGAGGGCAATAAGGTATTTATACCCGCTCGTCAGGCATCTGAGAGATTTATTCAGGATTTGAGCACACTTTTGAATGCTAATGTAAAGTTTAGAATCATTGAATTGGATGAGAAGAGAAAACGCGTTATCGGTTCGGTTCGTTCTGTTTTGGAGGAAGAAAGAAAAGGTTTAGAGGAGAAGTTCTGGGCTTCGGCAGAGGTTGGCAAGGAATATACCGGAACAGTGAAGTCGGTAACTGCGTTTGGCGCTTTTGTTGATATTGGCGGTGTTGACGGGTTGGTTCACATTTCCGAACTTAGCTGGAGTAAGATTAAGCATCCCTCGGAAATTGTTAAGGAGGGGGATGTGTTGACTGTTTATATTAAGGACATAAACAAGGAAACGAAAAAAATTGCTTTGGGTTACAAAAAGCAGGAAGATAATCCTTGGCTTGTTGCTCAGGCAAAGTACAATGTCGGAGATGTTGTTTCCTGCAAAATTGTCCGTATGGTTCCGTTTGGTGCGTTTGCGGAGATTATTCCGAATGTTGACGGGTTAATTCATATTTCGCAGATTTCGGATAAAAGGATAGGTAAGCCAGAGGATGTTTTGTCAATCGGTCAGGTGGTTGACGCAAAGATTACCGACTTGAATTGGGAAAACAAAAAAATCAGCTTGAGCATAAAAGCGTTGATTGCGCCTGCAGCTGAGGCGGCAGAAGAAGCACATGAAGAAGCTGCCGAGGAGAGTATTCAGGAACAGGAATAAATATTATAGGCTGCGTGTAGCGCAGCCTTTGTTTTTTGCTCGCAGCAAGCCCAAGCTTTTGTTTGCAAATGAAAATTTTGGGTTTTTTAAACTTTTTGAATTAACAAATAATCTCCCGACATATAGTGTATAGGTATTTATCATTGAAGGAAAAAAGACACAAGTATGTATGGGAAGGATGTTTTTCTGTTATGAATCAGAGACTGGAATTTTTTAAGAAAAATATAAAAGGGAAGGATATAGCAGTTATCGGATTGGGGATCAGTAATTTGCCCTTAATAAAATTTTTGGCAGCTGCGGGAGCAAAAGTTAACGTATGTGATATGAAAAGCCAAGATGCTTTTGGAGATGTTTGTGATGAGTTGTCAGAGTTGGGTGTTTCTTTTAGCTTGGGTACGGGTTATTTGGATAATTTAAATCAAGAAATTATCTTTAAAACACCGGGTATGCGCTTTGATATTCCGCCGCTTTGCAGGGCAAGAGATATGGGTGCGTTTGTTACATCTGAAATGGAGCTTTTTTTTGACTTGTGTCCCGCTCCCATTATAGGCGTTACTGGGAGTGACGGGAAAACAACCACAACAACTCTTATTTATAAAATGCTCTCTGAGCAGGGCTGCTGTGCATGGCTTGGCGGGAACATAGGCAAGCCTCTTATAGGAGATGTTGACAATATAAAGGAGACCGACAGAGTTGTTCTTGAACTGAGCAGTTTCCAGCTGCATACTATGAAGGTTTCACCTCAGACAGCGGTTATTACAAATATTACCCCAAATCATTTGGATATGCATAAAGATTATGAAGAATATATTGACGCAAAAAGGAATATTATGCGTTACCAGACTCCAAACTCAAGACTTGTCATAAATTTTGACAATGAGCACACTCGCAAAATAGGACAATGTGCCGCCGGAGAATGTGTTTATTTTTCAAGCAGTACAGAGCTTGAAAACGGGCTGTATTTAAAAGAGAATATGATATACCATAAAGATAAGCCGCTGCTTGCCATAAGCGACATTCAAATATTAGGGAAGCATAACATTGAAAATTATATGGCGGCAATCGGTGCGGTATATGATATGGTCAGTGCCGATTGCATAAAAAATGTTGCGAAAAATTTTTTTGGCGTGGCTCATAGAAATGAATTGGTTCGAATTTTGAATGGAGTCAAATACTATAACAGTTCCATTGACTCCAGCCCAAACCGCACAAAAAATACCTTGAGCGTATTTAATGAGAAAGTTATACTTATTTGTGGAGGGAAGGAAAAAGGAATTCCCTATGATGATTTGGGACTGACTTTGGTTGAAAAGGTAAAGGTGTTGATTTTGATCGGCTCGTCGGCAGATAAGATAGAGGCGGCATTGAATAAGCAGATAAACCAAACGGGAAGGGGAAAGGATATAATGGTTGTTCGTGTATGCACGTATGAGGATGCGGTACGAGAAGCCTTTAAGCTTGCAAAAAGCGGCGACAGCGTGGTTTTGTCGCCTGCAAGCACTAGTTTTGATATGTTTGCAAATTTCGAAGAACGAGGAGATTTATTTAAAAAATTGGTGAATGAACTATAAGGAGAAAAAAATATGAAGGAGCTAATTAAAAAGCTGAGCGATATGCGAGGAGTATCAGGCTTTGAATATCGTCTGTCGGATAAAATAAAAGAGCTGTTTAGTGCGTATTCGGATGAGGTGTATACGGATAAGCTTGGAAATGTTATTGCCGTAAAGCGGTGCGGAAAGCCTTGCGCAAAAAAAGTTATGATTGAGGCTCATTGTGATGAGATAGGATTAATGGTTAAGGACATAGATAAAAACGGTTTTATTACGTTCGTGTGCATAGGCGGTGTGGATACACGTATTTTGCCTGCGCTGGAGGTAATTGTACACGGAAAACGGGATATTTTGGGGATCATAGGAGCAAAGCCTCCTCATTTGCAGTCGGCGGAAGAGGGCAAAAAAAGCGTAAAGATTGAGGATATGGCAATTGATGTGGGACTCGATTATGATGAAGTAATAGAGCTTGTGTCTATTGGCGACAGTATTACCCTGCCGCAGTCCGTTGGGGATTTGGGAGGGCAGTTTTCGGGAAAATCTTTGGATGACAGGGCAAGCATAGCAGCTTTAATTGCGGTTTTTAAAAACCTTCAAAAGGTTAAGCTGGATGTGGATGTATATGCAACTGTTGCGGTACAGGAGGAAATAGGGTCAAGGGGTGCTAAAACAGCCTCTTATGCAATAGAGCCGGACATTGCAGTCGCGGTTGACGTCTGCCACGCAATTACGCCGGACAATTCTTACAATGCGTTTGAGTTGGGTTCGGGATGCATTATATCGGTCGGGCCAAACATCCATCCTAAGCTTCAAAAAAGACTATCTAAAACAGCAAAGGATTACAATATTAAAACTGCTTTGGACGTTGCGGGAGGCAGTACAGGTACAGACGGATGGGCGATACAGGTGTCACGAAACGGCATTCCCACGGCGGTTTTATCCATACCTTTAAAGTATATGCATACTTGTGTGGAAACTCTTATGATATCGGATGTGGAGGCTGTAGCGTCTCTTTTGACTTTTTTTATACAAAATCTTGATGAGAATCTGGAGGAATGGCTGTGCTACTGAAAAAATTGTGCGAAACAAATGGAGTCAGCGGCGATGAGGGAAGAGTACGCAGATTGATTATGGATGAAATAAAGCCGTTTGCCGATGAGATTATTGTCGACTCCATAGGCAATATTATTGCGCTGAAAAAGGGAGAATGTTCGGATAAAAAGGTGATGTTGTCTGCTCATATGGACGAGATAGGATTTATCATTAAAGGCATTACTGATAAGGGATATCTGCAGTTTGAAACTGTCGGCGGAATTGATACGAGGGTGATTATCTCGAAAAAGGTCAAGATTGGAGAAAAAGAAGTTCCCGGAATAATAGGCATGAAGGCGATACATCTTCAAAAAAAGGAGGAAAGGGAAACTGTACCTGAAATTAAAAATTTGTATATTGATATAGGTGCAAAGAATAAGGAAGATGCTGAAAAAAAGGTTGAGCTTGGAGATTATGCGGCATTTGACACCGGATATCAAGAGTTTGGAAACGGGAAAATTAAGGCAAAAGCACTGGATGACAGAATAGGCTGTATGGTGCTTATTGAAGCGTTGAAGCACAAGTGCAAATATGATTTGTATGTATGCTTTTTAGCGCAGGAGGAGGTAGGTCTTCGTGGTGCGCAAATTGCATCATACAGAATAAAGCCAGATATTGCATTGGTTCTTGAAAGTACTACATGTTCGGATGTTTTTCGCTCAAAGGAGCATGAGTATTCCACTGTTTTAGGACAAGGCGTTGCGGTAACATTTATGGACAGAAGCACAATTGTAGAAAGGCAATACTCAAAATGGCTGTATGATACCGCCCAAAAAGCCAATATACCTGTACAATATAAAAAAACAACCATGGGAGGCAATGATGCGGGGGCAATCCATATTTGCGGCGAGGGTATAAAAACAGGGGTTTTATCTGTACCCTGCAGATACTTGCACTCTCCAGCAGGTGTTGTTTCAAAGTCTGACATAAAGGCGATGCAGGATTTGACTATTCTGTTTATAGATAGAATAGAAGAGCTTGTGCAATGAAGTTGATATTGTGAAAGGAATGAGAATACGGTGAAATTGTTGGAAAAATTAGTTTGTTGCAATTCAGTGTCCGGAAATGAAAAAGAAATTAGAGAATGTATTATAAATGAGATTGAGCCTTATGCAGATGAAATAAAAATGGATGCATTGGGTAATTTAATCGTACACAAAAAAGGCGCGGGCAAGAGGGTAATGTATGCTGCCCATATGGATGAAATAGGTGTTATTGCAACATTCATTGATGAAAACGGATTTATTAGATTTGCAAATGTGGGTGGATTGAATGTAAGAAACCTTGTAAATTTGAAGGTTGTTTTTACAAACGGAACGGTTGGGGTGATAGGCAGCGAGGAAGAAGAGTTTAAGAAACACCCCTCAATATCAAAGCTTTATATAGATATAGGAGCGGACAGCAGGGATGAAGCCGAAAAAAAGGTATGTATAGGGGATACGGCAATGTTTCTCGGGGATATGCATATTACCGGCGGCAGAGTTGTGTCAAAGGCTTTGGATAATCGAGTGGGCTGTTACATTTTGATAGAAACGTTGAAGCGATTGAAAAGTGTTCCGAATGATTTATATTTCGTTTTTACCGTGCAGGAGGAAGTAGGACTCAGAGGAGCGAGAACATCTGCTTTTGGCATAGATCCTGATATGGGAATTTCGGTTGATGTAACTGATACGGGGGATACTCCCGAGGCCGAGGCTATGGCGGTAAAGCTTGGAAAGGGTGCGGCTATAAAGGTAAAGGACAGTTCTATTTTATGTCACAGCGATGTTCGCACGCTCATGATAGAGACGGCAAAGAAAAACAAAATTCCCTATCAGCTTGAAGTCTTAACGGCGGGCGGAACTGATGCGGGAGCAATTCATACAACAAGAGCCGGCGTTCCGACGGGCGGTCTGTCTGTGCCAGTGCGATATATACACTCACCTTCTGAAATGGCGGACATTGGCGATATAAATGCCTGTATTGATTTGCTTGAGGCAATCTGCAATACAAGGATACAGATATAAAGAAAAACTCAAAAGCCTTCCTCAAACAGTGGAAGGCTTTTTTGCAGCAGAAAAAAACTTAAAATTTTATTGTTTTCATGCAATTATCCTAAAAATATTTCAAATAAGGAATAACATACGGAAAAATATAGAAAATATCCTCCGGTCATGATGTATAAAACTTTTTCAGGGGAAACAGAACGCCACTGTGCTCTTAAGGCTTCGTAACTTAGTATTACGGAAGCGATATAACCTGCAAACAGCATCAATATAACGGTATTCATTGATAAAAATGCAAACAGCAGGCCGATAAAACCCATCGCCGTGACGGGCAGAGAAGCCAAAGAAAGACGAACAGCAATATCCCAAAAGTCCGTATATCTTTTGAAGATGAAGCGGTTTATAAAATGGAATATCATCGATAATACGAAAAACTGTATTAAAGTAAATGCCGTGATACTGATTATGCTCAGGAGAGCATTTCCTATCCGGACATATGCGGCGGTGCCGCCAAAGCTGATAAGCTTCGATAGCATATTCAAAATGCTCCGGTTTATATTGTTTGGTGACGAAAAAACGATAAATGACAGCACAATACCGAGTATAACGTTCAGGATAATAGCTTCCAACGCTCCCGCTGAGCCGGGATTGGAAACTGTATAAACAGGGTCTTTGAAAAAATTCATTATAAGATTTCCAAACTCTTTCAGTGAGCTTTTTTGATTTTTCACACGTTTCATATTTACATTTTTTTTAAATTTTATAGCTTTTAATATGTCTTTTATATTATGCCTTTTCTTGAATTCGGAAGGCTTCTTGAAATTTTGCTGATTAAATTGCTGCGCCTGCTGCTTCTCTGCTCTTGCTTTTGCACTTTGCACGCAATTGCATTGTTCGTCTTTTGTTAATTCTTTTCCGCAATACATACAAAATCTGCTCATGTCAAACATCCTTTCTTTGATGTTATTATCAGAGTTTTATGAGTTTATCTTTGAACAAAGCTGGCTTTCGTCAATCGAACAGTGCCAGAAGTTCCTCCTTTGAAAGACCGCCTATCGTAGTTTTGTTTGCTGTTATAATTCCATCTGCAAGACTTCTCTTTTTTTCTTGCAGTTTTATTATTTTCTCTTCAATGGTACCCTTTGAAGCAAGCTTTATAACCTGCACAGCTTTTTTTTGACCTATCCGATATGCCCGATCCGATGCCTGATCCATCACACTGGGGTTCCACCACGGATCATAATGTATAACGGTGTCTGCTCCGATTAAATTAAGGCCCGTTCCTCCAGCTTTGAGAGAAATTAAAAATACACTGTTTTCACCTGCATTGAATTTGTCGGCAAGTTTTGTGCGCTCATGGGAAGGTATAGAGCCGTCCAAATAGAAATAAGAAATTCCCAATTTCACAAGACGTTTTTTTATAATTTCAAGCATGGATGTAAACTGTGAAAATACAAGAGCTCTATGCCCTGCACCGACGGCATCCGACAAAAGCTCCTCCAAAAGAAGAAGTTTTCCGCTTTCCTTTTTGTATTCAGCGTCAAAAAGTGACGGATGACAACAAATTTGACGCAGACGAGTTAAAAGCGCCAGAATGCGAATTTTATTGTTTTCGTATCTATCCTGCACAAGAGAGGAAATTTCGTTTTTTGCGGAGGCTAAATATGCCATGTATAATTTTTTTTGCTCGGTGGTGAGTTCTGCATATACGGTATTTTCAATTTTTTCGGGAAGCTCCGACAATACGTCCGTTTTCATTCTGCGCAGAATAAATGGTTTAATTTTGTCCTTTAGATTTGAGAATGAGTCCGAATCATCCTCTTTTGAAATCGGACGTTCAAAGCGCTGAAAAAATTCACTGTAAGAGTACAGGTATCCTGGCATTATAAAATCGAATATCGACCAAAGCTCCGAGAGGGAGTTTTCTATCGGTGTGCCTGTCAGAGCAAAGCATCTGTCCGCATTTATTTTTTTTACGCTCTTGGCATTCATGGTTTTGTAATTTTTAATATGCTGTGCTTCGTCGATAAAACAATAGCAAAAATGAAGATCCGAGTACATTTGTATATCGCGGCGCAAAAGCGGGTAGGAGGTGATGATAAAATCATATGCTTTATAATTTTTGATAAGAGCCTCTCTTTCTTTTTTTGTGCCGTCTATAATGAGAGCATTAGAACTTGGCGAAAAACGCTGTATTTCATTGAGCCAGTTATATGTTAGTGCGCTCGGGCAGATAATCAGTGCGGGTTCTGCTTTATTTTCGCCGCACACAAAGGCTATAACCTGCAGCGTTTTCCCAAGCCCCATATCATCCGCCAAAATTCCGCCAAGCCCCAATTCGCTTAATTGTTTGAACCAATTCACACCGTATTTTTGATACGTGCGAAGAACATTCGACATATAATCCGGAATACACGCTTTAATATTTTTTATTTTATTTACGGCGTCTATGAAGGAATTATCAAGATAAAATCCTTTTAAGCCTGCATCCGCCAAGCCTGCAAGATACAGTAGATTGTGCTTTTGGAGAAGCTTTTTCGAGTTTTTGATGTCATTGTCATTGAAATTGAGCTTTTCTAAAAGCTCAAAAGAGGATGCATCTTCATATACATCTAAAAAGCTTCCGTCCGGCAGACGATAGTATTTTTTCTTAAGCCTCACTGCACTTAAAATACCTCGGATTTCATCGGGTGAAAGATCTGATTCAAAGTCTGCTTCAAGCAGGTCGATATCGTAATTATAACGTATGTGTCCTTTTATATCAAGCTTTCTTTTTGGCCTGATCTGTTCAAACGCATTCGAATAATAAAGTGCACAAGGGATAGTGTGCAGGGTATTCGATATGAATTCATAAATATCATCATCATCTTCAAGGACATATATGCCGTCTGCAATATTAAAATTTTTAAAATAGCTTAAAATGTTTTCTTCCGCAAAATAGTCACGCACAATTATTTTATTCTTATTTCCTTCCGCACTTGGAAGTCGTATTGAGAAGCTACCGTACAAAGCCTTAATTACAGCGCTTATTCCGTTTTTATATTTGTCAAAATACACTTCAAAGGCAGGATGCTCGTTTATTATCATATCATCAAGACCTTGAGCGGCAACACCATGCTTGTCCTTTATAACTGGCAAAACCTTTGCCGCAAAATTGATTGCATTGTCACCTTTAAATCTTATTTGTGTGCGGTTTTCGCTGTTTAAAGCATTATAAATGGGCATAAACCAGCTTTGCCATTTTGGATCGGTACGATAAAGGTCACCTTCATAAAAAAACCAGCTTCCATCAGGAGTTAAAGCCAGCCCGCTTTCGCTTATCGAAAGATGAATCTGCTGTGAATCTCCTAAAATATCTATTAAAATGTCTGGATTTTCATTTTTTATCCTCAGGTCATGGCAAGGGAGCCCGTTTATAAAAAGTTCAAAATTATCCTCATCAAGCAGCTCAAACAGACGCTTTGCAGTGTATGGGCAAATATTGAGTGAAGTTGCTGCATTTACGTGGCCTGAACCATCAGAAAATTTATTTTGATACGCTTCCGCGAGCAAATCCAGTATTTTTATCTGCATATCATCGAAGGAAAAATGATCTTTTGAGTAGACTGATTTTGTATTTATTTTATATTGTGTATTCTTTGAATACGCTTCCAAAAAGCGATTGATTTGCAGAGAAGATTTTTCGTATTTTAGTTCAATGAAATATTCACAATTTCTGCGATAAGAGGTGTTTAATCTAATGGTCAGGAAAAGACGAAATTTTTCTTTCTGTCTCTCAAGTGAGTTAAATTCTTTGCACAAATTTGAGGCAATTATATCATTTTCATCAGTAAAATTATCATATTCGGTTAATTCAGCCTGACGCTGCTTAAGGACAGCCACAATATGTTTGCAGGTGCTTTGCATTGTCTGATAATACGGACAGGAGCAAAAATAATCTTTTATCTTATCTTGAAAAAATCTTATATGCACATCATAAAGATCATCACCGTCTACTATTGCGCTGATTATGTTGGTATCACGGCGTCTTAAATGCACACGTCCCTGCCTGAAGTAATCTAAGCCACGCATATATATTGTTTTTGAGCAAATTTCTTGTATCATTTCATCTGTTATTTGCATGCTTACCTCACTGCCATAAATGTAAAATTTATAGAAAATATACACTTTCCCATTAGAGTTTGTCTAGGTATCATTCCATGATATCATATTTTCATAAATTCAGCAAGTTTTACACGAGTTAAATAAAAAATTTTTTGTGTTATCTGTCAATTGTACCATAATGTATTGACACTTTGGATGAACACAGATAAAATAAAGCTAAAATGTGGTCAGAAGTAAACAAGTTAAAAAATAATACTAAAAGGCTTATAATAAAATATAGCTTAAATTTCACTGACAATAGTGCGGATCAAGTTGCTAAATTCTAATAAACTTTGTTAAATATATTATGACAATCGTTTCAAAATAGTCTCAAGGATACAGTTTTAGAAAATTAAATAGTCAATCCTAATGGCAATTACTAAAAGTGTTCTGTATCGTTGCAAGATTTTATACAGTTATATATAACTTAGATTGGGGGAATGAATATGAAAAACAAAAGATTAGTGTCTACTGCGGAAGCGGCAATGATGGCGGCACTGTCATTTATTCTGAATTTCATCATAGTGTTCAAAATGCCGCAGGGAGGGTCGGTTACGGCAGGCGCGATGATTCCGATTATTATTGTGGCTTTGAGGCGGGGTTATGCATGGGGTGTTCTTTCAGGTGTTATATCAGGTTTTCTGCAGTTTGTTTCGACGGGCGAAGCAATTCATCCCGTATCAATTTTGCTTGATTATATTGTCGCTTATGGCATATTAGGAGTTGCGGGCTTTTTTAAGGGTTCTTTGCCTAAGGTTGTCACGGGTACGGTGCTTGCAGTTGTATGCAGGTTCTTGTCCCATTTAATCAGCGGGGCAACAATATTTGCGTCATATGCTCCGCAGGGGCAAAATCCGTGGACATATTCGGCAATTTATAACGGAACTTATATGCTTCCCGAATTGGTTATTACGGTTTTGTTTGCCGCATTGCTGTACAAATACGCAAACAGGCTTTTTGAATCAGTGAATTAATATTCGTACTAAAGTATTGAATTAACAAACAAAAAATACAGGTCATTAAATTATTATTTTATGACCTGTCAGACTGTAGACAAAAGGTGTTTTACGCAACGCGTAAAACACCTTTTGTCTACAGTCTGGAGCACCTAATAAAATTAGATGCTAATTTTGCGCATGAAAAAACCCCCTGCCGTAATTGGTGGGTGGTTTCTATACTAGTTCTATGTTATCTATTTCGCTCGAATAAAAAACAGTACATTCTCCATCATGCATAAGTTCAATACTATCTTCATTTATATCATACTCTTCATCGTTTTGAACGGAGCCGTAAACTCCCCAACAAAGGCCGACATATTCTTTTTTGCTATCTAATACAACTTTTACTTGTTTGTTCATGTAATGAGATAATTCTTTTAAGTTTTTCATTTTGTAGCCTTCGCTCCTTTCTTACTTGGATAATCAGGGAAGATATGAGTACCATTTTTGCCGTATTTTATTTTGAATACAGTTGTTTCAGCTTCTTTACCTGTAATATTATTAATGGCTATTCCTATTATGCTTTGATGCGTTGTTATTATTTCCGTATTTGTCCATTTGCCATCTTTATTTTTTAATAATATCCCCGTTCCCGAATATTGGTCAATTAATTTTTGTGCTTCATCAATGCTTATCGTTAATCGACTAGGACCATATTGACCTGCAACACTTAATTTTGGGGCATATTGTTTATATTCGTTAGTGCCTACAACATGTTTATTTTGTTGACCTTTTTCAATTATTTTAAGAGTTGAATCTGATTGTATTTTATCTCTAATAGGTTTATCCTTTAAATAAGCTTCGATATTTGATTGGTCATTACCTAAATTATACATCTTATCGGCTTCTTTTGCAAGATTTTTATTTGCCCAAACAGCTTTTTGGCTTACAGACTTGTTTGTTTCTAATATGTTTAGTGAAACAGCACGGCTTAATAACATCATAACAGAAGGCGCAAAAACAAGACTTACTGATAAGCAGTTTTTAGAGTACGAGATTGCAAAGTGGAAAAGGTCCCCTAGACGCAAAGATATGATTGAAGGTGCAAAGTATTACCAGGGTGAACATAAAATACTCAAACGAAAAAGAACCGCCATAGGTAGAGATGGAAAGCTCCAAGAGATCGAAAACCTCCCAAACAATAAAATTATTGATAACCAGTATTCGAAAATAGTTGACCAAAAAGTAAATTATTTGCTTGGAAAGCCTTTGACATTAAATTCAGAAAACAAGCAGTATGAGGATATATTAGGGCAGATATTTAGTAGGCGTTTTCAACGACTGCTTAAAAATATATGTGAGGATTCCTTAAACGGCGGCATAGGCTGGTTGTATGTCTACTATGACGAGACTGGTGCACTTTCGTTTAAAAAGTTTGAGCCTTATGAAATACTTCCGTTTTGGAAAGATGCAGAACATACTGTTTTGGACTGTGCTGTTCGGTTGTATGAGGTAGATGCTTATGAGGGAAATGTCGAAAAAATCATAGAAAAAGTTGAAGTTTATGACATGGAAGGGGTTAGACGGTTTGAACTGCAAAATAACACCTTGGTTCCGGATATGGATGCACCGTTATCTCCGCATTTAGTTGTAATAGATGAGGACGGCAAAGAAACAGGGTATAATTGGGGCAAAATCCCCCTCATACCGTTTAAGTACAACACAAATGAATTACCACTTATAAAAAGAGTGAAATCTTTGCAGGACGGCATAAATGAGATTCTTTCAGACTTTCAAAACAATATGCAGGAGGATTCAAGGAATACCATTCTCGTTATTAAAAACTATGACGGTACAGATCTCGGAGATTTTAGGCGCAATCTTACAACATATGGTGCAGTTAAGGTGAAAACTGTTGATGGCGCAGATGGTGCTGTTGATACTCTTACTATTGATGTTAACGCTGATAACTACAAAGCCATTCTTGAACTTATGAAAAAAGCACTGATTGAGAATGCAAGGGGTTATGATGTGGCAGAACTTCGCAGCGCAGGAAGTCCTAATGAAATGAATATTAAGAGCATATTCAATGATATTGATTTAGATGCAAACGGCATGGAAACTGAATATCAGGCCGCTTTTGAAGACCTTTTGTGGTTTATAAACCAGCATTTGGCTAATAATGGCAAAGGTGATTTTGAAAATGAAAAGGTAAACATAATATTTAATCGTGATACTGTAGTAAATGAATCACAGGTAATAGCCGATTGTAAGAGTTCAATCGGTATTTTGTCAAATGAAACAATTATTAGTCAGCATCCTTGGGTTACAGATGTGAAGGAAGAACTCAAAAAAGTAAAACAGGAAAAAGAAGAAGCTCAAGCTGAAGCAGATTTATATTCAAATGCTTTTAATCAGAATAACAGTACTGAGGGCGGTGCTGTAAATGAAACATAGTGAGTATTGGTGAAAACGATTTGAACAGCTCCAAGACTCCTTGCTCAAAAAAGGTGAGTCTTTTAATTATGAATTAGACGATCAGTACCGAAAGGCTTCAACCTCCATTGAAAAAGATATTGCAGTATGGTATCAGAGATTTGCAGATAATAACGAAATCAGCCTTTTAGAGGCTAAAAGATTGCTAAATACAAAAGAGCTTGATGAATTCAAATGGTCGGTTGAACAATACATAAAATACGGCGAGGAAAATGCAATAAACCAAAAGTGGATGAAAGAGCTTGAAAACGCATCTGCAAAGGTTCATATTTCAAGACTTGAAGCTTTAAAACTTGAGCTGCAGCAGCATATTGAGGCTTTATATGGCAATCTGTTAGACGGTGTGGACAAGTTAGCAAGGAATATCTATTCTGAGGGATACTATCATACCGCATATGAAATACAAAAGGGATTTAATGTTGGATGGAATATGCAGACACTAAATTCTAAACAACTTGACAGTATTATCTCTAAGCCGTGGACGGCAGACGGCAAAACCTTTAGTGATAGGATTTGGGCAAACAAAGAAAAGCTTGTAAACACAGTACATACACAATTAACACAGGCTATCATTAGAGGTGATGCTCCTGATCAAGCAATTAAGACAATTTCAAAACAGCTCAATGTTAGCAAAACTCAAGCAGGAAGGCTTGTAATGACGGAATCAGCATTCTTTGCATCAGCTGCGCAGAAAGATTGTTTTAATGATTTGGATGTTGAAAAATATGAAATTATTGCAACGCTTGATTCTCGTACATCCGAAATATGCCAAGATCTTGACGGCAAAGTTTTTGCCATGAAAGATTATGAGGTGGGTGTAACGGCACCGCCTTTTCATGTTTGGTGCAGGACCTGTACAGCTCCGTATTTTGAAGATGATTTCGGAGAACGTGCTGCAAGGGATGCCGAGGGCAAAACGTATTATGTGCCAAGCGATATGAAGTATAAGGAAAGGTACAAGCAATATGTTGACAATAAGGGCGATAGTGGTATAATAAAAAATATAGAAGTTCCTGAAACTGCTAAAAGTGTTAATGGGTTAAGTCAAGATATTATTGACGAGGTTAACAACACTGTTTCAAACATGAAAAAGGATTATACAATATTACTTGATGATATTGTTGTTGAGGAATTAGGAAAAGGTTTTGAAAAAGTACCATTCCAATATCAAGGACGCCCAAAGGGCACATGGTTAAATAGTGTTTTGGTTATAAATAAAGATTTCAAGTTTGACGGAAATTTAAACTCATTTAATAGGCGTATAGAAAGTGATTTAACTACAGCAAGCAATGATGTTTCGGATTTAGTTAAGCATGAACTTGCGCATGTTATGACTTTTCAGGGGCAATCTGTATCAGTTGCTGATAGAATAAATGTAGAGTTGAAGGAACAGTTTGTAGCAGGAGTTTCTATTTATGCAGACAAAACAAAAGATGGTTCTGAATGTATTGCTGAAGCGTTCGTTAGATATTCCAATGGTGAGGACATACCACTAGAAGCAAAAACACTTATAGATAAATATATTATGAAATGGAGGAGGGAATAGTGTCGGTTATTATAGCGAGTTGCCCTTGTTGTAAAAATTACACCGGGAATAAAGAAAACCCTTTTATGTGCAAAGCTTTTTCTGATGGAATTCCTAAAGAATATTATTGGGGTCCTACAGATGTTGAAAAAATAGCAGAATGCGCAAACGGATATAAATTTGAGGATAAATACAAGAAAAATGAAGCGATTTGATCATGGATGGTGATAAAATATGGACAATTTCAAAATAATATACAAAATCCTAAAAATACTTGAAGCTGCACTTGACCTTGACGAATTTGACAAGAGCCTAATATCAACCGAAAGTATGGTAATAAGTCAAAACAGATGGAATTCACTTATGGAAATGATGGCTGCAGAGGGGTATATTCAAGGAGTGTCTGTTATAAAATCAATCGCGGGTACAGAAATTAAACTAGGCGGCATAAAAATTACACTCAGAGGACTTGAATATCTTAATGAGAATTCATTAATGAAAAAGGCAGCGAATTTAGCTAAAGGAATAAAAGATACAATACCCGGTTTATAAACCACTTACCGTAATTGATAAGTGGTTTTTTCACGCTTAAAATTAAATATTAAGCAGCTATCTTTTCGGGTAGTTGCTTTTTTATCGCCTTTTTGGTATTGCAGGCGGAAAAGAACAAGACAAATTCGAGGTTCGTTACCCTCGGTAAACAACGTAATTTGAAAGGATTGATATTATGACAAAGGAACAATTATTGGAGTTAGGTCTTACGGAAGAGCAGACAGATAAGGTTTTGGAGTCATTAGACGGAAATTTTGTGACCAAATCAAGATTCAACGAACTCAATGACACAAAGAAACAGCTTGAAAAGGACATAGCCGCACGTGATGCTCAGCTTGAAGCCCTTAAAAATTCAGCAGGAGATGCCGAAACCATGAAGCAGACAATAATGGAGCTTCAAACGCAAAATGCAAAGGACAAAGCAGAATATGAAGCAAAGATTAAACAGCTTCGAATTGATAATGCCATTGAAAAAGCTCTTTCCGAAGCAAAGGCTAAAAATATTAAAGCGGTAAGGGCGTTGTTAGACCTTGAAAAAGCGGAGCTTGACGGCGAAACGATTAAAGGGCTTGACGAACAGATTAAAAAGCTCAAAGATGGCGTGGACACAGGATTTTTGTTTGATGCAAAACAGGAGCCGCAAAAGCCGAAGCTTAAAGGATTTAAGCCTGCCGAAAAAGCTGACAAAACACCGTCAGATACTGCTCCGGAATCTCTCGCAGACGCTGTAAAATTACATTTTGAAACCAAAGAATAATTTTTTGAAAGGATGATTTATTATGCCAATTACATTAGCGGAAGCTAAAAAGAACGTACAGGATGCCCTGCAGGTGGGCGTTATTGATGAATTTGCAAAATCGAATTTCTTGTTCAACAACCTTATATTCGACGATTGCGTCTCCCCCACCGGAGGCGGCGCAACACTTACCTACGGATACACAAGGCTTATCACACAGCCAACTGCGGCGTTTCGTGCGGTAAACACCGAATACACGCCGCAGGAAGTAACAAAGCAAAGATACACGACAGATTTGAAGGTATTCGGAGGAAGTTTCCAGATTGACAGGATTATTGCGGGTATGGGCGGAATTATAAACGAAGTTACATTGCAGATGCAGCAGAAAATTAAAGCGGCGTCCGCACTGTTTAACGATACTGTAATAAACGGCGACAGCGGAGTTGATGAAAACGCCTTTGACGGACTTGAAAAAGCTGTGACAGGAAGTTCCACCGAGTATAATCCATCTTCTGTAATTGACCTCTCAACATCTTCGGCGGTTGATTCCAATTATAAGATGTTTTTGGACGAGCTGGACGAATTTTTGATGGGGCTTGACGGAACGCCTTCTTTCATAGGGGGCAACCTGAAGCTTATAGCAAAAATCAGAGCCTGCGCAAGACGTGCGGGTATGTATCAAGTTACTAAGAACGATTTTGGACAGCAGATAGAAAGCTATGGCAACATACCACTTGTGGATTTCGGTGCGAAATCTGGCTCTAACGCCCCCGTTGTTTCGATTGATTCAACAAGCGGAGAAACGTCGCTTTATGCCGCAAGGCTTGGGCTTGACGGATTCCATGCTGTTTCTATGGCAGGGCAGCCGCCGGTCAGAAGTTGGCTCCCCGATTTTGATACTGCGGGTGCGGTAAAAACCGGTGAGGTTGAAATGGTTGCGGCTGTTGCGCTTAAAGCTACAAAGGCTGCAGGCGTGATGCGTAAAATAAAAGTCCAGTAATGGAGGCGTAGAATATGTCAAAGATAATTGCACCTAACAAGCAATATAGCGGAATATCTGCAGGTGTTACCTTTGTCAACGGAGTTGGTGAAACATACGACTCTAATTTGATTGCGTGGTTTGAAAGCCATGGTTATGAGATAGAGAAAAAAACACAAGGCGAAGAAGCAACAACCAGCGGAATCAAAAAAATTACAGAGGATTCCGAAGATAGACCAAAATCAGTTAAAAACACAAGCAAAAAGTAGGTGATTACCTATGTTTGATGATGTAAAAGCAAGGCTTGAATCATTCGGTTATACAGTCACAGACAATGATACAGCGCTTATAAATTTCTGCATTGAAAAGGTTCAGCATCATATTAATAATCAATGCAATACGGACATCGTGCCTGACGGGATATATAAGATTGCTGTTGATATGGTATGCGGTGAGTTTCTTTTTGTGAAGAAAAGCACAGGCCAGCTTACTCTGTCGAGTATAAATCTTGACACGGCTGTTAAATCAATCCAGGAAGGTGACACAAATATAACCTTTGCAATAGGCGAGGGTTCTTCAACTCCTGAACAAAGACTTGACAGCTTTATTAATAGTTTGCGTAATCCTACAGCTGATTTTATTGCGTATCGCAGTATAAGATGGTGATTGATATGAGTGTACTAAATGCGATTGAAAGCTTATACAAAGGGAAAATGACAGTTACAGAGTATCACAAAACAACTGATTCTACGAATAAGATCACATCAAAAAAAGAGGTTACTACTCTTACAGACCAACCATGTAAACTATCGTTTGAATCTGTAAAAAGTACAACTGAAGGTGATGCAGCTGCATCTGTTACACAGTCTATAAAAATATTTTGTTCACCGACTATCACAATAAAGCCAGGTTCAAAAATTGAGGTTACTCAAAACGGCATTACAACCGCTTATTCAAATAGCGGGGAACCCGCTGTATACAGTAATCATCAGGAAATACGGCTTGAACTGTTCAAGGGGTGGTCATAATGTCAAATTG
The DNA here is from genome assembly GCA_026418715.1 of Clostridia bacterium. GTDB lineage: Bacteria > Bacillota > Clostridia > UBA1381 > UBA1381 > SKW16. The sequence continues at coordinate 89,017 of JAOAAV010000062.1, forward strand.
GGGAAGCTGTAATTTTAAAGAACTTGAGAAATTTCAAAGGAACCTTGAAAAATTGTCAGATGAGAATACAAGAATATTCTGTGAGAAATGCGCAAAAGAGCTTGCTGCAAGATTACTTGCAAAGGTTATAAAAAGGACGCCTACTGGTGTATATGATAAGCCTGTCAAATTCATCACGAAAGAAGGAAAACAAGTGTCATTCACACCCCATACAGGTAAAAGTGGCGGTACGTTAAGAAGGGGGTGGACAGCAAAAACCGAAGCAGAAGCCGAAAGTGGCACGGGCAATGGTACTGATGCTGCTACATATGCAAATTCACTTGCCATAAGAAAAGTTGGTAATGAATACCAGGTGGAAATTATTAACCCCATCCACTATGCATCCTATGTTGAATTTGGTCACAGGACTGCTAACCATAAGGGTTGGGTGCAAGGAAAATTCATGCTGACAATATCAGAACAGGAGCTTGATGCACAGGCTCCTAAGATACTTGAGAATAAACTTAAAAAGTATTTGGAGGAATGTTTTAATGATTAACAGCATAATAGACGGAATTTCAATTGCTTTAAATGGCGAATTCGGGGATGGTTACGAGATTTATAAAGAAACAGTGAATCAGGACCTTACAGAACCCTGCTTTTTTATTATGCTGTTATCAGCTAATCAAAAATTAATTATGGACAAAAGGTATCTGAAGGAACATCACTTCGATATACACTATTTTCCGAGCACACAGGACAAAAATACAGAGATTCTTGATGTTGTTGATAGGTTATATGATGTGCTTGAATATATCACATTTGGGGACAGTTCACTTCGCGGTACTAATATGAGTCATGAAGTGGTTGATGGAGTCCTGCATTTTGATGTTTCATACAACTTTTATGTTCGTAAAACTACAAATGTTGTTGATGAGATGGATACTTTGGAAGTAAATCAAAAAACGGAGGGATGATATAAGATGGCAACAGAAACTACAGAAACAGTAGAAGATGCTGAAAATACAGCTGCAACAAAATCTGCTGAAACAACAGATACTATGGAAACTGCACCAAAGTTTTCAAAAGAGCAGATTTTGTTATCTAAAAAGTATAGATCTAAAAAGGATATTATTAATGTTCTTCTTGATGATAGTTCAATTTATTCCATTACGGAAGTTGATGCACTGATTAAGAAGTTTATGAAAGGTAAGGTGAATTAGTTATGGCATTGGGCGGCGGTATGTTTATTACACAAAATAAAGTTCTTCCCGGTTCATATATTAACTTCGTGTCAGCTTCAAGTGCCTCTGCAACAATATCCGACAGAGGATATGCAGCTATGGCATTGGAACTTGATTGGGATCCTAGTGGTGAAGTATTTACAGTTACATCTGAGGACTTTCAAAAGAATTCTTTGAAAATATTCGGTTATTCTTATGATGATGATAAGCTAAAGGGTTTAAGAGACCTATTTAAGAATATCACAACTGGATATTTTTATAGATTAAATCCGGGGGTACAAGCAGCATGTACATATGCAAAAGCAAAATACAGCGGCACAAGAGGCAACAGCATTAAGATTGTAATTACAAAGAATGTTGACAATACAAGTCTGTATGATGTTACAACATTCTTTGATACAACTGCAGTTGATACTCAGACAGTGTCCGAAATGTCGGATCTTGCAGACAATGATTATGTAACCTGGATAACCACAGCAACTATTGCAGAAACTGCCGGAACTTCACTTACAGGCGGTACAAATGCAACATCTGTCACCGGAACAGAATATCAAGATTTTCTTGATGCAATTGAAAGCTATTCATTCAATGCTCTTGGATGCGTGTCGACTACAACAACTATTACAGATTTGTTCGTATCATTTACGAAGAGAATGCGTGATGAAATGGGCGTTAAATTCCAAACAGTTGTTTATCAGAAAGCCGCAGATTATGAGGGTATTGTGAATGTGGCGAATGCTGTAACGGATGATGATGCAAGTTCGGCAGATCTTGTTTATTGGGTAACAGGAATTATTGCGGGTTGTGCAATCAATAAAAGCAACACGAATAAGTTGTATGATGGAGAATTTACAGTAGATACATCGTATACACAAAGTGCACTTAAAACAGCAGTTGAAGATGGAAAATTTATATTCCGTAAGGTCGGTAATGATGTTCGAGTTCTTCTGGATATTAACTCCCTTGTTACAACATCTGATACTAAGGGAGATATCTTTAAGAATAACCAAACAATCAGAGTTATGGATCAAATCGCTAATGATATTGCAACTTTGTTTAATACAAAATATTTAGGCAGTGTCCCAAACGATGCCTCAGGAAGGACTAGCCTTTGGAATGATATAGTTAAGCATCATCAAAACCTTGAAAGCATAAGAGCAATTGAGAACTTTGACTCTGCAAACGTTATTGTTTCCGAGGGTGATACGAAAACATCAGTTGTTGTAAGTGATACGATTACTGTTGTAAATGCAATGGAAAAACTGTACATGACAATATTGGTAGAATAAGAAGGAGGGTTTTAGTATGTCAATAATGAGTGCAAAAGATGCGATAAGTGCAAGCTTGGCTGAATGTTATGTGACGATTGACGGCAACCGATATAATTTTATGCAGGCCATAAACCTAGAAGCTAAAGTGGAAAAGAATAAGTCGGAAGTGCCGATATTGGGGAAGACAGGCAAAGGCAATAAAACTACCGGTTGGAAAGGCACAGGCTCCGCTACTTTCCACTATAACACATCTATTTTCAGAGAGTTGTTATACAGATATAAAAAGACAGGCGAGGACGTATATTTTGATATTCAGATAAAAAATGAGGATCCGACTTCAAGCGTTGGAAGTCAGACGATCATTTTGAAAGATTGTAATATGGATGGCGGCCTGCTGGCTAAATTTGATGCTGATGCAGAATATTTGGATGAAGATATGGACTTCACATTTGAGGATTTTGAAATGCCCACAACATTTGATATGCTTGATGGTATGGAGTAAGAAGGAGGTATTGAATTATGAGCAGTTTAAGTGCTTTTATGGCGGGAAATGCAATCAAGGATGAGAATATAAAGTATGTTGCTTCAAAAAGGTTTGTTGAGGATGGTAAACCTGTTGAATGGGAAATTCAATCTATTTCATCTGAGGAAGATGAAGCAATTAGAAAAGCATGCACAAAGAGAATACCTATTCCGGGGAAAAAAGGTGCCTATACTCCCGAAACAGACATTAATAAGTATCTTGGTTTAGTAGCTGTTAAGTGTACCGTATTCCCGAATCTAAATGATAAAGAGCTTCAAGACAGCTATGGAGTTATGGGTGGAGATGCACTCTTAAAAACCATGCTAAAACCGGGAGAATATCAAAACTATCTTGCTAAAATCCAGGAAGTAAACGGTTTTGACGTGACAATGGAAGAGCTGGTTGATGAAGCAAAAAACTAATTGAGGGGGGCGATAGTGAAGCAAATTATGCTTACTATTGCCTTCATAAATTACACATGCTTCCGAGCGAATATTTAAAGCTTCCAAGAGAAGAAAAGGCATTTATTATCGCATCAATTCAGATTAAAATTGAAAACGAGAAAAAAGAGGCTGATAAGGCTAAAAGGGGAAGAAAAAGAAAATAAAGGGTTGAAAATTCTTCTTTGATATGATATTATTTGGGAAAATATATATAAAAGGGGTTTTTGAGATGGCTGATAAATTTTGTTCAAACTGTGGTAATGAGTTAAAAGAAGGAGCAAAGTTTTGCGATAAGTGTGGAAAGGCTGTTACCAACGACAATACGGAGGATGAATACAAAGAACCGACAGTTCAAGTTCCTCCTGTTACACAACAAGTTAAAAAGAAAAAAAATAAAGGTTGTTTGATAGGTTTTATAATATTTATTTTAATTGTTGTTGGTTTGGGGGCTTCAATAAATAAAGCGACAAAAATTGAGCAAACCGCTAATACGAATCAAGATTCGTCTGCAAATAACAAACAATCCACAAATCAAAATGTTAGTAAACGTAATTTAGAACTTGTCGGTGAAACAACATCGACTAATGATGGATATGCAATAAGTATAGAGGGAACTGTAAAAAACAATAGATCTACAGCTTATTCATATGTGCAAATCACCTTTGGAATATATGACAAAAACGGAAACAAGGTTGGTAGCGCAATGGATAATGTTAATAATTTAGGTAGTGGCGAAACGTGGAAGTTTAAAGCAATTTGTTTGAATTCTCCTGGAAATGGTTGGACATATAAATTAGATGAAATAACAGGATATTAATAATAAAATAGAAAAGCACTTACTTCCTGTAGGTGCTTTTTTGATGCAAGAAAAGAGGTGAGATTATGGCAACAATAAGAACAGCTATACAAATTCAAGACGGAATGACTGCTGCTTTTAGAAATATTATAAATTCTGTTCAAACGACAATCAATGTATTTCAGGATATGCAAGCGGCAACGTCAGCACAAATCGATACTTCATCGATAGAAGCCGCAAGAAACCAAATCAATCAAGCAACCATGGCCATTATGGAAATGGAAGAAGCGGCAAGGCAAGCTTCCAATGAAAAAATATCTCCCCAAATTCAACAGCCGATTCAGGAGATACAATGGCAGTCACCGCAGAATATTGAGACATTTAGCAACAGTGGAATTGAAAGGTATAAGCAAGAAATTCAGTCTGCAACAGATATGGTTAACAAGCTTGCCGCTTCAAGATTAAGTTTAGCTGATAATTCGTTTACAAATCGTTTGCCTCAAGGGGCGGCAAACGATTTGGCAAGTCTTAATGTGCGTATTTCAAACCTAAGGGCAAATATAGAGAAGGTTTCGCAAAACAAAATTGATGATATTGGCGCAAACCAAGCTAATAATTCAGTTGAAAAACTTCGCAGACAGCTGAATGAGGCACTTTATTCACAGCAAGAATTGACACAAGCAATGACAAGGATGGATATTAATGCTGCTAACGCAGCATATACCAAATTGAACAATACAATTGATTCCGCTGAAATGAATATTAGGGACAATATAAATGTGCAGAATCAGTTTAATAATTCTCTGCAAAATGGGCAAAGTGCGGCGAATGGATTATTTAATAAAATTAAAGGGCTTGTTGGAGTTTATGCAGGGATTCAAGGATTTCAAAAAATAGTCGGTTTGTCTGATTCTATGACACAAACTACAGCAAGATTGAATATGATTGTAGATGATGGTGGTTCAGTAGAGGCATTGAAATCTAAAATATTTCAAGCTGCACAAGAATCCAGAGCCTCTTTTATGAATACGGCAGATTTAGTGGCGAAAATATCTTTAAGAGCAGGAGATGCATTTAGTTCAAATGATCAAGTAATTGATTTTACAAAAACATCAAATAAAATGTTTGTTGTTGCGGGAGCTTCACAGCAAGAAATGAATTCGGCAAGTCTACAGTTAGTTCAATCTTTAGGTTCAGGCGTTTTAAGAGGAGAGGAATTAAATGCAGTGTTTGAAGCAGCTCCTAACATCATACAATCTATTGCTGATTATATGAATGTGCCTATAGGAAAAGTAAGAGAATTAGCATCAGAAGGTCAAGTCTCCTCTGAAATTGTTAAAAATGCTGTGTTATCTGCCACTGATGAAACTAATACTGCGTTTAACTCAATGCCCATGACTTGGGGACAGGTGTGGGATGGATTGGTTAATAATTTACTAATCGTATTTCAGCCACTACTTAATTTTATCAATTTATTTGCAAATAATTGGTCAACTTTAGAACCAATCGTTTGGGGGTTGGTAGCAGCCGTTGGGGCCTATACTATTATTACAGGAATTCAAACCGCTGCAACATGGCTTTCCGTTGCTGCAAACAGAGCTTTAATAATTACATTGTTATCGAATCCAATTTTATGGATAGCGTTAGCTATTGGAATTCTAATAGCCATTATTTACAGATGGGTTAAGTCTGTCGGAGGAATCAAGGTTGCTTGGCTTATCTGTGTGAATGCTATTATGACGGCTTGGGATTGGGTTAAAATAGGTTTTTTTACAGGCGTTTATTATGTAATGGGTTTAATAGATAAATTAAAATTAGGAGTTGTTTCAACGGGGGCAGCAATTCAAAATTTTATAGGTGATACAAAAGTAAAAGTATTAAATATTCTGCAGAGTATGGTTAATGGCGCGATTGATATTATTAATAAATTTATTGGAATTCTAAATAATATTCCAGGAGTATCAATAAATGCTGTTGAGCATATGACATTTGCTGTGTCTGCTCAAGTTCAAAATGATGCTGCAAAGCAAGCAAGATCAAGTGCTTTGAGTGATATACAATCTGAAATGAATACAAAACTTGCTCAACGAAATTATATGCTTCATCAAATGAAAAATAATGCTATTAGTGCTACAGCTCAAAGACAGGCTGAAATTGATGCAGTAAGAACTAGTGGTGTAATTGAGGAAACTACTGATGCTAAAGACAACAGTTCTTTCTTTAATAACATGGGTGACAGCTTAGGAACTACAGCAGCCAATACATCAAAGATGGCTGATTCAATGGATATCACAGAAGAAGATTTGCAATACCTTCGTGACTTAGCAGAGCAAGAAACTGTCAACAGATTTACAACAGCTGAAATAAAGGTTGATATGGGCGGCGTAAACAATCATATAAGTTCTAATATGGATATTGACGGTATAGCGGAAAAGCTTAGAGAGACGATTGAACAGCAAATGAATATAGCAGCGGAAGGGGTGTATGCATAATGCCTTATGCGTTCTTTTTAAATCATATTTTATTCCCGATCCCGCCTTCTAAGATTCAAATGAACATAGGCAATAGCAATAAAACTGTAACCCTTATCAATGATGGAGAAATAAATATATTAAAAGTCCCAGGATTAACTGAGGTTAGTTTTGATTTGCTGCTGCCTAATTCAAAATATCCGTTTGCAAGGTATGATGATGGCTTTAAATATGCTAAATATTATCTTGAACAGATAAAAAGCATGAAGGTAAACAGGCAGCCGTTTCAACTTGATATATACCGTGAGTTCCCCGATGGGAGAGTTTTATTTGATACAAATATGACTGTTTCCATGGAAGATTATACGATTACAGAAGAAGCGGGAAACGGCTTTGATGTATCAGTATCTGTTAAGCTGAAAGAGTATAGGCAGTATGCAACAAAGGTTATGAGCCTGTCTCAAGATTCATACGGTAATACTATCGCAACTGTAGAAGTGCCGCGAGAAACCACAAACGCGCCTTCTAATACAGAATATACCGTAGCAAGCGGTGACAGCCTTTGGAGCATAGCGAAATCACAGCTTGGAGACGGCTTGAGGTATACAGAAATTTATGATCTTAACCAGGAGCAGCTTGACAATGCAAACAGCAAATATGGTGGTGATAGGTACATGATATATGCGGGTCAAGTTTTGCTCCTGCCGACATAGGGTGGTGTAGATAGTGGCTAATATTGACATTTTAATACAAAACGGGTCAATTGTTTATGCCCCTATTGTTGAGGAAGGCATAGAGTGGGAGACTGAAAGAAAAGGGGTTCCAGGGAAACTGACATTTAAGATCATAAAAGATGATGTGCTTGATTTTGAAGAAGGGAACGCAGTTTTAATGCGGGTCGACGGCGAAAATAAGTTTTATGGTTTCGTTTTCTCTAAAAAGCGTGATAAAGATGGTATGATATCCGTTACCGCATATGACCAGCTGAGATATTTAAAAAATAAAGATTGTTATATATATCCGAGTGCAATGACAGCATCTATGTATGAATCTATTACATATGAAGCAATATTGCAAAGAATGCTTGAACGGGTATCCGACACTGTCGACAAAAGGGAGGGCTCAATCATTTATGATGCCCTTGCTCCTGCGGCGGCAGAGCTTGCGCAAATGTATATAGAGCTTGACGTAATCTTAAATGAAACCTTTGCAGATACGGCAAGCAGAACATATTTGATAAAACGTGCGGCAGAAAGAGGCATTTCTCCTAACAAAGCTACCTATACGGTGGCGAAGGGGGAATTTAACATTAATGTTGATATAGAAAAACGGTTTTCACTTGGAATTTATAACTACACCGTTACTGAAAAAATCAGTAATGGTGTTTTTAAATTGACTTGCGAAACAGCAGGTTCAGCTTTGGTAAGTTATCTTGGAACGCTCATACCCATAGACTACATTGAGGGACTAACATCCGCAAAATTAACGGCCATACTAATTGCAGGCGAAGATGAAGAAAGCACAGAGGATTTGAGGGAAAGGTATTTTGATGGTCTTTCCGGTCAAGCTTTTGGAGGTAATATTGCTGATTATAAATCAAAAGTAAATGCTCTTGATAATGTAGGTGGTGTTAAAGTTTACCCAACACCTAATAATGTGGGTGGTACGGTTAAGCTTGTGATAATCGGCAGCGATTATAAGTCGCCTACAGAAACAGATACATTAATTGAAGATGTCCAAACAGCTGTAGATCCTGTTGGTAACAGCGGTAAGGGTGTAGGAATTGCACCGATAGGGCATGTTGTAACTGTAGAGGAGGTAGCAAGCTTGTCAGTAAATATCACAACTCAACTTACATATGAGAGCGGTTAGACTTGGGCAGACGTTCAGACAAATGTGGAAAGTGCAATTGATGCGTATTTTACTGAGCTAGCTAAGACATGGGCTGACAATGATTATTTAACAGTACGAATATCACAGATAGAGACAAGGCTATTAAATGTTGAAGGAATTGTTGACGCTCAGTCAACTACCTTAAATGGCAGTGCTTCAAACTTGCAATTAGATCCGGATGTAATCCCTGTAAGGGGGAGTATAAGTGTCAGCTGATATTTTAAAATATCTGCCGCCTTTTCTGCAGGTGGTTACGGAATTTATGGAGATAGCAGAAAGTGAAAACCCTGAATTTGATACGCTAAAAAGCTATAAGGCTGATGTTCTTAACGATCAGTTTTTAGCTGATGCAACTGAAAATGGTATATCACGGTGGGAAACGATTTTAGGCATCACTCCAAAAGGTACGGATACCTTGGATGATAGACGGTTTAGAGTTTTGGCAAACCTAAATAAGAATCTGCCTTATACCTACACTACATTAGTTCAGCAGCTTATAAATCTGTGTGGTGAAAATGGCTATACGGTGAGCGTTGATAATGCAAATTATTTGGTTACAGTAAAAATAGCCCTGTCCTCAAAGTCTATGTACGACGAGGTCAATAAGCTTTTGGTTAAAATGATTCCTGCAAATATGCTTATTGATTTAGATTTGCTTTATAACACATGGGCAAAAGTTAAGAGTTATACATGGGGGCATTTTAAAACAACAACGTGGAGAGATTTGAAAGATGAGGTGATAAGTTAATGGCTGCAACAAAAACAACCAATTATAGTTTGGTGAAGCCTGATTATAATGAATTTGCGGATATCTCGGTTATAAACGCAAATATGGACATAGTTGATGCTCAGATGAAACTTTTGGATGACCGAAAGCTTACAGAGGCTGCAAACAATATCGTAAATAAAAGTTTAGGGACGATAAATGCATCGGGTCTAACCAATACCTTTGTCGCAAACATAGACGGGGTTTTTGTGGATGCGTTAACAAGCGGGCAAGAGATTGAGCTTTCTTCAGCTATAGGATATATAGGAGATTCTGCGACTGTTTCGGGCCAATTTAATACTATTGTTTATGCCGGCGAAATAACTATGACGGTAAATATTTCAAAAGTGTATGGCGGCTTGGTTCAAGGGCAGGACATATATATATTGGGTTATTTGGATGGAACATTTTATACAAGTGGAAAGCTTACTACGAGTTTGGACTATGTTTCTGAATATGATGTGGGTTATGGTTTCACGTCTTATAAAAGAGTAGGTAAGTTGTTAAAAAGTACATTTTCAGGGTCTACTTATACACTAATTATATTGCTTGATGGTGACAATAACGTACATTCTTATGATAAAAACAACATATTGGCAATGATTAATAATGAAATTCTGCCGGGTTATATTCAAAAACTCAATAATACAAACAGTCGAACGGCAGAAATACCCTTACAAGCAAATTACATTTACAACTACAGTCTGCCTTTAACATCTTTAGACTTTCGTAGAGATGCAAACGGGAAATTATACACTCCAGCAGATGGTACAACGTGCGAGGTCAATTTTATAAGCGGTAATCCCGCAACTACTTTTAACGCAAGTGCTTATTCTAACATTGTACAAAATGCATTAGAAGTTATGTATCCAATAATATATACAGGTTCTGATTGCATTGGAGGATTATTCTATCCAAAGGCTCTGACTAAGTACAACATGAATTTTTACATGATAAATACTATTTTGTTGTGTGAAATAAAGGGATTCAATTTAGAACTTGAAAATGATGAAGACGTAAGTCATGAGCTTGTAGAGTATCCTCCACAAACGACAGTATCATCGCTATATCCTGTATTTGATATAAGATTATATTCAGTTTTTAATATAACAATTTCTACAACGTCAACAGTCACATTAAACTTTACAGGATTTCGTGATGATACCGACAAGGAGATAACTTTTAAGATAAACTTAAAAGTAACAGCGGATGCTGCTATCGTATTCCCTTCAAATGTCAAGTTTGCTTACGGCGTTGTCCCTACATTTACTGCGGGTTCCAGCGGTAGAGTGTATGAATTAATCTTCACAACAAATGATGGAGGTTCTACAATACGGGCAACTGCCGGGGATTGGTGGCCAGTATGAGTAGAAGTGTAAGGTGTTTGAGAAAAAGCTCGCATAATGTTGTATCCGGATATACAAAGCTTACAAAAGCAAATTCAAGCGCAGACATATCACCGTCCAATATAGCTACTGCGACAGGTGTTGCGGTAGCTATGAATGGGCGAACTTTGTATGGATTATATGCGGTAAGCGGAAAAGAAGTTGCGGATACATATAACTATAATACAAGACGCACGGTTATTCGTATTAAAAAGGTTGTATTTGACGGTACGGAAACTTTTACAGTAAGTTACGGTGCATTTACAAGTTCCACAAGGACAAATACAGTCAGATTTATAGATAACACCAGAACTTCACTATCTGGAGATTATAGATATGGAATAATAAGCACTCATTTTCCTTATTTGGCTAATAATTATGCCACAGACGCACAAGGTGTATCTTACATGGATTCTACAGGTAATTGTTGCTCCTTTTCAATAAACCGAACGGATATTCCTAACTATACATCCACTATGACGGATTCTGAGTTATTAGCGGCATTTAAATCATGGCTTGCCGCTCAATATAGTGCGGGTACACCTGTTACAGTGTGGTATAGGGCGCAAGCTGAAAATATTATGGTTGGATATAAGAACTTAATATCGGGAGGTAATTTTCCATCAACCACTTCCGCATGGAGTGCTTATGGCGCGGAAACAATAACGTCTATAAGTAATAATATATTGACAACGACAGGTACTAATGCCGCTACAGGTGGTGGAGCAATAACTATAGCCAATACTAAGTTAATAGCAGGGCATAAATATTATTATAATACCGTACAGTTAAAAGTTAATAATAGCAGTGCTTCTAGAGTGCGTATAGAATTATATAGCGATAATAAAGCAGGTTCTGTACTGTTTGTTCAAGGGACAGAATATACCAATCCCATAGCAGATACTTGGTATAAACTCTCAAGTGTAAATACGGTTACAACACAAACCGATTATATAAGACTGCAATTCTATCATTCTTATGCAGATGCAGCCACGCATAGCAGTAAAGTTTTGAGTGCTAAAAATGCAGGAGTATATGACTTGACTGCAATATTTGGGGCAGGTAATGAACCTACATTGGCTTGGTGCGATGCTAATATAGTACCACCTTATATTATGTTTATAGATTCCTATGCAAATTTAGCTACAAACCCTAAGTTTTTGAATGGAACTGCAGGGTGGTCACCTAATTTATGCACATTAAGTGCCTCTAGTGGCATATTAACATGTACACTAACAGGTACATCCGGTAATTATGGGATATATCAAACACTATCGACCACTATAGCTACGGGAAATAAAGTTTATATACGCTGTGATATTAAGCCTAAGTACACAGGAACTTATAGAATAGGATTGAATGATTCAAACACAGCAGGCGCTATTACTGCTGACGTATGGAACACAGTTTCTACAATTGTAACTAAGGCATCATATAACATCACTGTATTTTATGCTAATTCTTCAAGCTATGCTGTTGGGGATGTAATCTATTTTAAAAATTGTAAAATATATGACCTTACAGCTTTATTCGGGGCAGGTAATGAACCGGATAAAACTTGGTGTGACCAATATCTTGGCGATTTAGAGAGTAACTAAGGAAAGGAGATGGTATTTATGTATGTACAAATCAAAGATGGTGCGGTAATTCAAGAGGGATTGCCTGAGAGCGGATACCTTTCTGACGGAAGCCCAGTATCCAATTATGATAAGTTGGATGAAAGCATCCTAAAAGCTGAAGGGTGGTATCCATGTGAGAAGATAGAGCCTGAATATGATGCTGCTACACAGGTACTTGTGCTTGGCAGCATAACAAAGGATGATGAGGCATGGAAAGCAACCCTTACATATGTTGCACAGGATATTGTGCTTGATACGACAATAGTATAACATACAGAGCCGCTCATATGGGCGGCTTTAATAATGGAGGGACAATATGCAATCAGAAATAATTATAGCAATTTTATCACTTATAGGCACGGCTTTTGGGTCGATTGCGGGGGTTATGACCGCTAATAAATTGACGGTGTACCGCATAGAACAGCTCGAAGAAAAGGTAAATAAGCATAACAACC
>JAOAAV010000050.1 GCA_026418715.1 Clostridia bacterium
TACCGACAGAGAACTTCAACGTATTGAAGACTGGGTAAACAATTACCCTCGCAAAATTTTTGGTTATAAATCCGCTAATGAAATAGCTGCTTAATGTAAAACTGGTATTTTATGGTGGGCAATTAAACTTGCAATTTTCAGGTTTCTTAAATTTATCTTCTTTTGCTTGATTTTTTTCTGAATTTGGAGTAAAATAATTCAGGTATATGGAAATATTGCATTAGGGGACTTGTAAATTTAAAGTTTAAGAAGGGGTAGTGTCTACAATGGAACATCCTATTATGACCGTATTTAGCATAATACTTCAGGTTTTTTCTTTGTCTATCGGTACGTATTATCTTTTTATTGCTGTTTTCGGATTTATTCCTAAGCGTGAAAGTGCTGAAGAGGTGTTTGATAAATACAATAAATTTGCATTGATTATTTCCGCTCATAATGAAGAGATGGTTATAGGTCACATGGTGGACTCACTCAAAAAGCTGGATTATCCTTCCGATTTTTACGATATATTCGTAATTGCGGATAATTGTACGGATCGTACTGCCGAAGTTGCGGAGGAGGCAGGCGCGATTGTTTATAAGAGGTTTAATCAGGAAAAGCGCGGGAAAGGTCATGCGCTTGAGTGGATGTTTGCAAAGTTGTATGCGATGGAAAAACAATACGATTACATTTCCATTTTTGACGCAGATAATCTTGTGTCTTCAAATTACTTAAAGGCTATGAATGCTCAAGCTAATAAAGGATATAAAGTTGTTCAAGGTTATATAGACAGTAAAAATCCTTATGACTCGTGGATTACGAGTTCTTATTCTTTCAGCTTTTGGTGTGTGAACAGGATATTTCAGCTTCCCAGATACCGTCTTGGCTTGTGTTGCCAGCTTAGCGGCACGGGTTTCATAATTGCTGTTGACACGCTGAAAAAGCTCGGCTGGGGTGCTACCTGTCTTACAGAGGACATGGAATTTACAATGAAGCTTGCACTTAACGATGAAAAGGTCGCATGGGCACAGGATGCGGTCATATATGACGAAAAGCCTCTTACGTTGATACAGTCTTGGCGGCAGAGAAAACGTTGGATGCAGGGACATATGGATGTTGCAACAAGATTTTTCACAAAGCTTGTGAAAAAAGCTGTAAACGACAAGGACTGGACAGCGCTAGACTGTGCTATTTATCTGGTGCAGCCGGTAAGAGTGTTGGCGATGGCTGTCATTTTGTTTATGTCATGGGCTCAAACCTTTTATCCAGACGGAAATTTAGGGTTTATTCAGATGTCGTATTTGTTTAAATCTCCTGTTGTATGGAATGTGGTTGTTGCTTTGCAGTTTTTGTATACGCCTTTTGTTCTGGCTTTTGAACGCAAGGAGTTTAATAGAAAAATGTTCATAAGCTATTTGGCATATATTGTGTATCAATTTACATGGATACCAATTACTATTCAAGGTATGATTGATAGAAAAAAAACAGAGTGGGCTCATACCGTTCATACAAGGCAAATTACAATTGCGGAATTTGAAAAAAATAAATAAGTTAGATGGAGAAAAACGAGAGTATTTAATTCAAAGTAGTAAAAATTCAATTTGCCTCTATAAGCGGTGAGAGCGTTATGCGGAATATAATAGCAAGTTGTAAAATAAATTGACCAAAGATATAAAAAATAAGATCCATTAGGATCAAAACCAGTTATACTTAAGTTGCATACAAAAGTGACTGGAGGAGATCGTAATGGATCAAATAAAGTATACCACAGAAAAGAGGAAATGTAAACACCTATCGGAAGTAGAGCGATATAAAATTGAGATT
>JAOAAV010000053.1 GCA_026418715.1 Clostridia bacterium
TGTCAAAGGGAACGTACATAAGGAAAATGATCACGAGATATGGTGACACCTTCAAACAATTATTCAAGGATCCAGTTGGCCACGAGCCTCTCAAATGATAAGCAGCCAGCGAGCCATCCCCCATACCCCCGAAGGAATTCAAAGAAAAAAGCTAAGGGGCATAAATGGCTGGCTGGCCAACAGGCTATCATACAAAAACCTTTCATTGTAAACCGCACTTGAAAAACTTTTTGCTGAGCACTGAAACAGTCTCTGAATAAAAGGGAAAGGTGATAAGTATGCATTATACAAATTTACCATATATTTTACGTCACTTAAACTTGCAATTTTCAAATTAACGAAATATTATATTTTATACTTGACAAATCAACAATATAGTGGTATACTAAACTGGTATTAAACTTATATGCAATATCGCGGGGTGGAGCAGTCTGGTAGCTCGTCGGGCTCATAACCCGAAGGTCGTAGGTTCAAATCCTGCCTCCGCAACCATTTAAATGTACGCCTACATTTGTGGAGTAACTTCCGTCAGTGTTGGCGTATATTTTTGTTATGTGACATTTTATAACACTTTTTAAGTCTGTATTCCATGTTTTCATTGAGTGTTTGAATAATTCAACTATTTTATTTTTATCAACCTTTTTGTTGTCGCTATTGTTTCTTGCGATAATATCCTCTAATTCAGATTTTCTCACCCTTAATCTTATTATTTCTTCTTCAAGTTCTGGGAAATCCATACCTTTTAATATTGCATTCATGCCGTTTGTAATCTGCTTGTTTATGTCAGTTAATTCTTTTTTCTCTGCTTTTAAATCGGTTGATGCATTATTAACCATATCCGCGATCTTTTGAGCCACTGCGTCAAAATCGGTTTCAAAAAAATATGATTTTAAATTTTGAACAATAAAGCTTTTGTAGTAGACCCAAACGCAAAACCGCTTACGGAAGAAAATGATTTAAACAATTTCTTGAAACAAATAGGCAGATATAGAGATAAATTCAGAGAGCAGACTTTAGGCTTTGATAAATCAGTATCGCAAAAAGCTGTTTGGGCAAATAAAAAAGTTATTGCTGAAAATGGCAATAAGGCTATTACCAAAATAACCGATAACACAATTTCAAAAGTCAAAAAGGTTGAAATTAATGGTTTTACTGACGCTGAAAATGATCTTATTCAAAACGAGCATAAAAAATTGCTTGAATACGCCATGTGCAATAATGATAGCAAAGAAGTTTCTTTTGTGTTTTCGAGAAATTTTGAGAAAAAAGCAATACAAAAAGGTACTTCAAACATGCTGGAATTCACTAATAATGATTGTTTGGATATTTTAAACAAGAGCAATAATATATTTGTAATGCACAACCATCCGAATAATAGCAGCTTTTCTATGTTAGATCTTAAATTCTTTATTGAAAACGATAATATAAAATATATATCTATTGTAAAAAATAATGGAAATATAGAAATATTGACAAAATCAGAAACTTATGATATAACAAATTTACAATCAGTTGTGAGAAAATTGGCTAAAAAATATATCAAAAATGGTTCGGATATTGAATTTGATAAATTGATTAAAGCATTATTATTTGATAATGGAGGAAATCTTGAATATGTCAGAAACTAATCAACAAATAAAAGAACGTTTAAAATTCCAACTTGACGGTGACGAAAAAGACCAAGAGTATGCGTTAAAAACATTATGTGGTCTTGAGCCATTAGATGATTGGGATAAACTCGAAGAAAAACAAGATTAAAACCACCCACCAATTACGGCAGGTGGTTTTTTCATGCGCAAAATTAGCATCTAATTTTATTAGGTGCTTTTTTATTGCCCTCAGCATGGCGTAAAACTGTTGGCAATCCGTGAAGAAAACACGTAAAAAATCGTAGATTGGAGGAAAATCAAAATGCAGAGAAAATTTTTAGAAGAGTTGGGGCTTGAGAAGGACGCAATAGACAAGATTATGGCTGAATACGGCAAGGACATTGAAAAACATAAGTCCGACGTTTCGGTGAAAAATACCGAGCTTGACGCTATAAAAGCGCAGCTTGACGAGGCTAACCGGCAAATTCAAGCCTTCAGGGAAATGGATATCGACGGCATTAAAAGAGCCGCCGAGGAGTACAGGACAAAGCTTGAAAAAGCGCAAACTGACAGCCAAAAGCAGATTGAAGATTTAAAATTCGGCTATGCCTTAGATGCCGCATTGACAAATGCAAAGGCGAAAAATGCAAAAGCTGTCAAGGCGCTTTTGGACATGGACGGTCTTAAATTAAACGGCGACGAAATTGTGGGGCTTTCTCAACAACTTGAGAAAATCAAGGCTGAAAATGACTATCTTTTTGAAAGCTCGGACATACAGCCGCAAATAGTGAAAGCCGCAAGCAATACGGACGTTTCCGACAGCTTTTTTGCAAGCGTCAGAAGCGCAGCAGGACTAAAAAATTAAATTGAAAAAAAAACGGAGGAATCGATTATGGCAAACTCATTTGAATTGGCAAGCAAATTCGTACCTATTTTGGACGACATCTACAAGGCACAGTCCGTAACAGAAGGGCTTGATACCGGCACTGACCAAAGCTTTACAGGCGTAAACGAGGTTAAGGTGCTGAAGGTATCCACTACAGGACTTGGAGATTACAGCAGAACAGACGGGTATCCCAAGGGCGACGTTGCCGCAAGCTGGGAAACCATAACCTTGACCGAAGAGCGCGGCAAGGAAATCAGCATTTACAGAATGGACAACGAGGAAATAATTGATGATTATAATACTTATATCACTACAAATGATGCACTAGCTGATAAAATTAATCCTAGTACGGATGATATTGTGCAAGTTTCAACCGATGCAACCACTCAGCAAGCAGCTAATACAACCACATCAATAGTTGATGAATCGATGGATGCAGGAAATGCCGAAATGAAAACTAAGCTAGAAGCCTTTTACGGTTCAGTGCCGGAAGGCTTTTTTAATTGTGCAAAAGATAGTGCAGGACTATTCAAAGAAGGGTTATTATCAGGATTGTTTGAAGCAATGCAAGAGGCAAAGGCTCTTTTAGATTCGTACTTTACTGATTCGATAGTTGCAAAAGGAACAGCAGGAATAAGCAGTACAAGCAATTCATATCCTCAGAAACATTTAACCCATTGGAAGTTACATCAATACCACGAGCAACATAATCAAGAACAATATGAAACCGGGTTTCGTTTTGGCTGTCATTGGGAGAATCACAAATGTCATTAATAACAGTTTTGGCTTTCTCCAAATTACAGAGAATGTCCGATAGAATGATTGAGAGTTCAAGGCTGAAAATTGCAAGTTTAATTGCCCACCATAAAATACCAGTTTTACATTAAGCAGCTATTTCATTAGCGGATTTATAACCAAAAATTTTGCGAGGGTAATTGTTTACCCAGTCTTCAATACGTTGAAGTTCTCTGTCGGTA
>JAOAAV010000054.1 GCA_026418715.1 Clostridia bacterium
TACCGACAGAGAACTTCAACGTATTGAAGACTGGGTAAACAATTACCCTCGCAAAATTTTTGGTTATAAATCCGCTAATGAAATAGCTGCTTAATGTAAAACTGGTATTTTATGGTGGGCAATTAAACTTGCAATTTTCAATGCTCCGCATAGTCCTATTTTTTATTTGACAAATCCCAAAAAATATGATATAATGTTTTGCATTATTAAAAGATTGGATGTGTGTGGCTTGGCTGAGAAAAATCGGCTTATGAAAATACGCAGCAGTTTGGAAAGGCATATTGGTGACAAGGTACGTTTAACAACAAAGGTTGGCAGAAAAAATGTTATGATCCGAAATGGGATTATAGAGGGTATTTATCCTAGTGTATTTATCGTCAGACTCAGCAATGTCAAAAAGTCCGGAATATCAGAAAGCAGGATGTCTTTCAGTTATACGGATGTGCTGACGAAAGCGGTCGAGATTCAGCTGTACAGAAATCAGGCATAGATCAAAAAAGTATCAGGGCGGCAGAATGCCGCCCGTTTTATTTTGCGTTTTTTTCGTGGATAAGCCACAGTCCCTTGAGCAAAAGATTTTCATCATGAATTATATTTCTTTTGCAATGGGGGATAATAAAACCCGAAAGACCTCCCGTTGCAACAACGGACGCTTTTTCTCTGAGTTTTTCTTCAATCCTGTCGATCATTCCGTCTATGAAAGATGCGTTGCCGTTTATCAACCCGCTTTTCATAGCATCTATTGTATTTTTCCCTATAATATCAGCCGGTGTTTCCGGGCTTATATGGGGAAGCTGCGAGGTTCTGCCAGACAGGGCCTCCTGCGAAACCATAATTCCGGGGAATATAATGCCTCCGATATAGCTTCCATTTTTATCAATTATGGAAATGGTGGTTGCGGTGCCCATATCAAATATGATAATAGGTTTTGGGTATTGAGCAATCGCCGCCACGGAATCCACCACCAAATCGCTGCCAAGCTGACCTGGATTGTCGATTAGGATGTTGAGTCCCGTTTTAATTCCTGGGCCTACCAAAAGCGGAGTTTTTCCGGTAATCTTTTTTACTGCCGCTTTTAGAATATTTGAAAGGGGCGGCACAACGGAAGAAATTATCGCTCCGTTTATACTTTCAGACGAGACGTCATACATATTCATGATGCTTTTAAGCGTGATTGCGTACTCGTCCTCCGTTTTGCTGCGGTCTGTGGATATTCTGCTTACAAAATATATTTTTTCCCTGCATATGCCGCCGACCACAATATTTGTGTTTCCAATATCTATCGCTAAAATCATATTGTTAAATCTCCGATTACGTTAGTCATATTTTTTTGCCTTAAAATGCAGCAACGCCTTACCGACAGCCGCAGTAAGCACTGATGCCACAATCGCCTCAGGAATTCCGTTTGTCACGATTATGGATAAAATCGCGCCGTATAAGGCATCTACACTTACTTTCATTACAGAAGCATAGTTTGCACCAAAGAATATATAAATAAAGTGCAAAACCAGCAAAGTGTTCGTCATGGATCCTAAAATTCCGGAAACCGCCAGCGAAATTGTCTCGCATCCTTTTATATCCTTTAAAACGGATTTCATTAATTTGTTTACATAATACGGAACTATGCCTACCAAAATACGCGGGACAAAGCAGATAACAAGGCTGAAAAAATTCCCGTGAACGTCTCCCGCAGAATAAAATGGAGAGAACGCAAAAGAAGTGACGGTAGGTTCAAAAGTGCTTTTCAAAAGACTCGTTAGACCGAAAATCGCACCTAAAATTGCACCCTTTTTCGGACCGAGAACCAATGACCCTAAAATTACCGGAATGTGAATAATTGTTGCGCGTGTGACTCCTATTGGTATGTAACCCAAAGAAGGTGTTGCCGCCAATAGAATGATAATAGCGCTGAAAAGTGAGAGCTGAACCAGCTCAAGCGTTTTTTGATTTTTCATTTTTTTACCTCCTGCTACTGTTCTTCATGATTTTAAGATACAATGCAATTTTAGCATGTTCATTATACATTAGAATATGACAAAAAGCAATAGTTTATGAAAATCAATTGATGAAACCAAAAATATTTGATATAATATTCGGCATGATACAAGCCGATAATTTGGGGAGATGATATTTATGCTGACGGGAAAAACCGTTGTTTTGGGAGTGAGCGGAAGCATTGCGGCTTACAAGGCAGCAAGCCTTGCGAGTATGCTCAAAAAGGCAGGCTGTGACGTTTTTGTGATTATGACAAGAAATGCCACAAACTTTATTCATCCCATCACATTTGAAACAATTACGCAAAATAAATGCCTCATAGATACGTTTGACAGGAATTTTAAATATGATGTGGAGCATGTTTCGCTTGCCAAAAAAGCGGACTTATTTCTTGTCGCTCCCGCATCTGCGGATATAATAGCAAAGATGGCGCATGGGATTGCGGATGATATGCTCACAACAACGGCTCTTGCCTGCAAATGCAAAAAAATTGTCGCACCTGCGATGAACACCAATATGCTTGAAAATGCAATCGTGATAGATAATATTTCTCTTTTAAAAAGGTACGGTTTTGAAATTGCAGAGCCTGAGGTGGGGAGGCTTGCCTGCGGGGATGTGGGAAGCGGAAAGCTTCCATCCGAGGATGTGCTTTTTGATTATGTCATGAAAGCCGTTGCCTATGAGAAGGATTTAAATGGTGTAAAGGTTCTTGTTACGGCAGGGCCTACAAAGGAAGCGATTGACCCCGTCCGCTACATCACAAACCATTCCACCGGCAAAATGGGGTATGCACTTGCCAAAGCGGCTATGCTGCGAGGTGCTGATGTTACGTTGGTTAGCGGACAAACGTATCTTGCAAAACCAAGATTTGTGGATGTTGTGGAAGTGGAGAGTGCGGAGGATATGTTTTCGGCGGTTGTCGAAAGAAGTGGCAGACAGGATATTATCATAAAGGCAGCGGCGGTCGCAGATTATACACCTTTGTGCATAAGTGGTGAAAAGATAAAGAAATCGGATGCTCAAATGTGTATAAGTCTTAAACGAACAAAGGATATACTATTTCATCTTGGTAAAAATAAAAAGGACGGGCAGTTTTTGTGCGGATTTTCCATGGAAACGCAGAATATGCTGGAAAATTCACGAAAGAAACTGCTTGAAAAGAATGCCGACATGATTGTAGCAAACGATTTAAAGGTTGATGGTGCAGGTTTTGCAGGAGATACGAACGTTCTTACGATAATTACGAAAAACAGGCAAGTAAGTCTTGAGAAAATGTCAAAGGATAAAGCGGCTCACAAGGTGCTTGATGCGATATTGGCGGAAAAGAATATGTCTTAAAATGAGCATACGGTCTGCAGGTAAAGGGCAGACCGTATGCTCATTGTTTCATAACAGCCTCAAGCCTGCCTAGAAGCTCTGCATAATGCGCTATGGCGCTCTCATCAGGTTTTGAGGCCTTTTTCAGTCCTTTTAGTATTTTTGAAAATTCGCGGTGTTTTTTTGCAAGAAACTTATTAAAGAGTTTGTGTGAATGCAGAGCTTTTGGTATATGGTATTCAAAATCCGTACAAGGCTGAGAATGTCCCTCGCGAGCAACAAATATGTTGTATACCTTAAAGCCTTCCGCAACCAAATCCTCTTCAACGATTTCAAAGCCATGCTTTATGAGGTTTTTGCGAAGCTCTGCCTGAGCGTTCATTGGTTGGAGAATGAGCTCTTTTGCTTGTTTTGCCGTATCAATGTCCTTGTGAATAATTTCCCAAATAAGCTGTCCTCCCATTCCGGCAATAATAATGCAATCTGTCTCATTTTTATGGATTGGAGTAAGTCCTCCGCCAAGTCTGAGTTCTATTTTATCTTCTAAACCGTATTTTTTTATATTAGCTTTGGCAATTTCTAACGGACCTTTATTGATATCACAGGCGATTGCCTTATCTATTTTACCTGACCTTGCAAGTTCAATCGGAATATAGGCATGATCCGTGCCTATATCCGCAATTGTTTTTGATTTTACTTTATCTGAAATCGTCTTCAATCTTGGTGTAAGCATATAAATTAAGTCCTTTCCAAAATTTTCTGAAAAAAATATTTATTTTATCCACTTATCCATGCATTTATTCACAGGTGTGGATAACTTCTATCCACAAGTCAAAATCTATGTTTTTTGGCACTGTCCAAATTTATTCACGGCTAATGCGTGAAAAACAGGGCATAAATAGGAATATTATACCAAAAGAATATGTCAACTTGGACAAATTAAGCAAAATCGTCACTCTAATTTAAAGAAAAAATACACTATTTACGTGGATAAGTATGTGGATAACGTGGATAACTCCATAAAAACATACAAAGACAAGCTTTTTATGTGTGGATAAAATTCATGTGCACACTGTGAATAACTTTTTTGAGCGGCACGAGAGTTTACATAAAATTAGTTATATTTTTTTATCCGATAGTTTTTATTAAATTATAACACAGAATGAGAAAACAACGCAATATGATTGCAGACTGCAAGGCAGTCGTAAACAGATTTTTGATTTTTGAATTATTCAGAAGTTATCTAAAATATTTTTATAATAGATATTGCCAATATGTTCAAAAAACATTATAATTTATAGTAATAACATAACATAATTATTAATTTGAATGAATACCGAAAAATACGGAAAGGATGATTATAATATGTCAAAAAAATATTCTATAGGAGTGGATTACGGTTCATTGTCCGGACGTGCCGTATTGGTTGATGTATCTACCGGCGAGGAACTTGCTGTTTCTGTATTTGCTTATCCTCATGCGGTTATGGATGAATATCTGCCTGATGGGAAAACAAGGCTTGAGCCTGATTGGGCGCTGCAGCATCCTCAGGATTATCTGGATGTTTTGAGCGTGACAGTTCCCGCTGTTTTAAAGGATTCAGGAGTGAGTGCCGAGGATGTAATTGGTATTGGCATTGATTTTACGGCATGTACTGTTTTGCCGACTTTAGCCGATGGTACGCCGCTTTGTTTTTTGGAAGAATATAAAAATAATCCTCATGCTTATGTAAAGCTTTGGAAGCATCATGCTGCGCAGAATGAGGCGAATAAATTAAATGCTATTGCAACTGAGCGTGGAGAGGACTTTCTTGCAAGATACGGAGGAAAAATTTCATCGGAATGGCTTGTTCCGAAGGTATGGCAGCTTTTGAATGAGGCGCCTGATATTTATGAAAAAATGGATAGATTTATAGAAGCTGCCGACTGGATTGTCTGGCAGCTTACGGGTGTTGAAACGAGAAACAGCTGTACAGCAGGCTACAAAGCTCTCTGGCATAAGCATAAAGGTTATCCGTCAAAGGATTTTTACAAAGCTTTGGATCCGAGGCTTGAAAATCTTGTTGAGGATAAACTTTCCAATAAAATTACGCCGCTTGGAGAGAAGGCGGGAGAAATTACGGAGGCTGCCGCAAAGCTGACGGGACTTAAGGTCGGTACCGCAGTTGCGGTGGCAAATGTGGATGCTCACGTTTCACTTCCCGCGGTTGGAATTACGGAGCCGGGGAAAATGCTTATGATTATCGGAACATCAACCTGTGATATTCTTTTGGGTGAGAATGAATGCATAGTTCCGGGTATGTGCGGTGTGGTTGAGGATGGAGTAATCGCTGGATTTTTGGGATATGAGGCAGGCCAGTCCTGCGTGGGGGATCATTTTGACTGGTTCGTAAAGACCTGCGTTCCTCACGGCTATATGACGGATGCGGAGGAGAAGGGAGTAAATATTCATAAATATCTTCGTGAAAAAGCGTCAAGGCTAAAGCCGGGAGAGAGTGGTCTTGTTGCGCTTGATTGGTGGAACGGAAATCGCAGTGTTTTGGTTGATGTGGATTTGACAGGTCTTATAGTCGGCATGACGCTTTTAACAAAGCCCGAGGAGATATACAGAGCGCTTATAGAGGCAACGGCATATGGTAAGCGTATGATCATAGAAACCTTCAAGGAAAATGGAGTTCCTATTTATGAGCTTTATGCAGCGGGCGGAATTGCTGAAAAAGATGAGATGATGATGCAGATTTATGCGGATGTGACCAATATGGAAATTCGCATTTCGGCATCAGCCCAGACTCCGGCATTGGGTAGCGCTATGTTTGGAGCCGTAGCGGCGGGAAGCGGCAGAGGAGGATATGACTCTATAATTGATGCCGCAAAGGTGATGGGAAAGGTAAAGGATAAGGTTTATCGCCCAATCCCTGAAAATGTGGCGGTATATGACAAATTGTATGCGGAATACAAGATACTTCACGACTATTTCGGCCGTGGTGAAAACGATGTGATGAAAAGACTGAAGGAAATTAAAAAGGGAGCAAAATAGAGTATATGGAGGAGAGAATATGCTGAAAGAATTAAAAAGGCAGGTTTGGCTTGCCAATCTTGATTTGCCTAAATATGGTTTAGTTACATTTACATGGGGCAATGTCAGCGGAATTGACAGGGAAAAAGGTTTGTTTGTAATAAAACCGAGTGGTGTGCCTTATGAGGATTTAAAGGCGGAACATATGGTGGTTATGGATTTGGATGGAAATAAGGTAGAGGGGGATTTAAATCCATCATCGGATACACCCACCCATCTGGAGCTTTATAAAGCGTTTCCCGAATGCGGCGGTATCGTGCATACTCACTCTGAATGGGCGACGACTTTTGCACAGGCGGGAAAGGGTATCCTGCCGTTTGGAACAACACATGCGGATTATTTTTA
>JAOAAV010000099.1 GCA_026418715.1 Clostridia bacterium
CCAATTTTTCAATTGTAACGTTAACATCTCCTTTCTCAGTAAATTTTATTGCATTTCCAATAAGGTTTATTAACACTTGCTGAATACGAAGAGGATCGCCCCTTAAATCCATAGGCACATCAGGTGCTACGTCAAAATGAAGATTCAATCCTTTCTCCTGTGCAAGCCTTACGAACATGCTTAAGCTATTGTTGAGTACCAAACCAAGATTATAATCAACAGTTTCTATCTCCAATTTACCAGCTTCTATCTTTGAAAAGTCTAAAATGTCATTAATTATCCCCAGAAGAATCTGCGCCGAAGAGCGAATATGCTCTACATAGTTTCTCTGTTTACTAGTTAGTTCAGTTTTTTCTAGCAAATACGCAAGACCAATAATTGGATTCATGGGTGTACGTATTTCGTGGCTCATGTTGGCAAGAAACTGGCTTTTGGCTTCACTTGCTTTTTCGGCCATCAATTTACTTTCTTGGATTTCCTTTTCAGCTTGTTTTCTTGCAGTAATATCATGTAATGTCACAATACGTGCAATACGCTTTCCCTTTCCATCAAACATGGGAGCAATTCGTATTTCATAGTATTTAATACTACCCCAAATTTCAAGAGCAACCTCGCCTACCATATTATTTTTGTTCCTGAACGGCTTCAGTATTTCTGCAAAGGGTGCCAATACCTTATCAGCTTCAAGTCCTATGAGTTTCTCTGGAGCAGCAATCCCCCGTGAAGCATACGCAGATACAAGAAGTTCTTTCATAGACGCATTTAAATCGATAATTCTGTTGCCAGCATT
This sequence comes from Clostridia bacterium, assembly GCA_026418715.1. Classification (GTDB taxonomy): domain Bacteria; phylum Bacillota; class Clostridia; order UBA1381; family UBA1381; genus SKW16. The sequence goes on from JAOAAV010000099.1 coordinate 791, forward strand.
CAGCACTAACATTGCAAGCTCCATATTGTCGATGACCCTGTCCCGGGCAACCGGCACTAAATCAAGAAACCCATACCTGAATATTGCTATAAAAAATAAAAGCGCACATACCGCAAGGCTTTGGCTGGCTGGATTAATCTTAAGCTGGGGAAAAAGTTTGAGTGTGGGGATTAACACTCCTATTAGCAATATCATCATGCCACTGATTATCAAAATCCCCTGCATCCTATATGGCTTCATGGTGCGTATAGACATGCGCACCATCATAATACCACCAACAATCAAGGCAATATACCCATAGAATGAATGAACAACAAACCATGGGCCTGCTTTTCTCTGGGATACATCAGCAATCATAAAAATTCCCTGTTTGATAAAACCAACCTCCTGTTTGAGCCACAATCCATCTATTGGATTAAGCCATACAAGAATCTGAGTAATTGTAGGGATAATAGCCAGCAAGATAAGCCACTTTGCTGAAAGATTTTTGTTCCTTGTATATGAATATGTAAATGCAAACCAAGCCATGGGAAGGAAAGCTAATGTAAAATACCGCGCCTTGAACCATACAAGCGCCTGTTCAGGAGAGGGAGATATTGCTGACATAAGCTCGGCCATAGCTCCCCATGCGCCTATGAGATTCTGAAAAAAAAACGCTGTAACTCCCATTACATTTCTGTATTTCCATGACCGCACAATAAGAAAGATAAATATCAAGAGGGACAAGGTTATGGTAATGAAGTAAATGGAATAAATCATAAAACTACCCGGGATAGATATTGGAAGGAGTATATAAATACGCTGTATGGCATGTTTGTATAAATGGAATGTGTATGTAAATAAAACACTAAAGTACTCAGTTTAATAATTATAGTATGCAATATACTGCATCTATAATAACATCTTAAATTGATTTTTTCAATAAAATCCTTTCTTTGTTGTATTTTTATTACTAAAAAAATATCCATTGTATCCATAACGTTTCTACTCATGTAAGAGTATCAGTATAAGGTTAAAAACATGTATTGATGCAAAAAGATTATCCTTACTTGTTTTCATTGGCACTGCTAACTAATCCGTTTAACAAAGAAGCGTCGGTTATAGTTACGTAAAACAGCCTATTAATAATAAATTAAAAAATGATAAGGCGTTTAGTTAAAAAACCATGAATTTATATATTAGGAATTTTAATTGACAAAATTTAATTCAAACGACTATTTAAATTAAATTTGGTATCTAATTCCCTTAAATTTAATTAGATTATATTATCGTTATCTGAAAACTCATAAACAATCTTTAAGTAAAATAGTTTGCGTTCAATTTTCCTGCGAAACTTTATAACAGGAGATTAGGCAATATTATGAAAACAGTACGTGACTCATGCCAATTACATCCCAATGCCCTCTCAATTAAATTAAGCGATCAGATTGAACAACTAGACGAGCTAATAAACCAAGAAGGTGATGGAACGGATTTCTTTGAAAAAACATTTATTACTGATGGCATGAAAACACTTATCACTGAAGGAATTGCCCGTCTTGCAGGAAAATCGTCTCAGGCAATTTTTCATCTAAAACAAGCAATGGGAGGTGGTAAAACACATCTTTTAGTAGGTTTTGGGCTTTTAGCAAAGAATCCCTCACTACGAAAAAAATACTGTCCCGATGTTTTAAATATAGACCTATTTGATTCAGCTAGTATCGCAGCATTCAATGGAAGAAATAACCCTGACCATTTTTTCTGGGGTGAAATTGCAAAACAGTTGAACAAACCTGAAATATTCAAAAAATTTTGGGAAGCAGGTCCAAAAGCACCTGACGAAAGAGATTGGTTAGAGCTTTTTGAAGGTGAAAACCCAATTGCAATATTGCTCGACGAAATGCCACCATACTTTCATTACCTGAACACCCAACAAATAGGTAATGGCACAGTGGCAGATATCGCTACTCGCGCATTTGCGAATATGCTCACTGCAGCTGGGAAGAAAAAAAATGTATGTGTGGTAGTTTCTGACCTCACTGCTGCATACGATACAGGTGGGAAACTCATCAACAAAGCATTAGACGATGCACGTTCAGAAATTGGCAGACAAGAACGAAGCATCACACCGGTAGATTTATCAGCTAATGAAATATACGAAATTTTGAAAAAGCGTCTTTTTATCTCATTACCACCAAAAAATATTATCGATGAAATTGCCCGTGCGTTTGCCAATAAGTTAGCAGAAGCAGCAAAATCTAAAACTATACGGCGCGAAGCTGAAGCAATTGCTGATGAAATTGCAAATACGTACCCCTTTCATCCACGATTGAAAAACTTAATTGCACTTTTTAAAGAAAACGAGCAATTCAAACAAACACGCGGTATTATTGAGCTTGTTTCAAGGCTTTTAAAATCAGTATGGGAACGAAAGGAAAATGATGTATTCCTTATTGGTCCTCAACATTTTGATCTTTCTATTCCAGAAGTTCGCGATAAACTAACTGAAATCTCTGGTATGCGCGATGTCATTGCAAAAGATATATGGGATATAAATCATTCAGCACATGCACAAATTGTGGATTCATCAAAAGGAAAGGACGCAGCAACACAAGTAGCAACTCTTCTTTTCACTGCAAGTTTGTCCACGGCTGTAAATGCAGTCAAAGGCTTAACAAAAGAAGAAATGATTGAGTGCCTTTTATCACCTCTGAGAGAACCATCAGATTTTATTACTGCATTCGAAGATCTGGAAAAAGTTGCATGGTATTTACACAAAACACCTGAAGGTAAATTTTACTTTGATCGTCAGGAAAATCTAACAAAATTGTTACAGAGCCTAGCAAACGATGCTCCCGAAAATCAGATTGATGACCTCATACGACATCGTTTAGCTGAAATGTTTCACCCTCAAAGAAAAACCGCTTATGAAGAAGTTCTTCCGCTTCCACGCCTTGAAGATGTTGTGGAAGCTGTGAGGAAAAAAAGGGTTTTGATAATCCACAGTCCTGACTCAAAAATACCTCCTGAAGAAATTACACGTTTTTTTGACGGCCTTACACAAAAAAACAATATTCTTGTCCTTACTGGCGATAAATCTGCAATGGCAAGCGTTGAACAAGCTGCTCGTCAGTTTTATGCAGCACAAAAAGCTGACTTGCGAATTCCAAAAGGTCATCCTCAACGTGAGGATTTGGAACGAAAACAGGCTCAATATGAACATCATTTTACCACAACAATATTAGGCCTTTTTGATAAACTTCTTTTTCCTGTTCAACTACCTGGTTGCAAACCAGAACTGAGAAGTAAACCTCTAGATCAAACTAGAGATTCTTCAAAGCAATACAATGGTGAGGAACAAATTGAAAAGACGCTTGTATCAACACCTCAAAAGTTATTTCTTGATGTAGAAAAAGAATTTGATTTGCTCCGCGAAAAAGCAGAGAATATCCTTTGGCCAGAAAACCAAGATGATACCCGCTGGTCAGATGCATCTGATAGGTACGCAGAAATACCTGCTATGCCTTGGTTACCACCGCGTGGCCTCAATCATTTGAAAGCAATCGCATTAAATCGTGGCATCTGGGAAGATCTTGGGAATGGATATATTACAAAAAAACCAAAGAAAAAGAAAACCTCAGCTCAAATTGTACCAGAACATGGCCCAGACGATGAAGGCTATGTCCGTCTTAAAATAAATCCTGTCAATGCAGGTCCAGCTCCAAAAATTTACTATTCGGAAGATAGCCCTGTTTCTGAAAGTAATAAATTGCTACAAGATAACATTCTTACAACAAAAGCTCTAAAGGTTCAATTTTTGGTATGCGATCCAACAGGTACATATGAAACAGGTGACCCGGTAGAATGGAAAAATACTCTTAAACTAAGAACAAGTCTTATAGAAAAAGGTAATAAACGATTTGTTGAATTATATGTAGCTCCAAAAGGCGAAATACGTTACACATTAGATGGAAGCGAACCGCGAAATGGAAATGTATATACACAACCTATCGAAATCGGAGATGGTGAAGTGCTGCTTCGCGCATTTGCCCAGGCAAATGGGCTTGAAACAAAGGAAGATTTTCGTTTCACAGCAAAAGGAAAAGAAGAATTAGAAATTGACGAAACCAAACCAGCAAAATTAAAAACCAAATCTGTATTTAAGCTCGATTCACGGCAAAGCACATTTGAATGTATAAAACTTGGTATTGAAAAAAGCATTGAATTTGAAAATGTCAATATGACCCTTGGGCAGGGTTCTAAGATTGCTACGATCATATTAGGCGAAATGAAAGTAGATTCTAAATTTCTGCAAGATATTTTATCCAAACTATGCGAACTATTTTCACCAGAAGAACCTATAACAATGACATTTAAAATAGCTCATTTTAAAAATGGCGTCGACTTCAAAGATTTTTGCAGTAAACTACAAATTAATCTTAAACAGGATAACATTGAACAATGAGCGCAAAGTTTGAAACAATAGATTTTGGCGCACCTGTTAACTTTGGTGTCCACAAATTCAAAGTTGAGATTCCAACTTCACATAACCAGCAAATTAGCATAATTGAGGTATATGGGTATCAAGGTGATCAACGAGGAATACCACAAGAAGAACCGCGTGTGTATCTTCAGAGAAAATCATGGAATGCTATTGCTGAATGTGCACGCAGAGAATTCAATGCACGGCTTAAAGCAAAGGGTATTAAAACTGGCCGATGGCACTCAGGTGAAAATTTTGTAGAGCGCCTTCTTGGAAGAGAACTCTGTGTGCTTGCGTGGGCAGCTGAAAAAGCAAAAGACGAAGAAATTCCAATAATTTGCCAAAAATGGATGGCACTTAGACCAGAGGAACGCTGGTGGTTGTTTATGATGACAGTTTCTGAAGCAGGGTTGCCCGAAGATAGCAACCGTGGATGGCGCAAAGCCCTTTACTACGCGCTTTCGGATGGCGAAGCAAAATTCAACACAAAAAGAAAGCCACGACCAAGCAATGAACTCAAGGCAGATATAGATCTTTTTACATATACTTTTACTGAGGGGCAAAATGAATGCGCAGACTAAAACTCAGCAAGAAATTGTTCCTTTTAAACTCAAAGACGCACCTGCGCTTATTGAACGGTTGCTCCCTGTACAAAAACTTTCTGCTGAAGTATATAAAGAACGGATGGCAGGTTCAGGACAAACCCTCACCGCTCTTGGCAGCTACTGGAAAGGGCGCAAACCGCTTATCCTTGCAAAAGCCTGTGTGCTGGGTTGCCTTCTCCCTGCAACCGACAATCCCCAAAAAGACTTAGAAATATTTGAAATGCTCATGGGCATGGACGATGCGTCACTGGCTGCGCGCATGAAACACAAGGTTACGCCAAAGGAGATACTTTCCAAAGTAGCGCTTGCAAATATACGCGACTATTTTATTGTAGAACCAGATATTTTGCCCAAATCATCGCCAATTGATTTACATAAACCGGAGTTTGCCCGCTTGAAGGTTGAATGGCGTAATGATGTGCCAATGCGAGATAAGCGCCGTGTTATTTCAGAGCTTTTACCAAAAACCTCATATCGAAACCGCATTGATACTCTCTACCGCCCCGAGGAAGTTCCCGATGTGCACGATCACATCTGGGATGCGGTAAATGCGCATCTTGGAACAAACGCACATTCATTTCCCCAACTAGTGGAGCAACTTGGCATCATGCGATTTGGCGAACGACCAAAGGTAGCGGATACCTTCTGCGGTTCGGGGCAAATTCCTTTTGAAGCCGCGCGTTTGGGATGCGACGTGTATGCTAGCGATCTTAATCCAATTGCCTGCATGCTCACCTGGGGTGCGTTTCACATTGTGGGCGGAAGCCCTGAAGAACGCGAAGAATTAAAGCGCGCACAAGAGGAATTAGTGGCAAAAGTCCAAGAAGAGATAGACAATCTTGGCATTGAAACCGACGGCAAAGGATGGCGCGCAAAAGCATTCCTTTACTGCGTGGAAGCGCGCTGCCCGCAAACGGGATGGATGGTACCGCTTTTGCCAACCCTGGTGATAAGCAAAATCAATAGGGTAATTGCGAAATTGATACCAGAGCCAGCGCACAAGCGATACCGTATCGACATCATTAGTGGGGTAAGCCAAAAGGAGCTTGAAGAAGCCGAAAAAGGAACAGTGCGAACCGATGGCCGCGGCCAGGACCCGTATATGGTGCATACAGTGGATGGCAAAGAATACCGCACAAAGATTTCAACCCTAAGGGGCGACTATCGCAAGCCCGACGGCACCACCGGCAACCGCTTGCGGTTGTGGGAAAAACACGATTTCAAACCTCGCCCCGATGATATTTTCCAAGAGCGGCTGTACTGCATACAGTGGATGCGAAAGGTTAATGGGAAAAACCGCTTTGAATATGAATTTCGCGCTGTAACAGAGGACGATTTACAGCGCGAACGGATTGTTGAGGAATATGTAGCACAGCATTTAGCAGAATGGCAGGAAAAAGGCTGGGTGCCCGATATGCAAATTGAGCCGGGAGATGAATCTGAAAGACTTTATCGCGAGCGCGGCTGGACGCACTGGCACCATCTGTTTAATCCGCGACAGTTGATGATTTGGGCATTAATAAAAAAAGAAATTAACAAATTTGAAAAAAATATATCAATAAATTTGCAAATTTTATTTTTAAGATCGATCGATTACAATTCAAAATTAACTACTTGGGCGCCAACTCATGATACTGTAAATAATACATTTGCAAATCAAGCTCTGAACACAATTTTTAACCCACCTTGCAGATCATTATTTTATAGTTTAAATCCATTTTTTGTTAATATTAAAACTAATAATATAAAAACAAAAAAAGAAATTAATTCAATAGATGTAAATGAAATAAATATATTTACCCACCTCTTCATCACCGACCCGCCCTATGGCGATGCAATCAAATACGAAG
>JAOAAV010000108.1 GCA_026418715.1 Clostridia bacterium
CGGCAGCGTCAGATGTGTATAAGAGACAGATCTAGAAGGGGAGCAAAAAGATACAGATAGCAAATAGGCTGAAACAGAGCGGCTAGCAACCAATACGGATTTCGAACGAGAAGTTTTTCATAATGTACAAATAAAACCCAAGTATCTTTCAATGTTTTCATTGGCTTACCTCCTTTTCTGTTTCATTTTTCAACGAGTGCCCGGTTTTTCTTAAGAAGACCTCGTCAAGTGACGGTCTGCTCATTTCGATCGTATGAATAGGGATGTTCGCTTCTACAAGCTGCGGAAGGATTTGAGGTAAAGCTTTTTCTCCAGCTTCAACATACAATTTCAAAGACGTTTCCGTCAAAATGGATTCTTTTATATCATGATTTGTTTTCAGAAGATTACAAGCCTGTTCAAAATAGGTATGGTCCATACCTATTTCTATGATATCTCCCGCAATTTGACGTTTCAGTTCAAGAGAGTTTCCTTCCGCTACCACACTTCCATGATCCATAATACAGATCGTGTCGCATAGGGAATCGGCTTCGTCTAGGTAATGGGTTGTCAGGAATATGGTGATTCCGTTGCTTCTAAGACGCTTGATCTCATCCCAAAAATTGGCGCGGGATGTCGGATCGAGTCCCGTTGTCGGCTCGTCCAGAAATAAAAGTTGCGGACTATGCATCACTCCCATTGCCAAATCAACGTGCCGACGCTGTCCCCCGGAATATGTAATGACTTTACGGTGGCAGTATTCTTCCATCTGAAATGCATGGATCAGTTTGCTTGCGTTTTCTGTTGCGGAAGCCTTGGAAAGTCCGTATAGTCTTCCCTGTAACATTAGATTTTCATATCCTGTAGCATATTCATAACAGCCGCCTTTTTGGCTTACGTACCCGATTTTTTGCCGGATCTCTTTTGCATTTTTTAATAAATCATACCCTACAATGGCAGCGTAGCCCGAACTTGGTGTCATCAATGTAGTCAGCATTCTCATTGTCGTCGTTTTTCCGGCTCCGTTCGGACCCAAAAATCCAAATATCTCACCTTGATTCACTTTCAAATTGACATTTCTTACAGCTTCTACACTGCTTTTCCTGCTCTTAAAAATTTTACATAAATCTTTTGTGACGATCATATCCACTGAAATATCCTCCAGTAATTTCTTCAAAGGGATTGATTTGCCTATAGTTTTACATAAAAAAGAAAATAAAACAATATGTAATGATACTGAAATTTCTTCTATATTGATTTTGGGTTATTTACTAATTAAAAAACCGTTTTATCCGATATTTTATAAATGGAATGTTTTTATATAAAGGAAAACGAAATGGATATAATGCGAATAAAACTGTATGACATCCTCTTAGCTTTGTCTAACGCCGTAGATTTAGTCTCGCCTGAAATTGCAAACCATCAGCAACAAGTAGCATTTCTTTCGTACAGGATAGCGGAGCAAATCGGACTTTCGAAAGAAAAACAACGCGAAATTATGATTGCAGGTTTAATGCATGATATTGGTGCGATTACAGCTGATGAAAGGCTCGCCTTGATTGAAGACGAACCGATATCAGTTAATAACCATGCATTTCGTGGCGCAAAACTTCTTAAAAAGTATAAACCTTTTACGGCAATTTCTAATATGGTACGATATCACCATGTACCGTGGAATTTTGGAAAAGGAGCACAACATAAAGAAAAAGAAGTCCCTTATGAGAGTCATATCATCCATTTGGCTGACAGAGTCTGCGCAATGATTGATAAAAACAAGGATGTATTACCTCAAATTCCGGATATTTTATTAAAAATGAAATCAAAAGAAGATAACATTTTTATGCCTGAATTGCTGGATGCTTTGATGGATATGGGTTCAAAAGAATTCATATGGTTGGAACTTTTATGTGCAGATCCTTTATCGTTGATATCCGATGATTCTTTATTTGATATGGGAACTCTTGAAGTTGATGATGTTGTCAAAATTTCAAAGATATTTTCCCATATTATAGATTTTCGAAGCCGATTTACAGCTACACATTCCGCGGGTGTTGCCAAAACGGCTGAGAAGTTGGGGGAAATTGTGGGATTATCTCAAAATAAAAATCAGCAAAATATTGAATTTTGCTGATTTTTTATTTGACAAAAAAAAATACAATTATATAATGTTCTAGGCTACCTAACGTTAGGTAGGATGTACTCAAAGAAGGTGGGATAAGATGGAGACAAAGAAAAAGATTATGGATTCAGCTTTCAGACTGTTTGCCGATGAAGGAAGTGAATTTTCATTAACCGAAGTTGCAATTGAAGTCGGAATACAAAAAGCCTCAATATATGCCCATTTTGCAAGTAAGGAAGATTTACTCTTTGCGGTTATTGACCGGGAGATAAACACTTATTTTTTTGAAATAAACAAATGCTGCAAAAATCTGAAAAATATGTTTTTTATGATTTTGAGCTACTATAAAGATTCCAAAACAAAACTGTATTTTTGGAAAAGGCTTTTATTATTTCCTCCGAAAACGTTCGAAGAAACATTAGTTGCAAAAATAAATCAACTCAGTGAAGAACGTTATCAGTTAGCAAAAGAAATTATTGAATCTGATATTAAGAATGGCAATATCCGCTGCCAGGATGCTAACGCAATTGCGCTTTCATATTTTTCTTTTATTCACGGACTGTTATCAAGCAGCATCATTTATCAATCTGAAGATCCAAGTAATTATTATGAACATATCTGGCAGATTTTTTGGAATGGAATTGTTTAATTTCAGGGGGTTTGTTTTTTCATGGGGTCGCTTCTCGCAGGCAGTTTTTTTAAGGCTTCCGTTTTGCTTTATTTATTCGCCGCTGTAAGTTCAATTTGTTTTATAAAGCGGCAAAAATTTTGTAGCTGGCTTACAAATTATATTTGCGCAGCCGCGTCTTTTCTTCTTGCTATATCGTCAATCTTAAAATTGATTTTGAATGAAGGTTCAATCAATTTGCGCGTTTTTGCGTCGTCAATACCGTATCTGAAAACAGATATGAAAATGGACAATCTTTCTGCCCTTTTTTTACTGACTTTATCCATTCTTGCGTTATGCGTCTCAATTTATACAGTAGGATATTTTTCACATTACATAGGAAAGAGAAACGTGGGGATTTTTTATTTCCTTTATTCCGGCTTTATTTTATCAATGATATTTGTATTGACCTCTGCAAACATGGTTACATTTTACGTATCATGGGAAATGATGTCTCTGCTTTCTTACTTTCTGGTGGTTTTTGAATCCGGTCGGAATGGAAACCACAAAGTAGGTACTCTTTACATTATTATGACACATATTGCGACTGCATTTTTGCTTATTGCGTTCATGATTATATATCGTTATACGAGATCGTTTGATCTGTTCACAAGTTCGGCGGCGATACCCGTTCAGGTGAAGAATCTATTATTTATTCTGTTTTTGGTTGGTTTCGGAACAAAGGGAGGCGTTATTCCGTTTCACATTTGGCTGCCTTACGCGCACCCTTCCGCTCCGAGCAATGTCTCCGCGCTGATGTCAGGGATCATGATTAAAACTGCCATTTACGGTTTCATTCGCTTTCTTCTTTGTTATTTGGGCGTAAACCATACATGGTGGGGTGTGCTGATTCTTTGTTTCGGAATTGTTTCCGTCGTGCTGGGAGTGGCAAATGCTTTAAT
>JAOAAV010000093.1 GCA_026418715.1 Clostridia bacterium
CCGATGACGAAAAAAGGCTTCTTTAAAAAATATGATTTTGTATACGATGAATATTTCGATTGTATGCTATGTCCGAACAATCAGGTTTTAACGTATTCTACAACCACCCGGGAAGGATACCGTGAATACAAAAGCAACGCTAAAATCTGTAAGAACTGTCCTGTGCGTTTCCAATGTACAGAAAGCAAAGTCTGTCAAAAGGTCGTAACCCGGCATATTTGGGAACCTTACATGGAGCTTGCCGAAGATTACCGACATACTCCTGAATATCGGGATATCTGCAAACTAAGAAGCGAAACCATTGAGCGTGTTTTTGCGGATGCAAAAGAGAAACACGCCATGCGATACACGCAGCTACGTGGACTGCAAAGAGTAAAAATGCAGGTGGCGCTTACTTTTGCGTGCATGAATTTAAAAAAGCTGGCAATATGGAAGCGAAGAAAGGGTATGCTGCCGCCGTCTTTACAACACTTTATAAATCAATTTGTCTATTTCCATCACTTGTTTCTTAGAAACAATCAAAAAGGGGTTCTACGCATTGCGTAAAACACCTTTTGTCTACAGTCTGCACGGACGGTTTCACCGTCCGTTTTTCTATACAGGATTTATAACCGACAGCACCGCATTTTTTTCATCAAAATGAGCATCAAATCGTTTTGCAACATCCTCAAAGGTTACTGCTTTGTACACGTCATAGTAATCAAAATAATCAACATCCATGAATATCAGTGATAAAAAGCTGTGAGCATAATCCTCAACATCGTTATGCGTGCGGATATAATCTCCCCAAACAACCTTTTTAATACGCTCAAAATCATCTTTAGAAAGACCTTTCTCCCGAACACTGCGTATCTTCTTCAAAATAATATCGTAAACCTTTTGTGGATCATTCGACTCTCCTTCAATAGCAGTGTAAGCATAATCAGGCTGCATATTGTACTCCGCATCAAATCTCTCATTAATGAGCCCCTGCTCATAAAGCTCTTTATAAACCTCCGAACCTCTTCCAAACAGCATTTCAATTAAAATGCTCATCTCGATATTTTTCTTTAAAAGTCTGTTTCCGTTGTAGCCCGTATCCGTATCCTTAAAGCCCATCATAAATATAGGCATAGCCACGCTCAGCTTCTGCTCCACATACGCTTTTGCGATTTCCTTCGGCTCCTCCGGATAAATCCGTTTTATTTCCTCTTTGAAAGGCTCATTTTTAAGTATATTCGACTCAATCACTTTAAGCGTTTCCTCAACGTCAATATCCCCTATTACAAAAAGTGTCATGTTTGACAGATTATAAAATGTATTGTAGCATCTGTACAGGAGCTTGCTGTCAATTTTGCTTATACTGTCAATCGTACCTGCAATCTCAAGCTTTACAGGATTTTTTTGATACAGGCACCCGAGAAAATTGAAAAATACCTTCCAATTCGCATTGTCATCATACATACGAATTTCCTGCCCTATAATCCCCTGCTCCTTCTGTACACTTTCGTCCGTAAAATATGGGCTCTGAACGTAATTTAAAAGCGTTTCCAAATTATTATATACATTAGACGTTGCGGAAAACAAATACGCCGTCATATTGAAGCTCGTAAACGCATTTGCGTTGCCGCCATATTTTGCAAAGCGATCAAATACATTGCTTCCGTCAGGCTGATCAAACATCTTATGTTCCAAAAAATGAGCAATTCCATCAGGCACCTCCGTGACAGTATCCTCGCCCGGAACAATAAATTTAGAGTCCACAGAACCGTATTTTGTGGCAAAAACGGCATAGGTTTTTTTGTACCCTCTCTTTGGCATAATGTAAATATTAAGTCCACTTTCGTGAGTGCCGAAATAAATTTGCTCTTCTGTTATTTTATTTTCCTTCTTCGTCAACTGCATTTATTTTCCCCCCTTGCCCGCAAGAAAATATACCGTATCAAGCTCAATTTTATTTGCGGCAGCCACGACATCCGCCACCGTAACTTTTTTAACCTGCTCCTTCATATACTCAATATCGTACTTGTTGCCCAGAATATTTTCTCCAAGATACAAATCCTCCATATATCTTTGATTGTCGTAATATGATTCAAGAGCATTTAAAATGGCACTGATGCTTGATTGAAACTCTTTTTCGGAAATTTCCCCTTTTTTGATGCTTTCTAACTGCAAAAGCGTTTCATCATAAGCTTTTTCAAAGTTTTCAAACTCAATGCCCGAATTTACAAGCATAAGTCCTTTAAACTTTTCTAATTGACTCGATGCATAATATGCAAGACTCAACTTTTCACGAACATTATTAAACAGCTTTGAATGAGCTCCTCCGCCAAATATGCTGTTTGCCACCATAAGACCCCAATATTCCTTCTCTGTGGCCTTAATGTTTGTCCTAAATCCAATGCTAAGTTTGCCTTGCGTAACGTCCATTTCATCTCTTATGCGTTTTATTTCTCCTTTTTGACCCCTTATATCCACCTTAGGATATATAGCCTCGGAAAACTGTATCTTGTCGGTATAGGATCTGATTTTTTCAGCAATTTGCGCATCGTCCGCATCTCCGCAAATAAAAATATCAATTACGGAAGACGTGATTATACGCTTATAATGTTCATACAAGCTTTTTTCGTCAACTGCATCAACGCCGTCAACCGTACCCATTTTATATACTCCCATAGGTTCGCCCTTGCACATTTCCTCCACGCAGCGCCATGAGGCATAAGAACGCTTATCGTTGACAAGACTTTGTATCATGTCTTTCACATTTCTTTTTTCCTGCTCCACAAATTCGGCACGAAAACCTCCGTTTTCTACAATCGGCTCAAATACGACGGATAAAAGAAGATCAGTTAAAGCATAAAGAAGCTTTTCACCTTGAGGTGCATACTTGTCCGATATACTCTCAAAATTAAAGCCAAGGATTTGGTCTTCGCCCTTTTTCAAAACACCCGCGTCCATACTTGCTCCATATAGGTTCTCCAAATACCTCGCGATTTCTCCCGAATCCTTGCAAAGCTTACAGCCCCTTTTTAGTACATAAGGTATCAGTCCGTTTTTTGATGCTTCCTCGGCCGTAAGATCCCTATGTATATAAAGACCCAGGCTTGTTGTTTTCAGCTTCTGCATAGGAATATAGTGAAGTGAAATATTAGAGTTGATTTTTATAGTGTTAATCATACAGGTCATCCCTCCGTTTTCACGGGGGCAAGCTTCTCCCCCGTCTTATTCTACATATCCTTCTATTTCTTCAAATGTAAGGTTTTGATGAAGCGCCAAATTAATACCATTTGCAACCGTCTTCGATACTTTATCGATAATTAAATCTACATCCTTTGGAGTAACTACAAGTTCTCCTATATTTTCGGATATAGACTTTGCTATGAGCGTGTGCCTTTCCTCACTATCAATTTCTTCAAGCACATTGCACAAGCTGTCGTCCTTGTTTAATCTGTTTATCATCATGTCAATGCTATCACTTGCCACAGTCGCCGCGTCCACTACGGTAGGTACACCGATTGCAATCACCTTCACTCCCAAGCTCTCCTGATTGAGTCCCATTCTAAAATTCCCTATGCCCGCACCTGGGCTTATTCCTGTGTCGGCAATCTGGATTGTAGTGCTTATTCTGTCGAGTCTGCGTGAAGCAAGCGCATCTACTGCTATAACCAAGTCCGGCTTGACCTTTTCGGCCACTCCCTTTATGATTTCGGCGGTTTCTATTCCGGTTGTACCCAAAACACCCGGCGCAACCGCACATACGGAGCGAATATCACTGCTAATATGCTCAGGAATATACTGCTTTAAATGCCGCGTAACCATCAGCCTCGAAACAACCTTAGGCCCTAAAGCATCAGGAGTGATATTCTCATTGCCAAGACCCACAACCAAAACCACCGTATCGTCGTTTATCTGCGCCATAGAACGTATCTTGTCGGACAACTGTATACACGTGTTTTCATAGTCTTCAATGCTGTGCATAATTTGCGGTGCTTCAATCGTGATATATGTCCCTATAGGCTTGCCTAACGCTTTTTCCCCTTCTTCATCTGATATTTTGACCTCTGTCACAGTAATGTTATCCTTTTGAGTAGTTTTTACATGAACACCGTCGAGCTTCTCTTCCTTTTTTGCTTGCTCCCGGTACATCTCATGAGCCTCAAGAGCAAGGTCTGTCCTGATATAAAACAAAATAATCACTCTCCGTAGATTATATTTGTTTTAGTATGCATTCAAGCCAGAGATGCTATACTTTAATCAATCACTTTTTTTATGGACTGCTCCAAAGCCGCCTCGTCCGCAAAACCAAGCTTTATATCCTTAAACTCACCGTCCGATGCCATAAGATAAAGAGTCGGCGTTACGGTTATGCTGTATCTTGTTTTATCATCGGGATTTTCGTCAATATTTCTGATATCAAAATTCACTCTATCCCCATATTTTTTCTTCAAATCCGCTAAAATCGCATTAGTTTCCGCAAATCTTGCATCCGAGGCGGATATGAAATACATAAATGTAGGCTTTTTCTGTGCTTGATTTGACTGTGTCTGATTTGTTTGCGTCTGCTGCTTTGGTGGGTTTGTTGCTTGTTTTGGCACTGCCGAAGGAGTTACTTCGGGAGTTTTTACTGCCTGTACGCTGGGGGATGGCGTATGACCGGGTGCAAAAACTTTCTTTCCGCCAAAAACAAGACTGACAACCCAAAGCGCAGAAACAATCACAATCGCCGCAACAAGTCCTGCAATCAGTTTTTTGTTCCCACGCATACTCATTCTCCTTTGTCAATCATTTCCTTTATGCCTTTTGTAATTTCCAATGACCTTTCCGCAATCAAAGCATACCGCTCCGTTTTCTTTCCCTTTACCTTCTCATACCAGCTTTCCATAATACCGAAATTGCTGTTCATTGGCTGAAATTTTTCGATACTGCCGCTTGAGATATAAATCGGCAATGCTCCTATTGACGTTTTGGCGCTTGGTCTGAGCATATTTTTACCTGTAAGCATTCTTGACATATTAAGCCCTGCCAAAAGTCCGCTTGATGCCGATTCTACATATCCTTCCACTCCTGTAATCTGACCCGCAAAAAACACGTTTGGATACTTCCTCATCTGATAATATTCATTCAGCAGAGTTGGCGAATGAATAAACGTATTTCTATGCATTACACCATAACGCACAAACTCAGCATTTTCAAGACCCGGTATCATGGAAAATACCCTTTTTTGCTCTCCCCATTTCAGGTTTGTTTGAAAACCCACTAAATTGTAGAGCGTTCCATCAGAATTATCCTGACGAAGCTGTACCACGGCATACGCATCGTCTTTTCCTGTTTTGGGATTTACAATACCGACAGGCTTCAACGGACCGAATGTCAGCGTTTTTTCACCGCGCTTTGCCATCACCTCGACAGGCATACAACCTTCAAACACCTTATGCGTTTCAAACTCTTTAAGCGGAACAGTTTGAGCATTAACCAAAGCATCGTAAAAAGCATCATACTGCTCTTTTGTCATTGGGCAATTGATGTAATCCGCAGTTCCCCGCCCGTAGCGTGCGGCACGGAAAACCTTATCCATATCTATACTTTCTGCAGTCACGACAGGTGCCGCCGCATCGTAAAAATACATATACGACTCCCCCGTAATCCTGCATATCTCCTCGGACAAAGCATCGGATGTGAGTGGTCCGGTTGCTATAATTGTATATTCATCCTCATTAATTGTTTTTACTTCCTCATGGATGACAGTAATATTTTTACTCTCCCTTATTTTGTCGGTTACATATGCCGAAAACATATCCCTATCTACCGCCAAAGCCCCACCGGCAGGAATCCTTGCGAAATCCGCTGCCTGCATTGTAAGAGAGCCGAGTATACGCATTTCCTCCTTCAACAGCCCGCAGGCATTTTCTATTCTGTCAGCCTTTAGGGAATTTGAGCAGACAAGCTCCGCAAAATTTTCGCTTTTATGTGCGGGAGAAAACTTTATCGGCTTCATTTCATAAAGCATAACATCTATGCCGCAATTTGCAAGCTGCCATGCCGCCTCACAGCCGGCCAGCCCCGCTCCTATGACCTTTACTGTCACTTCTGTATTCTCCCCTCATAATCGCAATTTTCGTTATAGCATATTATTTTTTTCCCGCCTTTTTTAAGAAGAAGTCCACCGCATTTAGGACACACCTCATCCTTTACCGGCTCATACCACACCATAAAATCGCATTTCGGAGCATGCTCACAACCGTAGTATACCTTTCCTTTTTTAGATTTCTTAATCAAAATCTCCCCATCACACTTGGGGCACTTCACGCCAGTTCCTTCACGGATCGCCTTAGTGTTCCTGCATTCGGGATAACCCGGACAAGCCAGAAATTTTCCAAATTTGCTTAGTTTGTAAACCATTTTTCGTCCGCACTTTTCGCAGATCACATCGGATTCTTCATCTTTAATCTGAATTTTTGAAATTTCCGCCTGAGCCTTTTCCAAATTTTCCTTAAACGGAGGATAAAAATCACTTAGAACCATTTTCCATTCCCGTTTTCCCTCTTCCACCTCGTCGAGCTGTTCCTCCATATTGGCAGTGAATTCAACATCCACAATTTTCTTAAAATTATTTTTCATGATATCGGTAGTTACCATGCCAAGTTCAGTCGGTATAAGCTGTTTTTTATTTCTGATGACATATCCTCTGGATATAATAGTAGAAATTGTGGGAGCATATGTGCTCGGTCGTCCGATTCCATTTTCCTCAAGCTCCTTTACAAGCGACGCTTCGGTAAAACGAGGAGGCGGCTGAGTAAAATGCTGCTTTTCACAAATATCCTTCAGATTTACGGTCTGACCCTCCGAAAGTTCCGGAAGCATATTCTCCTGCTCTTTTTCTTCATCACTGCCTTCTACATAAACACTCATGAAACCTTTAAATTTAACAACTGACCCTTTTGCTTTAAATATATGCCCATCAGCTTCTATTGACGCACTTATCGTATTGTAAACCGCCGCAGACATTTGCGATGCCGCAAAACGTTCCCAAATCAATTTATAAAGCTTATACTGGTCATTGCTTAAACTTCCCTTTATATCAATTGGCTTTATGTTAATGCTCGTAGGTCTGATTGCCTCATGTGCATCCTGCGCATTCTTCTTTGTCTTGTATTGGCGTGGACTTACAAACTCCGTTCCAAAGTTTTGCGTTAAATACTCCGCAGCCTCTCTTTGTGCGTCCTCCGCAATACGCAAAGAATCAGTTCTCATATACGTTATCAACCCGATTGTGCCAAGTTTTCCCAAATTCACGCCTTCATACAGGCTTTGTGCTGTCTGCATAGTCTTTGCGGTACTAAAGCTAAGCTTTCTTGAAGCATCCTGCTGAAGTGTGCTTGTAGTGAAAGGAGGAGGCGGATTTTTTTTAAGTTCGCCCCTTTTTACCCCGATTACCGTAAATTTTCCGTTTTTGATTTCCGCCGTCACAGCCCTTGCTTGCTCTCCGCTTGAAAGTTCATCCTCGGCTCCATTTTTTCCGTAATATTTTGCACAAAAGTCCTTTTTTGATTTTGGATCATGAAATACCGCCTCCACGGTCCAATACTCTCTGGGTGTGAAGTTTAATATTTCTTCTTCTCTGTCACAAATCAATCTTGTCGCAACCGACTGCACTCTACCGGCACTAAGTCCCTTTTTTACCTTTTCCCATAAAATTGGGCTTATTTTGTAACCTACAATTCTATCCAATATTCTGCGTGCCTGCTGCGCATTGACCAAATCCATATCAATGCTGCGAGGCTCTTTCATCGCATTTTTTACCGCAGTTTTTGTTATTTCGTTGAACGTAACCCTGCACATTGAATTTTCATCAATATTGAGCGCCTTCGCCAAATGCCAACTGATTGCCTCTCCTTCACGATCCGGGTCGGTAGCAAGATACACTCTATCACATGCCTTGGCTTCCTTTTTTAATTGCGTAAGCAGCTTCCCTTTTCCCCTTATCGTAATATACTTAGGCTCAAACCCATGCTCAAGCTCCACACCCAGCTGACTTTTCGGCAAATCGATAATGTGCCCCATGGATGCCATAACCTTATAATCATTGCCCAAATATTTTTTTATCGTATCTGCCTTTGCAGGTGATTCCACTATCAACAGCTTCTTTTTTGCCATAAATTCCTCCAAAAATTGCAAGTTATATGTTAAGTCTAAAATTCTTCCCCGGAAGCTGGCTGACCAAGCCCTTCATCTCCAGCACGGTCAACGTCGCGTTTACAATGTTTGCCTGCAGCTTTCCCTCTCTTGCAATATCATCTATATGCATATTTTTTTCAATAAGCATGGATATTATTTTTCTTTCGTCCTCGTTCAGATCCTTATACCTTGTATCCTCTATTGTAACCGTCTTTACATTATTTATTTCAGTCGCACAAGGTTTATTCTTGATACTTTTTTTAGACTCTTTTGCATATTTTATCTCTTCCAAAACCTCCTCTTTTTTTTGAGCAGGCAAATTTAAAAGATTTATCTCAAACGAATACTCATCCAAAATATCCTGAGCATTTTCAACAAGCTTCGCTCCCGCCTTTATTAAAGCATTCGTTCCTCTTGAATATTCGCTTGTAATATCACCTGGAACGGCAAAAACATCCTTGCCGCTTTCCAATGCATAATTAGCCGTAATAAGGGCGCCGCTTTTCAAAGGCGCCTGTATTACCAGCGTCCCCCTTGAAAGTCCGCTTATGATACGGTTTCTTTGCGGGAAATTCTGACCAAGCGGACGAGTTCCCGGCGGATACTCAGTGATAATTGCCCCATGCTTTTCAATTGCACTCATCAACTTGCCGTTTTCGGCAGGATATACAACATCAATGCCGCAGCCTAAAACCGCGATAGTTTTATTCCCTGCCCGAATTGCGGCAACCGCCGCAGCAGAATCCAAGCCCCTTGCCATTCCGCTTACAATTGTAACCCCTGCTCTTGCCAAATCCGTACATATGGAAACAGCCGCCTTCAGACCGTATTCGGTATAATTTCTCGTTCCCACAACTGCAATCGGCAAAAGCCTATCCCACTTCATTATTTCTCCCTTTATGTACAAAACATATGGCGGATTTTCAATCTGCCTGAGCATATCCGGATAATTTATATCATCATATGTCAAAACCCTTGCTCCTGAAAGCTCTGTGCGGTTTAAAACTGTATGCGCCGTTTCAAGATCCTTATTTGAAAGTGCGGCAATATCATGCGCATTTAAACCGTAAATACCACTGTAATCAGCCGCTTTCGCCTCGTAAATCTGCTCGGCATTTTCAAATGCTGTAAGCAAATTAGTTATCTTATGCGAATTCATATTGGGCAAACTTGCAAGCCACAGCCAATAAATGACTTCTTCCACTGCAATCACCGCCATAAAAATATAAATTTTTATACATTATCTACACTACTACAAAAACAGGAAATTGTCAAAGACTTTTTTACCAAAAACTGATGAAATTTCATTGCAAAAGCGATTTTTATATCATAAACTTCACAGAACAACACCATATTATTTATGAATATATAAAAAAAACAAGAATTTCTACATCTTGTTTTTTCTTTGCCTTAAAGCCTCATACATAAGAATAGCAGCCGCAACGGACACATTCAATGATTCTGCTTTGCCGACGATAGGAATTTTAACCTTTGTATCCGTAATATCCAAAAGCTCCTTTGATACTCCGTTTGACTCATTTCCCACAACGATGATCGTAGGCAAAGTCAAGTCACAATCAGTGTATTCCACGGCGCTATCAGTCAAAGCACCGCTTACAATATGAAAGCCCTGCCCCTTTAAGCTGATTAAAGCATCTATATTCATATTTTCATAAATGTCGATGTTAAAAAACGAACCCATAGTAGCCCGTACTGTCTTGGGATTGTAAATATCCACACAGCCGCATGACAGCAACACTCCACCAGCGCCAACAGCATCTGCCGTTCTGATAATTGTTCCCATGTTCCCCGGATCCTTTACACATTCGCAATAAATATAAAATTTGTTCAAATCCGCAACAAAAGCCTCTCCCGTTTTCATTTTAATAACAGCAAGAATTCCTTGAGGCGTTTCGGTATCGCAAAGGCCCGAAAATATGGATTCGGGCATCTTGTATATAGGAATATTTTCCGGATAGAGAAATTCTTCTGTTTTTAAAAATTTGTCGGATACGGCAAGCATAACAAGTTCACTTTTTGAACCAATCGCATCCGTAACAGACTTTCTCCCCTCTACAGTAAATTCTCCGCTTTTTGCACGCATCTTTTTTTGCATCAGCGATTTGATATATTTATATTTGGCATTTGAACTGCTGGTAATTTCTTGAATCATTATAGTCCCTTCTATTTTAATGCCTGTATGTCATCGTTTGAACCGATAACAACAAAAATATCCTTTGCTCTGATTTTATAATCAGGATCCGGTATGATTTTAATTTCTTCATTGTGCTCCACAGCAATAACATTAATGCCGTATTTGCCGCGTACATTGAGCTCTGCAAGCGTTTTATCAATCCATTTGGGCGGACAGGCAATTTCAGCAATGCTGAATTTGTCCGAAAGCTCAATATAATCCAAAAACTTGCTTGAAGTAATTTGATATGCAAGCTTTTCTCCCATTTCAGTTTCAGGCATAACAACCATATCAGCGCCTATTTTTTCTAATATTTTCATATGGGTTTTATCAATTGCCCTTGCAATAATATATTTTGCATTCAGTTCCTTTAAAAGTACGGTTGCCAATATGCTTGATTTCATATTCTCGCTGAGAGCTACGATTACTGTATCAAAGTTTGATACACCGACAGAACGAAGCACTGATTCGTCACAGCAATCTCCTATGATTGCGTGAGTAACCGTTTCCGAAACATTTTGCACAACATCTTCATCCGAATCAATAACAAATACCTCATGACCCAATTTTGAAAGTGTTTCGGCAAGACTTATTCCAAATCTTCCTGCTCCCAAAATCATAAAACTTTTTTTCGACATATAAAACTCCCCTTTTTCCTTTTTTAAAGTAATACTCCCTCTTTAGGATAAGATACTCTGTCAGCATAATCGGTTTGATTTCTCGCTATGGCAAGAAGTGCGGTAATAATACCTACTCTTCCGAAATACATCAGGCAAACAAGCACTATTTTTGAAGCAGATGAAAGACTGGGAGTTATTCCCATGGTAAGTCCGACCGTACCGAAAGCGGAAATAGCCTCAAACACTGCCGCTTTAAAGTCTAGATCATCAAAAACAAACAAAAGTGCAATTCCGATGCAAACAATTCCTATTGACATACCAACAATGGCAAACGCCCTGAGCATATGATCAGATGTAATTTTTCTCCCGAAAACATTAACCTGCGAAGAACCTCGCAGTACACAACGGGCTGTAAGCACCAGTACACCGAACGTTGTGGTCTTGATACCTCCGGCTGTCGAACCCGGCGAACCGCCGATAAACATCAATATCATTATAACAAATATTGACGCATTCGTCATAGATGCAATATCCAATGTGTTGTATCCCGCCGTTCTCGGTGTGATCGACTGAAAAATCGATGCGAAAAATTTCTCATGAACACTCATATTCATGATTGTTTTTGGATTATTTCTTTCAAAGAGAAATATGAGAACGGCACCCGTCAAAATCAATGCTCCCGTTATTATCAAAACCAATTTCGTATGAAGCTTGAGCTTTCTTCGTTTTGCAAAATGAAGCAAATCATCCCATACGGTAAAACCCAACCCGCCTATAACAATCAATGAACATATGGTAATATTTACAATCGGATCGCCTACATATGAAATCAATGACGAATACGGCTGTTTTTGGCCCATGAGGTCAAGTCCCGCATTGCAAAATGCTGACACGGCGTGGAATATGGATTTATATATACCGTTTGCAAGACCAAATTCGGGTATAAAACGCACGGAAAGAAAAGCTGCACCCATAGATTCAAAAAATACAGTCCCTATTATGATTTTTTTCATCATGCGCACAATCCCCGCCATCGACTCTGCACTTATAGACTCGCTCATTATAAGCCTTTGTTTGATTCCTATTTTTTTGTTAAGCAGGAGCGAAAACAGTGTGGCAATAGCCATAAATCCCAACCCGCCCGTTTGTATCAATATCAGAATAACAATCTGTCCAAACAAAGTCCACTGCGTATACGTATCCACCACTACCAAGCCTGTTACACAAGTTGAAGTGGTTGCCGTAAAAAGAGCATTTACAAAGCCTACGCTATCTCCGGATCTTGACGCAAACGGCAGCGTTAAAAGCAGTGCACCCGTCAAAATAATAACAACAAACCCCACAGCAATAATCTGGGTTTCAGACATATTAATCCTTTTCTTAAAAGGATTCGTTTCTTCATTTAGTTTAATAAACATGATATCCCCTCTTGGCTGATTAAATATTTCCCCTAAAATTTGAGTACTTTTTCCACTAAAGCATTATATACCTTACATTTATGATTGGCAATAATATTTTTTAATATTATTGTGTTATTTTTTTGCTTTTAAATGTAAATAATGCACAAATCAAAAGACAGGAGCACCATTTTTATATTGTAGAGAATTTCAGTTATCAAATTAATCAAATATATTCACAGTTATGTGAAAATACAAAAAGCGCAAAACCCTTACAAAGGATTTTACGCTTTTTGTATTATTCCCATTCGCAGGATCCAGAGTGATTCAAAATGTTTTCAAGTCTTTAGTTTAACATATTCACTTATGTTTTCTCGCCCTATATGCTGTTGTAATTATTACACACTTATTTCTTATCTGAAAAACTTCTCAAATAAATTGTGTTCCCATCCGGATCATAAAAACTCATATTAACGGCACCCCACGGACGACGTGCGGGTTTTTCAATAATTCTCACCTTTAAAGCCAATAATTTTTGATATTCTCTCTCCATATCATCAACTGTAAATGCAAGACAGATATTTTGATTGTTATTGTTTTTTAAAGTACCGTCATTGTATATAGTCAACATCGTCTCTTCCGATATAATCGTTTGATGTACCTCATCATTGCTGTTATTTTCTACTTCCAGCAATAATTTATAAAAATTGGCCATCCGAACAACATCATTTGTGAGCAAACCCACTTCTCCAAGTTTCATAGTCCCATCTCCCCATGTATACTAAAGGATGAAAATTCTTTAAGACTGTCGGCAACCGCAAAAAATGCACGCACTTTCTGCAACAAATATGTGTAAAAATCTAAAGTTTGGCTTAATCAAATTTTCATTTAGAAATATTTTTCTACGGTAAAACTACTTTAGATTTTAACTGATGCTCATATTGTCAAAAGTGGGTTAAAATTAAAACCGCTACTCAAACTCTATGGAGTATTTTTTCACTATTCCCACTCAATCGTTGCTGGGGGCTTCGATGTAATATCATACACCAATCTATTTACGTGTTTAACCTCATTTACAATTCTGTTGGATACCTTCTCGAGCACGTCATAGGGAATTTTAGCCCAATCGGCTGTCATAAAATCAGTTGTTGTAACAGCCCGCAGGGCAAGAGTGTAATCATATGTTCTCCCGTCACCCATAACTCCCACACTTCTCATATCTGTAATAACAGCAAAATATTGATTTATGTCCCTCTCAAGACCCGCAAGAGCGATTTCCTCACGGAAAATAGCATCCGCATCACGCAAAATTTCAAGCTTTTCTGAAGTTATTTCACCTATAACTCTTACGGCAAGACCCGGACCCGGAAATGGCTGACGCCATACAAGCTGTTCTGGTATGCCAAGTTCAATGCCAAGCTGACGCACTTCATCTTTAAATAAATCTCTAAGCGGTTCGATAATTTCTTTAAAATCCACATGCTCAGGGAGTCCTCCCACGTTGTGATGGCTCTTTATTACCGCCGCATTGCCGGCACCGCTTTCAATGACATCCGGATATATTGTACCTTGAACCAAAAAATCCACTGTACCTATTTTTTTTGCTTCAGCTTCAAATACCCTTATAAATTCTTCTCCTATTATTTTTCTCTTTGCCTCAGGATTTGTTTCACCAGCGAGCTTGCTTAAAAATCTGTCCTGAGCATTGACACGAATCATGTTTATGTCAAATTGCTCCTTAAATATTTTTTCAACTTCATCGCCCTCATTCTTTCTGAGAAGCCCATTGTCCACAAAAATACAGGTAAGCTGTTTGCCTACCGCCTTATGAATCATAACGGCGGCAACTGAACTGTCCACACCGCCGGAAAGTGCACATAGGACCCTTTTGTTTCCTATTTTCTCTCTCAACGATGAGATAGACTTTTTCGCAAAGTCGCTCATAAGCCAATCTCCCTTGCAGCCGCAGATGTTATATAAAAAATTATAAAGCATTTTCTTACCCTTTGGTGTATGGTTTACTTCAGGATGAAACTGTACACCGTAAAGCTTTTTATTTGAATTTTCAAACGCCGCAACTGGGCAGCTTTCCGTAACTCCCACTACGTCAAAGCCTTCGGGAAGCTTTTCAATATAATCCGTATGGCTCATCCAGCACTGCGTGTTTTCCTCAATATCCTCAAAAAGTTTGCTTCCTCTGAGTGAAACCATTGTTTTGCCATACTCACGCTTGTCCGCCGCTGAAACCCTTCCGCCAAGCATTTGGGCCATCAGCTGACTTCCATAGCATATTCCCAATACTGGAACCCCCAGTCTGAAAATTTCATCATCACATTTGGGTGCATTCTCTACGTACACGCTGTTAGGACCACCAGTAAAAATAATCCCCATAGGATTTTTTGACTTAATCCTGTTTATATCCGCATTGTAAGGCAAAACCTCACAATACACATTACATTCACGAACACGTCTTGCGATAAGCTGGTTATATTGCCCCCCAAAATCCAAAACAATTATAGTTTCATTATTCATAAAAAACCTCCCACATACGATTGACGACTAATTATATCATTATACACACTCAAATTCAACGCTTTAGCCTAAAATAATTTTTTGCTGTCTAAAATAAGCGTAACAGGTCCATCATTTAGGAGAGATACCTTCATATCCGCTCCGAATTTTCCGGACTTAACTGCCAGTCCCGATTTTTTGCACAAAGCGATAAATTCTTCATAAAGCGTATTCGCCATATTCGGCTCCCCCGCTTTATCAAAACTTGGTCGCCTGCCTTTGCGACAGTCGCCGTAGAGTGTAAATTGCGAAATTACCAAAAGTTCTCCCGAAATATCCTTTATGCTAAGATTCATTTTTTCGTCCGCATCTTCAAAAATCCTAAGACTTAAAATCTTCTCCGCAAGATATAAAGCATCTTCGCACGAATCATCCTGACCGACACCTAAAAATATCAACAAACCTTTATCAATACTTCCTATTACAACATTATCAACACAAACAGATGCATTTGATACACGTTGGACAACCGCTCTCATACATTATACCCCTTGTTCCATTTTCTCCTGCAACTCTTCCCAAAGAAGATAGAGTTTTTCGAGTTCTTTTTCGAGCATACTGATTTTCTCCGTAATTTCTACCGCTTTTATATAATCTACCGCAACTTCCGGTTTTTCAAGCTCATTTGAAAGCCGTGCAATCTTATTTTCAATACTTGAAATTTGCTCCTCCGTTTTTGAAAACTGATTTGCTATCTTCCTTTTTTGCGCCAGTAAACGTTTTTGTTCCTGATAATCTTTTGCTCTTGAAACCGTATCTTTTTCTTCAATAAAAGACTTTGCCGAATAATCGTCGTAATTGCCGGAAAAGCTTTCTATTCCATTTGGACTTAGCTGTATAACCCGTGTACAAAGCTTATTGATAAAATAACGATCATGCGAGACGACAAGCATTGTACCGGTATAGTCGGAAAGTGCCTTCTCCAGTGCTTCTCTTGAGGCAATATCCAAATGATTTGTAGGCTCGTCCATAATCAAAAAATTAGAACGGGAGAGCATAAGCTTAACAAGTTCAACCCTTGCTTTTTCTCCGCCTGACAACTTACTTATTTCTTTGAATACCGCCTCGCCCCGAAACAAAAAAGCCGCCAAAGCATTTCTGATTTGTGTATGCGTCAATTTTGGATACTCATCCCAAACCTCGTCTATAATTGTTTTATTCATATTAAGATTTTCTTGTATTTGATCGTAGTATCCGATTTTGATGTTAGCACCAATTTTAAAAAAACCTTCATCCTGAGTACATAGCCCTGAAATAATTTTAAGTAGCGTGGTTTTGCCGCATCCGTTTGGGCCTATCAAAAATACCCTCTCGCCTCGTGTGATATGTATGTCAGCATTTTTAAAGAGTGTTTTATTTGCAAAGGATTTGCCTAAGTTTTCCGCAATTAAAACATCATTTCCTCCGATCGTATCGGTAGAAAATTTAAAATATAAATTGTCTGTTTTTTCAGGCGGTTTTTCCAATTTCTTTTCAAGACGCTCTATAACTTTCATTTTACTTTCGGCAGTTTTTATATTTTTCTCCCGATTCCACATCCGCTGCTGCTCAACAATCGCCTCAAGACGGGAAATTTCACGTTTTGTATTCTCGTATTCGCGTTCCCGTGTCTTTTTGTCAATCTCTTTTTTCGCCATATAAAAGCTGTAATTTCCGCCGAAGGAGTACAGGCGGGAATTTTCAAGCTCAAAGGTTTTATTCGTCACCTTGTCTAAAAAGTATCTGTCATGAGAAATGACGATAAATGCCCCCTTATAGCTTTTTAAATATTCTTCAAGCCAATAAATGGATGAAATGTCAAGATGATTGGTAGGCTCGTCCAAAAGCAGAAGGTTTACATTCGAAAGAAGAATTTTGCCCAGTGCCACACGAGTTTTTTGCCCCCCGCTCAAATTTGAAACCTTCATGTGAAATTCGTCTTCAGAAAAGCCCAAACCCAGAAGAGCCGCACGAATGCGGCTTTTGTAATACGTACCGTCCAAACTTAAAAAACGTTCGTTCAATGCGTTCTGGCGGAAAATCAACTCATCCAAATTACCACGCCTATGTTCTATGTCGAAATGTATCTCGTCCAACTCTCGCTCAATAGCGATAATCTCATCAAAAACACTTAAAAACTCTTCCATAACGGTTTTCTTGGAATCATTGTATGTATATTGCTCCAGATATCCTATTTTGATATTTTTATTTTTAAAAATATCCCCAAAATCCCAGCTAATTTCACCTGCAATAATCTTAAAAAGTGTGGATTTCCCAGCACCGTTTTCACCGATAAAGCCTATCTTATCATTTTCATCCACTGTAAAAGAAACATTATCGAACAACACTTCATCAGCAAACATTTTTTTCAAATTGCTTGCGTTTAACATTATCAAAATCAATCACCCGTCTAAAGCTATATTTGCGTCGCCATCATTGGTTCCAAATAATTATGCAGTATGCTGTACCCATAGTACAAATCCGGAGCCCATTTTCCGCCGAGCTCCTCAAGATTTTTAACCGTACCCGCCCATTTGAGCTTTACCACACTGTAATACCTCGCATGGGGTTCTCCTATTGGAGCCAATCCAATGTATGCGCTCATGTGGTTAAAATGTGCCCTTACTCCATCGTCAGGAGTGGCAAAGGTTTCGTGGTCCTCAGTTCTATCGCCTGTTGCCGTTGCTGTTTTAATGCCCGCCCAGTTGTTCTGCTCCGGCAGCACCGCTCCTGTATATTTGCCAAAATTCGTTTCCTTTGCCGCCTGTGCATATAAAATTTCAGGTCTTATACCGGTAATTTCGCCATATTTCCAATAAATATCCGCAATCTCAATAAAGCGTTCATGCGCTCCCCTATTTTGCGCCCATTTTTTAGCCTGCTCCAGGCTCACCTGTGCACTGCCTATCATGCTCGTTTGCGACGCACGAACGCCTAAATCCAATGTCAATTTCCCCTGATTTGAAAGAATAACTCTGTACAAAAGCGTACAGACCTCTGCTCTGTTAAGAAGATCCTTTGGCCGCAAAAGTCCGTCCGCTCCCTTTATGTACCCTCGCTCTACCGCAATGGACAAAAGCGTTTTATATTGCTTGCTTACATACTGATAGTCGTCAAAATTAACGTCTATGATTTCACGGTTTCTGATATTTTTTTCACTGAGCCCAGACGCCAGCACAAGATAAGAGGCAAATTCCTCTCTTGTTACATATTGCTCAGGTTTAAATAATTCATTTTGTTCGACCATGAATTTTTTAAAAACGTCTATGTAAGGATAAGACCACCTGCTTTGAGAAACGTCAGAAAAAACAATAGATGACTCCTCATCCTTTTGAACATTAAATGTCAGCACAAGCATTTTTGCCATCTGTTCCCGCGTCAAGTTGCCTTCAAGCGCCAAGTCTCCACCCCCGACACCCTGAATTATCCCGGCACTTTTGCAGTAAGCCACGGCATCATTTGCCCACTCATAATCTGCAAGTGCAGATATTCCCGAAAAAAGCAGCCCTAAGCCGAGAATACCTGCCGCAAGCCTTCTATTCATATTATTCAAAGCGTAAAACCTCCATCATATTTATCTTTTTGTAAAAACACATACTTCATGAAATTTTTGGTTTGATGAAATCAAAAAGCGAGCTTGCGAAAGCATTTAAATAATTCTGCCTTCGGCAACAATCGCCTCCGACGTCAAACATTTTTCGATTGATTAACCCTAAAGCTATTTTTTCTGAAAAATGGCACTTTTACTCGTCGATAAATTTAAATCATTCTTTGAATTATTAAAAATTTTCTATATATTGAGCCATTTGCGGAATATATCCGAAATCATCCCTCCAAAGCCTTTTTTGCTCACATTTTCAGCCGCCACAGCATCTACGCATCCCAAATTTTCTCCGTTTAAACTAAACTCAACCTTTCCGATTACTGTTCCCTTTTCAATCGGAGCGTTAATATTGTCGCTCAGCTGAATATCTTTTTTTATTTCACTTTGCTGAGTACCCTTTTCTATCAAAACTGAAAAATCCTGTTTTGCCACTGCATCAATTGATGCCTTTGAGCCCTTGGACACATTTACGCTGCCTAAAACATCATTTTGCTGGACCTGTGGTTTTACCGCATAATTTGCAAAGCCGTAATCTAAAAGCGCACTTGCGGAAGCAAACCTATCCTTTGATGTCGGCGCAGCCAGTACTACCGCAATAAGCTGCATATTATCACGCTTAGCCGTGGCAGAAAGGCAGCAAAGTGCTTTTGATGTAGAGCCTGTTTTAAGTCCATTTGCACCCTTATAGAATCTAATCAGCTTATTTGTGTTGGCAAGCTGAAATTTCCCGTTGCGCAGAGTGTCCATCCATATGGTGGTAAATTCAAATATCTTTTCATGTTTGATAAGCTCTCGTGACATAATCGCCACATCTTTAGCACTGGAATAATGGTTGTCGTCATCAAGACCGTTTGAATTTTCAAAATTCGTATTCACCATGCCAAGCTCTTTTGCTCTCTGATTCATCATATTGACAAAAGCAGCCTCACTGCCCGCTATATGCTCCGCCATAGCAACACAGCCGTCATTTGCTGACGCAACGGCAATACCTTTTAGCATATCGTAAACCTTAAGCTGTTCTCCGGCTTCCAAAAACATAGTAGAACCACCCATGCTTTTTGCTCGCTCGCTTGCCGTTACAATTTCATCCATTTGAATTCTTCCGGAATCTAATGCTTCCATGATAAGGAGCATAGTCATAACTTTTGTCACACTCGCTATAGGAAGTCTTTCGTCAGGGTTCTTCTCATATAATATCTTTCCGGTGGATGCCTCCATCAAAACTGCAGACTTTGCGCTTATATCCAGATTTTCCGCAAACGCTGTTACAGAAGACGCAAGCACAATCGAACATACACAAAAAAGGCATATAACTTTTCTCATAAAACCAACCATTCCTTTCTATGTTATAAAATACGGAAAAGATTTATCTATTGTTTTGCATTAAACACAAGCGCACCGCAACAGAGGATCTTTTGTATTTTATATACCGCGAAAATAAAGCGGCATTTGCATAATATAAAGCAATAATTAGTATTTCATTATGATGTCATTATATACCTTATAAAAATTTTTCCCAAAGCTACGCCCTCGGATGTGCCTTTGCGTAAACATCCTTTAGTTTGCTGTTCATTAGGTGTGAATAGACCTGCGTGGAAGAAATATCACAATGGCCAAGCATTTCCTGTATTGACCTTAAATCCGCACCGTTTTCCAAAAGATGTGCGGCAAAAGAGTGCCTTAATGTGTGAGGAGTGATATCAATTGCCAAATTTGCCTGCTTTTGATATTGTTTTATGATTTTCCAAAAGCCCTGTCTTGTAAGACGTCTGCCGTTGCAATTTACAAACAAAGCCTGCTCATCGGGTTTTTCTATCATGTTTGGCCGGGATTTTTCCAGGTATTTTCTCATTGCATCCGCCGCAATGTTTCCTATTGGCACAATTCTTTCCTGTTTGGTTCCTGCGCACTTTATAAACCCCACACCAAGATTGATATCCGAAACATTCAGATTAATTAACTCTGACACTCTAATGCCCGTGGCGTATAAAAGTTCAAGCATTGCCTTGTCACGATAACCCTTGCTGTCCGTGCATTTCGGCTGCTGCATCAAAAGCTCTATTTCATCGTTTGACAAAATTTGAGGAAGCTTTTTTTCCACATGGGGGGCCTCAAGGTTCATGGTTGGATCCTTTTCAATGATTCCCAACTGCGTCATGTAAACATAAAACGAACGAACGGATGCCAGAGTACGGGAAATTGTGGAAGTTGCCTTCCCCTGCTTTTGAAGGTACAATAAATAAGTCAAAACTGTGGTTTGCGTAGTCTTTGACAAATCATGAATACCATTTTCATTTAAATATGCTATGTACTGAGAAACATCACGCTTATACGATTGCACCGTATTGATTGATTTGTTTCGTTCTTTAGACATATATCGCGTGAAATCACTGATATAATCCTTGAGCATAATATTCTCCCCTTTTATATTTTCAAAAAACAACACTAACCGCAATATTATACGATTAAAGTTTACATAACAATAGTATATCACATTTTTTTAATTTGTATACCCTTTTTTTATATAATATCTAAAGGAATTTTTGTATATGCTGTCATCATATTTTCTGCATAATAAGCTTCATAAATATCGCAGTTACATATCCTTCTATGACAGCTGATATGCAAAACACAGCATACACAATCAAAGAAAAAACAATATAGTAAAGCAGCACATTTTCTTTTTTGAATTTTTCTTTTGAAAATTTTGCGGAAATTACTGCGAAAATTATCATGGCAGGGAAAAAGATCAGACCGGAAGGCAGCCCCGCAAAACACAGCCATAATCCTCTAAAGCCGTAATATTTAACGAAGGCTGCCGCAGTAAACCCGCAAACAAATCCTTTCAGTACAACACAAACCGCCGAAATAACCGCTCCTATGGAAAAAAATCCCGCTGACAATATTATCAGAAAAATTTTTGAATTGTTCGATATCGAACGTTTCAGTATTGATATGTAGTCTGAATTTTGTGAGAAATTTGAAAAAAAGCCGTTTAAATATTCGTATAGCGTTTTGTCGGTATCTGAATTGGCATAAGCGCAGCAAAAAGCTCCAAAACAAATTCCAAAAATAAAACAGCATATAAATACAGCATACCAGACGCATGGCTTTTTCGATATGTAATATACTTTTGTCAATCTAATCCCTTCTTCGAACAAGTTGTAAAAGGCTGCCGCAGTAAATACTATGCAAAATATAAGTTTTTAATTACATAAAATGTGAAACATCAGACTGAAAATGCCTTTAATAAGGCATTTTCTTTGTCCGATGTCTTGAAAACTAACAAACACGTTTGATTTATAATTGATTTTTCCATCAACGCATTTTATTTATTTCATCTGCATAAAAATCCGCAAGCTCATTCGAAAATTCCGCACTTACTCCTTGCGTTATAATTTTGCATACGGAGCGGGAGTTATCGGGAATAATCAGGGCCCACCCCTTGTCTGTAAATATCTTCACGCCCTCCGAAAGCTCCAAGTGCTTATCCTGATTTTTTTGAATAAGGCTTCTTATTACTTCACCTTTTAGGTCCGACGGGCAGATAACTTCCTTTTTCGTCATGTAAAAATCGGGTATATCCGCACAGAGCATTGACAATGTCATATTGTGTGCATTTAAATATTCACATATTTTAAACAGTGCAAAGACTGCGTCAAAATTTATCATGAATTGAAGCCTGTCATCCGACATGGCAGTCATCATATCAACTAGAGATGTTTTTGTCCTTACGACTTGTCCACCATACTTTTTTGCAACTGTTTCAATAATATTTGGCGCAGATATAGGCACATAGACAGTTTTCGCTTTGCTTTCTTCCAGAATAATTCTTGCTTTTATAACAGTTAGCATATCCTCGCTTACAAGGTTTCCTTTTTCGTCAAACAAGGTGATATCCATACCCGATTTTGCGACACTTGCGGTTATTTCAAAGTTGTGTTTTAAAATAATTTTCTTTAATTTTTCTATATTTTGACGGTTATTCATATCCAAATGAAGCGTACCAAGTTGAGTTTTGATATGCTTGCAAATGCCGGTTATTATCGACTCCAAACGCTTGCTGTCCACATTGCAAAGCATTTTTGCGCTGTAATGAAACGAAAAACTTTTCATGAGGTTTTGCATATAAACCGCATTGAAATTTCTTATGTCAAATATGCCTTTTATATCCTTATACTCGCATCTTGAAAAATCCCCCCGTGAAAGCAGCAATTCAATTTTGCGCTGAACATCCTTTTGAATATTCGCTCCTTTGTCATTTAAAAGTTCTACCATAACAGAATTATCAGATGCCTGAATATGGATTCCTCCGCTTAGTTTGTATTGAGTAACGGCAGCTCTTGTAATATTGCATACAGAGCTTCCCAATTCATATACTGTTGCTCCTGCAGATAAAACTCCCCCTATTGCAGCATGGTACAAAAGCTTGGACGCACGGTTGTCGCCTGAGCTTACTGCAAATTTACCGTTTGAACAGAGTCCCGCATAGACTGCCGCAAGTTTTAATATTAATTCGGGAGTAATATTTACGTTGAATTCCCCTAAAATTTCACGTTCACTGAATAAGTTTTTTCCGTAATGCGTTTCTGAAACTAAATTTGAACTGACTGTAATATCGTCATCGATAATCTTATTGTTCCAAATTTTGATGGACGGGTTGATATGAACACGCTCTCCTATCTCCGTTTTGCTTCCTACAATGGACTCGTTCCCGACATAGCAATATTTTTTAATCTGTGCTCCTGAATCAATAATGCAGGAATCTAAAACGGTATGCCCTCCTATAACCGCATTTTTTTCAACAATACTGCCCCTTACGACGGCATTTTCATTAATGACGGCATTTTCGCAGATAACGCTGTAAGGCTCTATTTTAACATTATCAGCAATACGTACGCCCTCCGCAATATATACAGGAGAGGAAATCTGTGCGGTGGGACTTATATTGCTGTTTTCAGAAATCCACATATGATTTCCTACCTCATATGCCGATATTCCAATATCAATTTTTTTATCAAGCACATCGTAATGACACCTCAAATATGTGTCAATATCCCCTATGTCGCACCAATAGCCATCTGATACATAGCCAGATAACTTTTCTCCTCTTTCAAGCATAAGCGGAAAAAGGTCCTTTCCAAAATCAAAATTTTCTCCATGTCTGAAAAGATTTAATACATATGGCTCCATAATATATATGCCTGTATTTGCCGTATCACTGAACACCTCGCTCCATTTGGGCTTTTCCAAGAATTGCATCACCCTGCCGTTTTGGTCAGTTACTACTATGCCATAATCAAGCGGATTTTTTACTCTGCTTAAAACCAAAGTTGCTGCAGCTTTCTTTTTTTTGTGAAACGAAACAGCATCTGAAAGATTTATATCCGTAAGTGCGTCTCCGCTGATGATTAAAAAAGTATCATCTAAAAAATCCTCCGCATTTTTCACGCTGCCCGCAGTACCAAGCGGAGAGTCCTCCACAAAATATGTTATATTTACTCCGAATTTATTTCCGTCTTTAAAATACTGTTTTATACAATCGGGCATAAATCTTAAAGTTACTCCTATATCCCTTATGTCATGCCTTTTCAATAGGTGAATTATATGCTCCATAACAGGGATCCCCATTACCGGCACCATGGGTTTGGGCAGGAAGGATGTAAGCGGTCTTAATCTGCTTCCTTCCCCTCCCGCCATAATGATTGCTTTCAAAAGCGTCACTCCTTTTGCCAAATTATTTTAAAATGCAGAAGTAGTATTTGTTTCTTGGGCAATATATATTCACATGGATTTTTACGTAATATTTTTATGGATATATGAGTAAGAATATAAAGATGTTTCGTATGACACAAAAACTATATAAGGGAATGAGTTTACAAATGAAACGAAGAAAAACCTTTAAAGCATTTGTTATAAGCGGAAAAACAATATCGCTTTTCGGTACTTTTTTTATATTCGGCATAATGATCGGAATTCTTGTTTTTTGTTTAAAACCTGTTTCCATCGCAACATCAACACTTGTAAACAGCGAGCAAATATATAAATCGGCATTAGAAAGCGAGCTTCCCATGCCGCAGAAGGAAAGCGGAATAAAACAGATATTTGATATTGTTTTGGGCTTTGATATAAAAAATCCTGCAAGCATATTCGGGGCAAATTCCATTTTTGCCGCAGCCGAAAAAGGCAGCCCAGAGCATAATATTTTGCCTACACCAGAAAATTACATACAAACGCCTGTCCCAACAAAAGAAACTGAAGAACACAATATAGAGGAAATTAAAATAAGCAAAGGAATGGCAATTTCAAATGCCACAAAGTTTGAGGTGAATGCGGAAGAACTTGCAAGCCAGCCGCTCGAGTTTAAAATAGATAACAACGGAGCTCAGGTTCTCATAGTGCATACTCATACAACAGAAAGCTATACCGATGCTGACAAGAAAAGCTACACCGCATCAGACAGCGACAGAAGCACAGATACATCAAAAAATATTGTACAGGTCGGCAACCATATATGCGATGTGCTAAACAATGAAGGCATTAAAACCATACATGATACAACTGTACATGATTACCCGTCATTTAACGGAGCGTATGGGCGTTCTATGACCACCATACAAAAAAATCTCAAAGAAAATCCGTCCATAAAGGTTGTGCTTGATATCCATCGCGATGGCCTCATAAGAGAGGACGGAACAAAGCTTAAGGTAACAACACAAATAAACGGAGAAAAAACTGCTCAGGTTATGTTTGTAGTCGGAACCAACGGCAGCGGTTTGGCACACAATAATTGGCATGAAAATTTAAAGCTTGCCGCAAAACTTCAAAAAAAGGCAAACGATATGTACCCGTCACTCATGCGTCCGATTAATCTTCGGGAAGAAAGATTTAATCAGCATTTGACATTAGGAAGTCTGATTATTGAGGTTGGGAGCAACGGAAACACTTTGGATGAGGCAGTTTTAGGCGGGGAGTATATAGCAAAAGTTATCGCTGCAGTATTAAAATCGTAGAAATTGCCTGTACATATAATCAATCTTTTGATATAATCTTTAAAAACAAAACAGCAAAAGGATTCTTCAAATGAAAAGGACACTTGAATATACAATAGACTATAAATATGACGGAATAAAATTAAAAATATTTCTCAAAGAACACTGCAATATGTCCGACAATTTAATAAAAGCTTTAAAACGAGAATATGACGGAATTTTTGTCAACGGAAGGCACGAGCGTGTCACATATGTGTTAAAACGCGGCGATATGCTTCGTCTTACAATGTACGAAGGAACTTCAGAAAATATTGTACCTGCAAATATTCCCATTGACATTATATACGAAGACGAGGACATTGCGGTGGTGAACAAGCAGGCGAATATGCCGACGCACCCATCACTGGGCAATTATGAGAATACTCTTGCCAATGCTATGATGTACCATTGGCAAAGCAAAGGAAAACAATATGTATTTCGCGCAGTAAATCGATTGGACAAAGATACTTCAGGTATTATGGTTATCGCTAAAAATGCTTATTCTCATGCACAGCTTTGCACTCAGATTCAAGACGGCAGACTCAGGCGCAAATACCGAGCAATCGTATGCGGCAATTTAGAAACCGATGGAACTGTCGATGCACCTATTAAAAGACGCGAAGAAAGCATAATTGAGCGCTGTGTAGCAGAAGATGGGCAAGAAGCTGTTACACACTACAAAATCATACGAAAATATGACGGATACACTCTCATTGAACTTGAGCTTGAAACGGGACGTACGCATCAAATTCGGGTGCATATGAGTTATTTGGGGCATCCGATAGCTGGAGATTGGCTTTATGGGAATGAAAATCATGACTTGATACCCAGACAGGCGCTCCATTCCGTTTGGGCGGAATTTTTTCACCCTGTTACAGGAGAGAAAATGTCCTTCTACAGAGATATTCCAGAGGATATGATGAAACTTTTGGAAAGCTTAAATTAAAGCAGTAAGTTGGTATACTTGTAAAGTTATAATGTATGTGTTAAATTTGGCGATATTTTGTCACGAAATAAACTCATAACAAAGTATTGCAGCAAAAAATAGTGTGAAAATTTTTGAAAATATTCCATAGTATAGTTGTTTTTTCAAAAACTCGCAGCAAAAATAATTGTAACTTAATTTAAAAAATGTGTACATTTTCTATGGCTGTGGGCACCTTGTCGACGGCTTGACCTCAATTTGTAAATACAAGTTGAGGAGTTTTTTATATATTAACAAAGACGCAGATGAGAAAATCAGAGGTTTTTTAGTTTACATAATACATTTTCCCCCTGTAGAAAATTGATATTACACATGATATGATATTTATAGGGTTATAGAGATAAGGTATAATAAATTTCGCAAATTAGAAGAATGGAAAAAAGAGGACAAATTCGTAGTAGAAGATCTCAAAGCAATGAAGTTCAAATGGGCTGCTAAAAAGCTTGAAGATGGCATTGAAGAAACGCTGACACATATGAATTTCCCATACGAGCACTGGACAAGAATCCGTACTAACAATGCAATTGAGCGCGTGAACAGGGAAATCCGCCGTAGAACCCGAGTCGTGGGAACGTTCCCTGATGACGCTTCTGCCTTAATGTTTGTTTGCGCCCGCCTTCGCCATGTCGCAGGCACTCAATTGGGCAGCAAGAAATACATAAACATGAAGCACTTGGAAAACCTCGGATCTTCTGAGTCGGATTTTATAACAGGTTAACGGATTTATATCATCTGACTGTAATCCAATTTGCGAAAAATACTCGACGGCACCATTAAATGTCTATTTTACAATATTTTGTCTTTCTGACATATATTTATTTATTTCGTCAGAGGATAATCTTCTAATCTGCGTATTTGGGTATTCTCGATACTCCTCGACAAAAAATATCGGCTCCATACTATCACACATTTTATTTTTATTCTTGTTTAAAAACCCGATTAAATCTTCTCTTTTTGCAAAAATTTTATATGAAGTTCTGCCCGTATCACTTTTTATTTCATAAATACCACAAGATTGTTTCATTGTATAATCTGCTGTTCTCAAATATAGTTTGGCAACTTCTAAAGATTTAAAAGGAAAATTCCATCTTTGTACTCCCCTATTAGGATCTTTTTCAATACATATACATCGGCCACATGTACCACAAATATATTGTGTATGATTTTCTAAGCAATCTATAGGATTAAGCAATGGTGTTATTCTATTTTCGTTACTGTAACATTCCTTACACATTTCAAATTCCTCCAACAAAATTCATACTATTAGAGTATAGTGATGAAATTATTGTTTCCGTTACGCAAACTGAAGTTTAAAAGCCGATGAACCATACAACAGGCTCACCGGCCTTTTGTTTAAGGTTATTTTATAATCTGACCATCACCGCCCATTAGATTCATCATCTCTTCGATGCTTTCCAACGGGAACGGCGGCTGTACCACAGGCTTCATAGCAAGTGACATCAGTTTCATTGGATTATCATCCGCAGCGATACGGTTTGAACTCAAGTGTCCGCAAATTCGGCATCTATGAATAATTGCCCATTCGCCACCCTTACGAACCCAGACCGCTATCGGTTCCATGACCCCGCCGCAATCATCCTTGCGATCTCCAGGTTCATTATCCACATGAAAACTGCTTAAACAATTTGGGCAGTGATTTCTGTGCCTCGTCCCAGCGCCGCATGGTACCACAGTTCTTCCACAAACTTTACAAGTAAACGTATCACTGCAGACATGTGTTTTATAATGGCCTTTTTTAAACGATTCTTTCTTATTTTCCCTATTCATTTGGATTATCCTCCTAAAAGCAAAATTAAAACTTTGGGGAGGTTTTGCTAAGATTGTGTTGGCAAACCTCCCGGTCAGCCTACAATCTCTGATACGTCGTTCTTCTTCAAACAGCATTCTCCTTATTTTTTTATATAATCAAGCCTTATGGCCGATTAGCCTATTTTCTATTTTGCATCCTCATCCAATGTTTCAAGCAGAAAGCTTACCGGACGAAACCCATCATTGCATGAGATCATTGCTGACTTCTTATTCTTCATCCAACCGTCATATATGTCCTCGCCACCGTGGGCAAGTGTCATCACAAAGGCTGAAACGCTGTCCCAAGCACTATCGC
This sequence comes from Clostridia bacterium, assembly GCA_026418715.1. Taxonomy (GTDB): domain Bacteria; phylum Bacillota; class Clostridia; order UBA1381; family UBA1381; genus SKW16. Next base: position 28,661 of record JAOAAV010000093.1, read on the forward strand.
AAAATCCATCCGGTTTTCTCCAGCCATTAGCAATAAATGTCTGCCCCTCTTCCATATCACAGGCATGAGCAATTGGGTTTTCATATTTTTCAATCAAATCCTTATAACAGGCCGTTTTCATGACAGTGATTTTTACTTTCTTCATAATCGGTTCTCCGTTGATACTCAATTAAAGTTTTTTGAATGATTTACAAATGACATCAGTTACAGAAATTATTTCTTATCTTATATTTCCCTCATATGATACCCTTCCTGCACTGCTGCAAATGTTGCCACCGCGCTAACTATGATAGCGAAATGATTAATGTTCAAAAAAGTAATTGTCAATGGCAGCATAAACAACAATATTCCTGTTATCTTATTAAACGTTGTATGCAAAAACAATAGTTTACGTTGATATATATATCCCAAAATGAGGTTTATAACTCTAATAAGCGCTATAACAGCAATCCAAATCCAAAGCCATAACCAAATGCTTACAATCGGCAAAATCTTTATCATGCATACTACTATAAATATCAAATCCGCAATGCTGTCTAAAAGCTCTCCAACTTTACTTTCAGAATGAGTCCTTCTAGCAATAAAACCATCTGCCATGTCCGTGACACCACAGAGAATATACAGGGTATAGAACCCAAAAGAAAATAGTTCGGCAAAAAGAATTATCGGTGCAATTATTATTCTTATGACAGTTACGATATTAGCTATCCATTTCATTCACTTATCCGAGCAAATATAACAACTCTTACTCCAAAATATTCCCTAGTTGTTCATTTGAAGCTCCTCCTGCCCAATTTTCTTTTGACAAACAAGTAATGTGCTCCGTTCTGATATCACCCATCAAAGGCCAAGGAATATCTTTATTTGTGTGATGATATGTAAACCCGCATTTTTCCTGTACACGCTTAGATTTGATATTCCCGTCAAAGTATCCGCACCACAGCTTTTCAAGGCGTAAGTCTTCAAAAGCATGCCTAACAATTTCTCTTACAGCCTCAGGAATAAGCCCCTGCCTCCAAAATGGCATACCAATCCAGTATCCGACTTCACCCTCAGTATCAGGCAAGCCAATATTACTGGTTTCACCAATCATTAAGCCTATGCTACCTATGGCGTGACCTTCACTTTTTAACACTACGGCATATGTTTCCGGCTTTGATAATACGCCTCTAATGATTTCAAGGCTGTTTTCAACGCTGGTATGAACCGGCCAGCCTGCTATCGGGCCAACTTCTGGATTACTCGCATATCTATACAAGTCTTCCGCATCTGACTCTTCCCAAGACCGCAGTATTAATCTTTCCGTTCTTAAAATCATATGTCTCATACCTACATTTCCCACCGTTCAACAGGGCAAATTACCGTTTAAAAGACTTTCTCAAAGTTACGATTTCCCATTTATGTATTTTACTTAAATTTTGTAGTAACTATCCCATAAGCCCAGCAAGTTCCTAAACGATTATATTCATTTGTCCGCAAAGCTTTTTAATTATGTCTTATGTGATCACGATTGTACCTCTAATAATTTCCATCAACTCATATTATAAACCCTTCAATTCATAATAGCAATAGATATTATAAAATTTTACAAATGAAAGCAAAAACCGCCGCTTCATTACTGAAACTGCGGTTTTTTATATTTATTACATACTAGCTTTTAAGACTTCTAAAATTTCCTCATAAGAGAGCACCTTATATCCTCCTTTTAAAATAAATGTGTTTTTTGCAATGCGATCCAGCATATCCTCAGTTACACCCAAGTCCTTGATGTTCATCACAAGACCGGTTTTTTTCATATACTCTTCCATCCGATCAAGACCTTCTTTGGCAATTTGCTCATCGGTTTTCCCTTCGGGATTTACATCCCAAACATTGATTGCATATCGCTTGAATTTTTGAAGCCCGTAAGGCATTATAAGTCGATAATACGGTAAGGAAACTGCAGAAAGTGTCATTCCGTGCGTAGCATCGGTATAGCCTCCGATAGCCTGACCAATCATGTGAACCATCCAGTCTGTGGATTTGCCTTTTGCAACAAGGGTATTGAGCGCCCATGTCGCAGTCCACATAATGTTGCTTCTTGCTTCGTAATCTTTGGGATTTTTAACGGCAATCTTTGAGCTGTGGATCAATGACTTGAGCAGTCCCTCCATAATATAGTCTGAAGTATTATCATCAACGCCAGAAAAATACTGCTCCAAAATATGCGACATGATGTCAAAAAATCCTGCCACCATCTGATATTGCGGGATTGTATAGGTGTATATTGGATTTAATATTGAGAACTTCGGGAAAACATTTTCGCCGAACACATGACCGATTTTATGCTTTGTGGCAGGATTGGTGATAACGGAACCGCCATTCATTTCTGAACCGGTGCCGACCATTGTAAGGACGCAACCAACGGGGACAATTTTATTGTCTACATCCTCCATACGCAAGAAATATTTATTCCACGGGTCTTCGTCACAATATGCTGAAACCGATACTGCCTTTGCATAATCGCATACCGACCCGCCGCCTACAGCCAAAATAAAGTCTACATTGTTGTCCTTTGCCCTCTTGCTACCCTCATACAGCTTTTCAACCGTAGGATTTGGCATAACCCCCGCATCCTCAAAGATTTCTTTGTTATTGCCCTTTAGGATTTTTATAATTTCGTCATAAAGTCCTGTTTTCTTGATAGAGCCGCCTCCGTAAACAAAAAGTACATTTTTCCCGTATTTGGGCAATTCTTCATTCAAAAATTTTAATGAATCTTCTCCAAAATACAATTTTGTAGGGTTTGAATAAATAAAATTTCCTAACATTTTCTGATCCTCCTAATGCTTTATAAAAAACTATGAATAATTCAAAAATGTGGAGACAAATTTAAATTCACAAACAAGAAATTGAGTGGCACACTCCATAATTTTGCTTTGTAATCGTTAAATTACAAAGTTATGCTTGATTTTCTTTTCTATCAGGATATTATAAGCGTTTATTCTCTGTCATATTTTTCCGATTCCCTCGTGTATTATACTATATTTTTAAATCTTTGTTACTACATTTTCAATAATTTCAAAAACCACAAATCCGAGCCGCATAATAAACATAATGAATTAGTTTGTACAATACTTATTAAGGTTTTAACTCACCGTGAACAAAAATCTTTTGATATAAATCTTCGCCAAAAGCCGTTTGCATTGGTTCACCATATACAACAAATGCGTAAATACGCCGTTCCTGATCGGCACACAAAAACTCTCCCGCTCCTACAAACATCCCGCATTGAGCCATAATCTGCACCTGCCCGAGACTCCGAAGAAATGTTGTCTTCCCACCCTGATTAGCTCCGGTAATAATGTAGAGCTCCTTGTTTTCCGCTGAAAAATCATTGCCAACCACTGCTTCATTTTTTGTAAGTGCAAGGCTAATGTCGTACAGGGTATTCCATGACCGATTCTTTTCCTCCTGCGGTATAAGGCTTGGAATACATATTGGCATATCAAGAGTCCTAAGTGTATCGCTAAGGTTAAGACAACCCACATAAAAAGCAAGCTCGTTCTGCAGCATAGTAAAAAATTTTTCTATATGCTCTGCCGCTTGTGCCAGAGCATTTGTTACTTCATTAATTGCACGATCACGGCGCTTGCTAAAGTCCGTTGAACCCGAATCATCGCGTGGAGCCAAGGTAAAGGATGGAGCAAATTGCCACTTTATACATCAGATAAGCCTTCATCTTTTAAGCCTCCTGTTTAAATGCTCATAAGTCAGACCGTGTTTTCCTGCAATATACATAGCATAAGCAAAGCCGTCTGGCGGTTTGCGGATGATTTTATATGTCCGCTGAGCCGGATCTTCCTCTTTAACCGTACTCATCATACTGACCGTATCTTCACCGTGTGAAGCAAGCTCGTCAAGAAATGTCACAACCACCGAAAGAGCACCAAGTGATGAAAGGGCATCCATCATATGTCCGCCAAGAGTAAGAGCATCGGACAAAGTGGTGGAAGAAAATATCTCATTTATAATAATAATGCTGCGGCTCGTGGCTTTACCAAGCATCTCATAAAGTCGCACAAGCTCATCCTACAATTTCCCGTTCAAAGTTGTCAAACCAAAATCGGAAGAAATATTTGATCCAAATTCAGGTCTTTAAAGCAATCCGGCAAATTAGTCATCCGTGGCTGCTCCTGTGTTGAAAACAAGATACTGTAAAACATGAATTTCCACCTCCTGCAAAGACAAAAAAACTGATGTTTCCGCCACTTGTTGCAGAAGTCATCAGCTTTTTGCGGTTTCGGCTTTCGCCAAGGGAGCACTTCTTTCCCTTTCGTTATCATATGGCTGTATAAATGTAAAGCACTAAAGCAAAAATATCCTCATATTCTTTACAGTGTCAGCATTATCAAGTTATAACATCTATTCAAGATAAGATAAAATAGGACAAATACTCTCATGCCACATTGCGTCAATTTGAATCAAAGCCATGAGCACGGTCGGACAACCAGAAAAACGGCAATGCAACGAGTTGAACAACAACAGAAAAAGTTACCAACCACATCGGCGATACGTCATAAAGCACACCCATAAGCCAGCTTCCCAAAAACCAGCATACTCCGAAAGCGGTCTGGAATATGCCAAAGCCCGAAGAACGATTTTGCTTCTGTACTATGCTTGACACGGCAGCCTTTAGTATAGATTCCTGTGCCCCCATACCAATACCCCATAAC
>JAOAAV010000021.1 GCA_026418715.1 Clostridia bacterium
GTACGGAGGGCATTAAAGAGGCGACCTATAATATTGCAGGTATGGATATAAAGGTTGCAGTTACTTCCGGTCTTGCTAATGCAAAAAAACTGCTTGAAAGCATTAAAACAGGAGAGAAACAGTATCATATGGTTGAGGTTATGGCTTGCCCTGGAGGGTGCATTAATGGAGGCGGACAACCTTGCCAAAGTGATAGTGTAAGAAATTATGTGGATTTAAAAACAAAGAGGGCAAAAGCTCTTTACGATGCCGATAAGAAGATGACGCTCAGAAAGTCGCATGAGAGTCCCGTAATTAAGATGCTTTACGATGAGTATTTTGACGCTCCCGGAAAGCACAGATCCCACAAAATTTTGCATACATCATACGAAAAAAGAAGCAGATTTTAAAAATATGAGCGTATAATTTCGTAGATATGATAAAACCCCCCATGTAACACTATGTGCCATGGGGGGTTTTTAAGTGAAAAATATGAAGAACTAAAAGACAATTATTTTATCACCAAATATATCATAGCGTAGTCATTTGTTTTTTGTTCTTCGGGATCTTTTTCTGTCTTTGTGAATTCAATTTTTGCTTCTGAAAGTTGATTAAAGAAATTGTCCAAGTTTTCTAAATTAAGCTTGTAGTAACCATTCTGCACGGTAGCATCGTTTTTTGTCAATATGGCTTTTACAGCATCTGCATCATTTTTGTTTATTGTAAGTTCATAGCAATTGGATGATCTAATTGTTCTCATTGAAAACATTATAGGAGGCTCTGTTTCCAGAACGGGATCTATTGCCGAAGCCGTAGCTTCAGGGGATGTACTTCCTCTACCTAAACCTGCAACAGAAGGCAGGGGAGTCGAAGGGGTATCTGTGTTTTGCTTTTCAATTGAATCTATATGTGATTCGGGAGATGTGTCATTTGTTTTCGTTTTTTCTTCAACGATAAACGAAGAAGATGGCAAAGTTTCATCGGAAATTACGGGTGTCGGGGTATTGTCAAAAATGTTAACCGATTTTGGAGATGGTGAAGGTTGACGCACCTTTGGAGTATTTTTAGCACTTGAATTTGCGGGTGTGGGAGTACTTGTTGCAAGGACTGTCCCAGTGCTTGAGGCAGGAGTCTGAGTACTTGGCGCAAACGTCGAAAAAATAGTTTCGTCCTCCGAAACTTGTATTTTTGAGAGCATATCGCCTATGCCGCCTTTTATGAGAACAAACAGCAATACACAAGCCGCTAGGGAAGAGGCATAATTTGCAATTTTCCTAAGATTTGAGCGTGAGGATGGTTTTATCTCAGCATTAAGGCGTTCATTGAGTTTGCTGGCGAAATCTTCAGGTACGGGCAGCTTTGGCATGGAGTGAAGCGCATCAAGCATAGTTTTTGTGGTATACAGATCCTGTTTGCACTTATCACATTTTTCTATGTGACTTTCGAAGCTTTCCTTTAAATCTTCCGACAATGTGTTGTCTATATATTCATAAATGTATCTATGAAAATCATCACAATTCATAAAAATACCCTCCTTCCCTTGTTCTCTGCATAATTAGACGGATCTTTTCGAAAAAGGTTCCGCTAAAGCATTTTTAAGCAATGTTCTGCCTCTGTTTAACCTTGATTTTACGGTACCGATTGGACAACTTAATATTTGCGAAATTTCATTGTAGGATAATCCTTCGATATCGTATAAAACAACGACGATTTTGTAGTCATGGGGCAATGAGGCAATAGCAGAGCGAATCTCCTTTTGCATTTCCGTAATTTCTGCAAGTTCGTCGGGTGTGTGTGAAGGATCTTTTATATCAAATTCCCGTTCATCATCCTCCGTATGCGTATTTATGCTGAATATGTTTTGTTTGCCTCTTTTCCTTAAAATGTCCGTGCAAACATTTACGGTTATACGATAAATCCATGTGGAGAGAGAAGATTTGCCTTTAAAACTTGAAATGGAACGATATATCTTTATGAATGTATCCTGTGCGGCATCTGCGGCATCTTCAGTATTTGAAAGCAAGCCATAGGCTATATTGATAACTTTGCTCTGATAAAGTTGCACAAGCTGATTAAATGCCTCATGATCACCTTTTTGACACAAACGAACAAGCTCTTGCTCGCAAAGCCGCATACCTTCTCCCCCTTTTCTCCCCGAATATTAATAATTTTTGATTCTGTTCATATAAACATCATAATATGCTTTGACATCATCCATACAGTCACCGTTGAACTTGTCTAAAAATGCCTTTGCTATTTCAAATGTAACAGCGGCTTCCACAACAACAGAGCACGCGGGAACCGCGCATATATCAGAACGCTCCACCGCTGCCTTTTGTTCGGATTTATCATTGATATTCACGGTGGATAACGGTGTATACAAGGTCGGAATAGGTTTCATGGCGGCTCTTACAATGATAGGTTCTCCGTTTGACATACCTCCTTCAATTCCTCCTGCATGATTGGTGCATCGTCTAAATCCGTTTTCATAGAAGATTTCATCATGCACTTGTGAACCAGGGATGTTTGCACAAGCAAAACCCATACCAAATTCCACACCTTTTATTGCTTGAACGCTCATAACTGAAAAGGCGATGTTTGCATCCAGTTTTCTATCATAATGCACATAGCTGCCAAGACCTTGAGGGAGTCCTTTGACAATAACCTCTACCACACCCCCGCAGGATTCGCCTTTTTCCTTTATATTGTCGATATATGCCATCGCCTCTTCCCCTGATTGTTCACAACCGAATCTTACAGGAGATTTCTCTACTTTTTCAGAAAAACCGTCATCCTGCCAATTTGCCCTATCAACAATGGGTCCGATACTTGCAGCATGACTTAAAAATTCAATGTGAAACGGTTCCAATACTTGCCGTACCAGTGCTCCTACTGCGACACGTGCAGCAGTTTCCCTTGCACTGGCACGTTCTAACACATTTCTAAGGTCTTTATGATTATATTTCATGCCTCCGGTAAGATCAGCATGACCAGGGCGCGGGCAGAGTACCGCCTTGCTTGAGTTAGACGTTTGGATACCCATTATTTGTTCCCAGTTTGTCCAATCTTTATTTTCTATTTTTATTGCAATGGGACTGCCCAAAGTAAAACCGCCTCTGATTCCAGATAAAATTTCAACAAAATCTTGTTCAATCAGCATACGTCCGCCGCGTCCATAGCCTTGTTGGCGTTTTGAAAGGGCAAGGTTGATTTTTTCGATGTCTATCTTTATGCCCGACGGCAAGCCTTCTATTATTGCGGTAAGACACTTGCCATGTGTTTCTCCCGAAGTAAAATATCTAAGCATAACATTCTCCTTTTATATGTCATAATTGAGTATATCTTAACATTTATTTCATGTTTTTTCAAGGTCGGATGTGTCTTAATAAATATATAATTACAAAAAAGCGTGCCAAAACACGCTTTTTTATCGGTATATTTAATCTCTGTCCTTGATAGCTACATAAGGCTGCTTTTTTACTAAAGATTTGTATGCAGGCCGTATTATTTTTTTATTTCCAATAACCTCTTCCAGTCTGTGAGCGCACCAACCGACAATTCTAGAAACCGCAAACAACGGAGTATAAAGATCCTGAGGAATCCCAAGCATTTTATACACAAATCCTGAATACATATCTACATTTGCACACATCACCTTGCTGTTTCCCTTCACCTTTTCAAAAATAGCAGGAGTGAGCTTTTCTATTGTGCTGTAAAGTTGAAATTCCTTATAATGATCAGGGTTATGCTTTGCCAAGGCTTCCGCTCTTTCTTTCAGAAGAATTGCTCTTGGATCGGATTTTGTATAAACAGCATGACCCATGCCATATATAAGCCCTGCACCATCAAAAGCCTCTTTTTTAAGTATCTTTTCCAAATAAGCCGCAAGTTCATCCTCATTATCCCAATCTTTGACGTTTGACATAATATTATCCATCATGCTCATAACCTTTGCATTTGCACCACCATGTTTGGGCCCTTTCAATGAACCTATTGCAGCTGCGATGGCTGAATAGGTGTCAGTGTCGGAGGAAGAAACTACACGCGTTGTAAATGCTGAATTGTTCCCACCGCCGTGTTCAGCATGTATTATGAGAAGGATATCCAAGATCATTGCTTCTTCTTTTGTATATTGATTGTCAGGGCGAATCATATATAAAAAATTCTCAGCGGTTGAAAGCTCAGGCTGTGGTGAGTGAAGATACAGACTATTGCCGTTATAATAGTGATTTTTTGCCTGATAGCCGTACGCCGCCATAACAGGCATCCTTGCTATAAGCTCAATGGATTGGCGCAATATATTTCCGACACTGATATCATCCGGATTTGGGTCATATGAATAAGAAACCAAAACTGAGCGTGCCAGCTTATTCATTATGTTTGAGCTTGGAGCCTTCATAATCATATCCTCAACAAATCCAGAGGGAAGTTCCCTAAGACTTCCCAAAAGAGCTGTGAAACGAAGAAGTTCTTCTTCATTTGGTAGCTTACCAAACAGAAGCAGATAAACAACCTCTTCATATCCAAAGCGATCTTCTTTCTCACAGCTTTTAACAATATCCTCAACATCAATGCCTCGGTAGCGCAAATGACCATCCATAGGTTGTTTTTCACCATTTTCTACATAGTATCCTGCAACCTCTCCGATAGACGTCAAACCTGCCATAACACCTGTTCCATCGTTGTACCTTAATCCGCGTTTTACATTGTATTTATCAAAAGCCTCGTTCGGAAGAGCCTTATACAAATCTTGCGCTTTTGCTTGAAATTTTTCTACAAGTTCCATTCTTTGCTTATCATCCATACTTTTTTATCCTCCCTAAAACTATATTAGTTATTAGTTTATCATATTGTCAGTCAAAAAGCAACAATATTTATTTTTTAATTCATAATTCGATGTAAAAACACTTATTATAAACAATATCTACAAAGAATTTGCATGAAAATTGCACAAAAATTTCAAAAATAGTACTTTAAATGATAATTAAATTAAAATAATGTCAGTTGCTTTTCAGCTGAATCTTCCTTTTTCAGCAGGTTGCCCGTTGCGGGAATATTTTTTGTGGTATAGTAGCTTAAATCTTTAATGCCGCTTTCCTCGACAGTTAAAAGCTTCGTCATAATGGCATCTTTTTTTAACTTCATAACTTGTATTCCTTGCGTATTCTTTGCGGCTTTCACAGGTATTTTTGCTGTATTAAACACAAGGGCCTTCCCTATATTTGAATAGGCTGCCAAGTCCATATCTGATTTTAAAAATCTAATGTGACACAGTGGAGATTTATCGCAGTAGGCTCCTACAAGCTTTTTGCGATTGGTTTTCGTAGCATAGCCAGAAAGATCCACCTTTGCAATTTTTCCGTTTTTAAACGCAAACAGCATTACTCCGGAATAATCCGAAGTAGCCACGGTATAGAGAATCTTTTCATCTCCATCAAGCCCCAAAAGATTTGGAAGGTAATCACCCATATTAGATACTTTGGTATCCGCCAAATCATGGGTACGCATTTTATATACTACGCACTTATTCGAGAAAAATAAAAGTTCGCTCTTATTTGTGGTTTCAATAATCTGAAAAATTTCATCATCTTCTTTAAGTTTATGTTCCGCTGTGGTTGAGCGAAGTGAGAGAGCAGGTATTTTTTTTATATAGTTTTCTTTTGTTACAAAAATAGTCAGCGGATAATCTTCGATAAAGTGTTCGTCGTGATATTCTTCTATTTCATCTCCGCTTATAAGATAAGTTTTTCTGTCTATTCCGTACTTTTCGGAAATCTTGTTAAGCTGGTCAATAATTATTTCTTGAATTTTTTTATCACTTTCAAGGATGCTCTGCATTTCGTCTATTTCCGAAATCAGTTTTTCAATTTCAGCCGTTCTGTTTAAAATATATTCTCTATTAAGATTTCTAAGTCGAATTTCAGCAATGTATTCCGACTGCACTTTATCAATGTCAAAACCGCGCATCAGGTTCGGCACAACATCGTCCTCGTGCTCCGTGTGCCGGATAATGCTGATAGCTTTGTCAATATCAAGCAAAATTTTTTTCAGACCCGTCAGAAGATGAAGCTTTTCACTTTTTTTGTCGATATCGTATTTTAAACTATTTTTAATGCAGCCCATTCTAAAGGATATCCATTCACGGATAATTCCATCGACTCCCAAAACAATCGGCTTGCCGTTTATGAGTACATTAAAATTGCAGGAGAAGGAATCCTCAAGCGGAGTAAGTTTAAACAGCTTTGCCATTAAGGCGTCAGGATCCGTCCCTCGTTTTAGGTCAATGGTTATTTTTAGTCCGCCTAAATCTGTTTCATCCCGCAAATCCGCAATTTCTTTGATTTTATTTATTTTAATTAATTCCACTATCTTATCGATGATAGCTTCGCTAGTTGTTGTATACGGAATTTGCGTAATTTCTATGCAATTATTTGCTTTATCATAATGATATTTTGAACGAAGCTTGAAGCTTCCTTTTCCCGTTTTATATATTTCACGCATTTCATCGGGAGAATATATAAGGTATGCACCTGTTGAAAAATCGGGAGCAGGCATGACTGAGATAAGATCTGCGTTTTCATCCTTTATATATGCTATTGTGGCTTTACATACCTCTCTAAGATTAAAGGAACAGATATTGCTTGCCATGCCGACTGCAATTCCCTGATTGGGATTTACCAAAATATTTGGAAATGCGGTAGGAAGCAGTGTAGGTTCCTTCATTTCGCCGTCATAATTGTCAACAAAGGCGACGGTGTTTTTATTTATATCGGCAAAAAACTCGTTGCAGATTGGTTCTAATCGAACTTCAGTATATCTTGAAGCCGCATATGCCATATCACGAGAATATTGCTTGCCAAAGTTTCCCTGTGATTCAACCAAGGGATGTAAAAGCGCCTCGTTTCCACGTGTCAGTCTTACAAGGGTTTCATATATTGCACTGTCTCCATGGGGATTGAGCTTCATTGTCTGGCCGACTACATTTGCGGATTTGGTAAGTTTACCGCCTAGAAGACCCATTTTGTACATGGTATACAAAAGCTTGCGATGAGCAGGCTTTAAGCCGTCGATTTCAGGTATCGCACGGGATACTATGACGCTCATTGCGTATGGCATATAATTTTTTTCCAAAGTTTCGGTTATCGGCTGCTCATCAATAACAGCAAGTTTTTTGGTATCGTTTTTTTTCATATTTTTCACCTCAACTCAAATCCAGCATTTCCATATACATAGGCCCGAATTCCGCAATATAATCTTTTCTGCCCTGTATATTGTCGCCAAGCAATATATCAAACATATTTGCTGTGCGCTCCACGTTCTCAGGTAATACTTTAATAAGGCGGCGTGTGGCGGGGTTCATGGTAGTAAATGACATCATATCCGGTTGATTTTCACCGAGGCCTTTGGAACGCTTAATTTCATATTCGTCTTTTTCCTTTGAAAGCCCTTCGTTTATTAATTTGCCAACAAATACATCTTTTTCCTTATCCGAATATGCAAAAAGCTTTTCTCCTTTGCGCTTGCCTTTTAAAATGCTGATTTCATATAGCGGGGATTCGGCGATATATACTTTTCCCGCTTCTATCAGTGTAGGCATCAGGCGATAAATCATGGTCAGCACAAGTGTGCGTATCTGAAACCCGTCAACATCCGCATCGGTGCATATAATAACCTTGCTCCACCTGAGATTGTCCAGACTAAAGTTGTCGGATGACTTGTTGTATTTTGTTTTTATCTCAATTCCGCAACCTAATACCTTAACCAAGTCCAATATGACGTCACTTTTGAAAATTTTATTGTAATCTGCCTTGAGGCAATTTAATATTTTCCCTCTGATAGGCATAATTGCTTGAAATTCAGCTTCTCTGGCAAGTTTGCAGGAGCCGAGCGCCGAATCACCTTCTACTATATAAAGTTCGCGGCGAGAAACATCCTTTGTACGGCAGTCGACAAATTTAGCAACCCTATTTGTCACATCCATATTGCCCGTAAGCTTCTTTTTAATATCAATTCTTGCTTTTTCGGCATTTTCACGGCTTCTCTTGTTTACTAGAACCTGATTGGATATTTTATCGGCATCGGTCTTATTTTCTATGAAGTAAACCTCAAGCTGGTGACGAAGAAATTCTGTCATGGCATCTTGAATGAATTTATTGTTGATTGCCTTTTTTGTTTGGTTTTCATAGCTTGTCTGTGTAGAAAATGAGTTTACAACAAGCGCTAAACAATCCGAAACGTCATTGAAGGTGATTTTCGACTCATTTTTATTGTATTTGTTATTTTGCTTCAGATATTTGTCAATAGCAAACACAAACGCATTTTTCACGGCTTTATCGGGTGAGCCGCCGTGTTCCAGCCAGCTTGAATTGTGATAGTATTCAAGCAGATTTACCGTATTGGAAAAGCAAAAGGCAATCTGCATCTTCACACGATAATCTGGTTTGTCCTCACGGTCGCGTCCGCGGCGTTCCGCTTCATAAAATTCAATTCCTGTAAAGGAGCTGTCACCGACGTTTTCTTTTATATAGTCAATGATTCCGTTTTCATAGAAGTATTCATATTTTTCCATGCCATCTGCTGTTTCATTATACAGCACAAATTTTAAGCCTGCGTTTACCATCGCTTGTTTTTTAAGTACATCTTGAAAAAATTCGAGAGGAATATCAATTTCGGTGAAAACGTCCCTGTCAGGACGCCAGCGCTGAATGGTGCCTGTTTCGTTTTTATCATACGGTTCTTTTATAAGCCCACCTACGTTTTCACCTTTTTTAAAGTGCAGGCTGTATTTTGTTCTATCACGATATACAGTAACGTCCATATATTCGGAGCTGTACTGCGTCGCACACGCTCCGAGACCGTTTAAACCCAGGCTGTATTCGTACGTACCGCCGCTGTTGTTGTTATATTTACCGCCTGCGTATAGTTCGCAAAAAACAAGTTCCCAGTTGTACCGTTGTTCTTTTTCATTATAATCAAGAGGAATTCCTCTGCCGTAATCGCGGATTTCTATTGATAAATCACGAAACCGTGTTATTTCAATTACTTTACCGTAGCCTTCCCTGGCCTCGTCGATAGAATTTGATAATATTTCAAAAAACGAATGCTCACAGCCCTCCAACCCGTCCGAACCAAAAATAACTGCGGGACGTTTGCGCACTCTGTCCGCACCTTTTAAGCTTGAAATGCTGTCATTGCCGTAATCTTGCTTTTTCTTTGGCATTTTTATAACCATTCCTTTCAGATACGCCCTAAAATCAATATATTATAAACACAAATATAATCATTTGTCAAATGTATGTTTGTATTGCTCATTTGTATAATCTTTTTATTTTTTATCATAATAATGTTGTCTGGAGGAATTTATATGAAAAATAAAATGACAAAACAACAATACAACGAATATGTAAAACAAAAAACCCCCAATTCGGCGGTAGGGAAGAACTGCCTTATGGCATTTTTGTTCGGTGGCGCGATTTGTGCGGTAGGGCAGGGGATTTATGAATTTTATGCACGATTTAATATTACACAGGAGCAAGCACTGACTGCAACGTCCGTTACGCTTGTATTCTCAGGAGCCCTTTTGACCGGACTTGATTTGTACAATAAGATGGCAAAATATGCGGGAGCGGGAACGATTGTGCCGATAACTGGATTTGCAAATGCGATGGTATCTCCTGCGCTTGAATCCAAAACGGAGGGCTTGGTTCTTGGTGTGGGTGCAAAAATGTTTACCATTGCAGGACCTGTTATTGTTTATGGCACAGTAGCATCGGTAATAGCAGGTATTGTCTATTTTGTGATGTCGATAAAGTAAAAAGGGAGATTAAACTCCCTTTTATGCGATGTCCTTCTTAAAAATTTTTTCCGCCAAAGCCCCAGTGCATTGTTTCTTCATATTTGACATAAATTCGATCAGAAGCTATTTCCAGTTCATCGCCCAATATTTCTGTAACGGCACCTGTCAATTTGTTGTAATCGTTGTCTGCGGCTTTCCCAAAAAGCTTTATTTCGACAAAAGCCATAGGCAGTTTGTTTTCTCCTTTAAAGTACATTCTGCATCCATCATCAAAAGACAGCATAAGCCAACTTTCACTTTTTCCCGGTATCAAGGATATTGCTTTGCCTAGTTTTGTTTTTATTGACTCTTCTTGCTTTTTTGCAATTTCAACATTTGTTTTGATGTTTATATACGGCATATATTTCCCTCCTCATTTATTATATAATGTTTTGCTATAGATTTCAGTGTACGTTAATTTCCCGTCTAATCTTTCCGATTTCATCAAGCTGATTTTAGAAACCGGTACATTTATGTCTTTAATGTTTTTTTGAAAGTATTCTCTGTCAAAGCTATCCTTTAATTTTACTTCTCTTCCTAGCGTCAAATGCGGCTTATATTCGCGATTTTCAAGAGAAAATCCTTCACGTAAAAGACAATTGTGAAGCTGTTTGTAAATATCGGAGAGAATCTGATGCTTCTTTACACCCAGCCAGTAAATATCTCCGCCTGTTCTCTTAAACTTACCCAATGCGGAAATAGATATTTCAAAACTCTGCGCACAAACCGAATCCATCGCTTTTTTTATTGCACTTACATTTTGGGATTCGCCGATAAAAACCAATGTAAGATGCAAATTCTCCCTTCGAGTGAAATTCCCATATTCGGAGTTTGTTTTCAGATTTTGTGTTATGTCATTCAATTGATCTTTTATCTCATCATCAAAATTAATTGCTATAAACAGGCGCATATAAAAACTTCCTTTAAGTGCGAAATTATATGAAAAAAGCTGCCATATCCAACCGGATACAACAGCCTATGGAGCGGAAGACGAGATTCGAACTCGCGACGTTCACCTTGGCAAGGTGACGCTCTACCACTGAGCCACTCCCGCACTTGCAGGATATATTCTAGCATAAATTTATGAGCTTGTCAACACATTTTTTATAAATCTATCCGATTTGAAAATTGCAAGTTTAATTGCCCACCATAAAATACCAGTTTTACATTAAGCAGCTATTTCATTAGCGGATTTATAACCAAAAATTTTGCGAGGGTAATTGTTTACCCAGTCTTCAATACGTTGAAGTTCTCTGTCGG
>JAOAAV010000041.1 GCA_026418715.1 Clostridia bacterium
TACCAACATCATGGGTATCAACATACCATCCCTTACTATACCCGTTAAGCTTGGCAGGAACCTTGCAGTGATTGTCGAGGTCGCTGCAATGAATAACAGACAAAAGCGCATGGGTTACAATGCTGCGGTAGAACTCAATAAAAGGCTGATGAACGAGATAGAAAAGAGCATGAAGTAAAAGGAGAGATTTTTAGAATGAATATATTGGTTGATACGCACTGCCATACCATTGCCAGTACGCATGCCTACAGCACCGTAAAGGAACTTGCCGAGGAAGCTGAGAAAAAAGGCATGGAGGCCATTGCGATTACAGACCATGCGGTGGAGATTCCGGATGCACCGCATATGTGGCATTTTGAAAATTTAAAAACTATTCCTAGAAAAATCGGCAACGTAAAAATATTATACGGAGTGGAAGCGAATATTTTGGATCTGGACGGGGCAATTGATATGCCGGATTATATATTAAAGCGTCTGGATATCGTGATTGCAAGCATCCACACTCCCGTGTACCGTGATGTTGGCAGCGACGACCATACGTCGGCATATTTGGGCGTGCTTGACAATCCATATGTAGATATTTTGGGGCATACAGGATCCCCAAATCTTATGTATGACCATGAAGCGGTGTTAACAAAAGCAAAAAGGCTGCATAAATTGATAGAAATTAATGCACATTCGTTTATAGCCCGGAAAAGCAATATCGAAAATTGCAGAAAAATTGCACTCAAGTGCAAGGAGCTGGGTGTGGGCATTGTTGTAAACAGCGATGCGCATATATGCTTTGATGTTGGAGAATTTGGGAGTGCAAAGCAGATGCTCTCGGAAATTGATTTTCCCGAAGAATTGGTTATGAATACCACTTTAGATAAGCTACAGAATTATTTAAAACCCAGAAAAACAATCTTAAATGGGGTGTGCCCGTGATTAGTGATGCATTCAAAAAAAGCCTGATGCAAATGTCGAGCGATGTACTTTTTGATGAGGAAATGAAAAAACATACGTCATTTAAAATCGGCGGAGCGGCAGATTGTTTTGTAAATGCTTCTTCGACGGAGGAGATAACAAAAGTTGTTTCACTATGCAAAGAAAATGATATTCCTTACTTTATCATGGGCAACGGCTCAAATTTGCTGGTTGGCGATAAGGGCATAAGAGGCGTTGTTATCAAAGTTGCAGAAAAAATGAGTGGATATGAAGTTTTTGGGACAAATATGTCTGCACAAAGCGGGATTTTATTGTCAAAGATTGCAAATGCAGCACTCAAAAATTCACTTTCGGGGCTTGAATTTGCGGCGGGAATACCTGGTACTCTCGGCGGCGGAATTTATATGAACGCCGGAGCATACGGCGGAGAAATGAAGGATGTTCTCCAAAGCGTGACATATCTTGACGATGAAGCAAATATACGCACTATTGAAAAAGACGGGCTCTGCATGGGATACAGAAAAAGTGTGTTTTCAGAGCACAATTTTATTATCTTATCCTGCGTTTTGGCTCTTAAAGAGGATACGAGCACAAACATTGCAGAAAGGATGGCTGACTTTAACAAAAGAAGACGTGACAAGCAGCCTCTATCTATGCCGAGTGCCGGAAGTACGTTTAAGCGGCCTGAAGGACATTTTGCCGGCAAGCTTATTGAAGATGCGGGGCTTAAAGGTTTTTCGATAGGCAATGCTCAGGTTTCTGCCAAACATTCAGGGTTTATTGTAAATACGGGAGAGGCGACGGCAAAGGATGTTTTGGATTTAATTTTGTATGTACAAAATGTTGTGCAAAAAGAATTTGGAGTTTTGCTTGAACCTGAAATTAAGCTTGTGGGAGATTTTTAAGCTACCTCTAGATTAATGATATTAAAGTACAAGCTTTGGCGAAAGATACAAAAGAGAGGTGATTTTTTCATGCAATTGACGTTTGTAACCGGACTTTCTGGCTCCGGAAAGACGCAGGCGGCAAGAATTCTTGAGGATATAGGATTTTTTTGTATTGATAATATGCCGCCTGCGTTGATACCAAAGTTTGCGGAGATGTTCTTCTCGGCCAGCGGAAAATTTGAAAAAGTGGCTATTGTGGTGGATATTCGCGTAGGAGATATGTTCGGAAGACTTTTGTACGAATTGCAATGCCTAAAAGAAAAGGGCTATGATTATAAGTTTTTATTTATAGATGCTGATGACGAAACCTTGATAAAGCGCTATAAAGAGAGCAGACGCATACATCCGGTTGACAGTCAGAAAGGACTGTTGGACAGTATTTCGCAGGAACGTAAGCAGCTTGAGGTTTTATATAATGAGGCTGACTACATTATTGACACATCTAACATGAAACTGTCCGAACTTTCGCAGAAAATCAGGGAGATTTTTTTAAAGGACGAAGATACCGGCATAAAGGTGAATGTAATGTCGTTTGGCTTTAAATACGGTATGCCGCTTGAAGCGGATTTGGTTTTTGATGTAAGATGTTTTCCTAATCCTTTTTATGTCGATGATTTAAAGGAACTTACGGGAAATGATAAAGCTGTGCAGGATTATGTAACAGGCTTTCCGGAAACTCAAACGTTTATGAAAAAACTATATGAGATGATGAAATTTTTGCTTCCCCTATACATTGAGGAGGGCAAATCAAACCTGACAATCTCAATAGGGTGTACGGGCGGAAAACACAGAAGCGTAACTATGGCAAATCAACTGGGCAATATGCTTATGCAAGACAATTATGATGTTATTATAAATCATAGGGATATTATGAAGGGAAGAAACGTTTAAGGAT
The DNA here is from genome assembly GCA_026418715.1 of Clostridia bacterium. Lineage (GTDB taxonomy): Bacteria > Bacillota > Clostridia > UBA1381 > UBA1381 > SKW16. Next base: position 2,770 of record JAOAAV010000041.1, read on the forward strand.
TTTTGCAGTCGGGAGTTGATTTTGTGTATAAGGATGCAAGGGTTGTTGCAATCGGAGGCGGTACGGGTTTATCCACGATGCTCAGAGGCTTAAAGACCTATACCGAAAATCTAACTGCAATTGTTACGGTGGCGGATGACGGCGGCTCAAGCGGTATGCTCAGAAATGACCTAGGAATGCTTCCGCCGGGAGATATAAGAAACTGTATTTTGGCATTGGCGGATACTGAGCCTATTATGAAGCAGCTTTTTACATACAGGTTTACTGAAGGAGCTTTGGCGGGGCATTCATTCGGAAACTTGTTTCTTGCAGCAATGAACGGCATATCAAACAGCTTTGATGAAGCCGTGAAAAAGGTGAGCGACGTGTTGGCAGTTGTGGGTAGAGTGCTCCCTGTCACTAACGAAAGTATAAGGTTGCGTGCGGTTTTGGATGATGGTAAAATTATTGAAGGGGAATCTCATATAGGTCACAGAGCAAATATTATTGGCAATATTGACAGGGTCAGTTTGATTCCGGCAAACCCAAAGCCTGTCGACGGCGTTCTTGACGCAATAGAAAAGGCGCAAATTATTGTCCTCGGTCCCGGGAGCCTTTATACCAGTATCATTCCAAATTTATTGGTTGACGGTGTTGTTGAGGCAATAAAAAAAAGCAGTGCAGTTAAGATATATGTGTGCAATTTAATGACGCAGATGGGTGAGACGGACGGATACAGCGTATATGACCATGTTAGGGCGATTGAAAAGCATTCCTATAAAGGCATTTTTGATTTTGTGATTGCAAACAATGAGAAAATTCCTCCGTCATTGACTGAAAAGTATGCGGCGGAAAATGCTTATATGATTAAGATTGACTCAAATCAAGTTCACAACAAAACAAGACTTGTTCAGGGAAATCTTCTTTTAATAGAGGATGAATACATAAGACACAATTTCAGCCGCTTGGCAAGAGCAATTATGATTTTGTACCGCTTTTCAATAAATGAGAGAAAACAAGACAAAAGCAAGGATGATTCTGAATTCGAGCGCCATTTGTATGAAACAAAATAACAGTACGGGGGGAGCAGGATGTCATTTTCGGCGAATATAAAACGGCAGTTGTGCGATGTAGAAAATTTATGCCCTTATTGCAATGCGGCCGAACTTGCCGGAATAATGGAATTTGCGGGCTCAAAAAAAAGCGGCTGCATCAGGCTTGTTACGGAAAATGGTTACGTTGCGAAAAAAACCGCACAGTTAATTGACTACTGCTTTGGCTTTTCTATTCCCTATTTTTTGCAAGAGCAAAGGTATACCTTTACCATAGATGAGGAAACAATTCTTGAAAATATGACAAGTAGGCTTATGCTTTTCGACGAAAATGTGGATATCGCCGATGAAATGGAGGAGTTAATGCCGTTTGACTGCTGCAAGGCATCGTATATACGAGGCGCATTTTTAGGCGGAGGCTCAATTTCAAACCCCGAAAAAAGCTATCATTTGGAGTTTTCAGCAAGACATGAATATGCTGCCCGCAGACTCTGTTTTGTATTTGAAAATTCTGGTTTTTATGCAAAAATGATTTACAGAAAAGCACACCATGTTGTTTATGTGAAAGAGTACGAAACAATTGCGGACATATTGGGACTTATGGGTGCAGGCGGTGCAATGATGCAGCTTTATAATATCCAGATAGAAAAGGAAATGAGAAACAGTGTAAACAGACAGGTCAACTGTGAAACCGCAAATATGGACAAGGTAATCAAGGCATCTTTTAAACAGATGGAAGCAATAAATAAAATAAAAAATACAATCGGGTTTGACAAACTTCCAGATACACTGCGAGAGATGGCTCAAATACGGCTTCTTTATCCTGAAGAAAGTCTGAAAGAGCTTGCAGAAAGGATGCATATAGGCAAATCGGGAGTAAATCACAGATTAAATAGATTGATAGAAATTGCGGAAGATTTGTGATAATCTTTTCGGAAGGAGATGATACCATGAGCGATTTTGTGCATTTGCATACACATACGGAATACAGTTTGTTAGATGGTGCGGCGAGCATAAAAAAGCTGATTTTGCGTGTAAAGGAATTGGGAATGAATGCAATCGCAATTACGGATCACGGCTCTATGTACGGTGCTGTAGACTTTTATCGTGAAGCAAAGGCTCAAGGTATCAAGCCTATTATTGGCTGTGAGGTTTATATGGCTCCGCGTTCCCGTTTTGACAAGGTGTATGAATATGACAGCAAGGTAAGTCACCTTGTGCTTTTGGCGGAAAATCAAAAAGGCTATCAAAACCTGATTGCACTGGTGTCTGCAGGTTTTATAGACGGGTTTTACTATAAGCCCAGAATTGATTTTGATATTTTAAGGCAGCATTCCGAAGGAATAATAGCGCTTTCCGCTTGTTTGGCGGGCGAAATACCAAAAGCTCTTCTTGCTGATGATTACGAAGCGGCAAAAAAAATTGCTCAAAAGTACGTTGATATCCTAGGTAAAGACAACTTTTTCATAGAATTACAAGATCATGGCATAAGCAGTCAAAAGCGTATTATTCCTGAATTAATAAAGCTTGCAAAGGAACTTGATTTAGGACTTGTCGCAACCAATGACGTTCATTATATATCAAAGGAAGATGCAAAGTATCAGGATATTTTAATGTGCATCGAAATGGAAAAAACCGTAGACGACCCCGACAGAATGAAATTTGAAACGGATGAATTCTATGTAAAGTCGCCTGATGAAATGAAACAGCTCTTTTCTTATGCGGAAAATGCTGTTTTAAATACAGCAAATATTGCAAAAAGGTGCAATGTGGAGTTTGATTTTGGGACAAGGCATTTGCCTGCATTTAACGTGCCAGACGGTAAAAGTGCGTTCCAATATTTGAGTGAATTATGCAGCGAGGGACTAAAAAAAAGATACAATCCCGTTTTGCCAGAAATTGAGCAGCGATTGGAGTATGAACTTCAAGTTATTCGCAACATGGGCTTTGTGGATTATTTTTTGATTGTATGGGATTTTATTCGTTACGCAAGGGAAAACAAGGTTATGGTAGGGCCCGGACGCGGCAGTGCGGCAGGGAGCATTGTATCTTATTGTCTTGAGATCACAAGCGTCGACCCAATAAAATATGGCCTTATTTTTGAACGTTTTCTAAATCCCGAGCGTGTGAGTATGCCAGATATAGATATTGACTTTGCTCCGGACGGAAGGCAAAAAGTTATTGATTATGTTATCGAAAAATATGGTGCGGATAAAGTGGCGCAAATTATTACTTTCGGAACAATGAAAGCAAAGCTTGCTGTTCGTGATGTGGGAAGAGCCCTTAATATGCCATATTCCGATGTAGACAAAATAGCAAAGCTTATTCCGTTTGCATTGGATATGACCATTGAAAAAGCGCTCGATATAAGCGACGAACTGGCGGCGTTGTATAAAACTAACCCGCAAATAAAGCGCCTTATTGACACGTCAAAGGCGCTTGAAGGTTTGCCCAGACATTCGTCTACACATGCGGCGGCTGTGGTTATAACGAATGAACCGATTGTGAATTATGTTCCGCTGCAAATGAAAAACGACAGTATTACCACACAGTTTACAAAAGATACAATTGAGAGTCTGGGACTTTTAAAAATGGATTTTTTGGGACTTCGAAATTTAACGGTAATAGAAAATGCAGTGAAAATCGTCAGGGAAAATCGTGGTATCGTCATTGATATTGATCATTTGGACTTTAATCTGAAGGAAGTTTATAAAACCATATCTGATGGAAACACTGACGGTGTGTTTCAAATGGAAAGTGCAGGCATGAAGCAGTTTATGCAAGAGCTAAGACCCGACTCTTTCGAGGATATTATTGCGGGTATTGCTCTTTACAGACCGGGCCCTATGGATCAAATTCCAAGATATATATATAATAAAAATCACCCGAAAGAAGTTTCCTATAAGCATCCTCTGCTTGAAAACATACTAAATGTGACATATGGCTGCATGGTATATCAAGAGCAGGTTTTGCAGATTGTGCGTGAGCTTGCAGGGTATTCTTTGGGACGTGCCGATTCTATGAGAAGAACCATCAGCAAGAAAAAGATTGATGCCATGCAGAAGGAGCGGCAGAATTTTATTTACGGGCTCAAGGACGAGGACGGAAATGTCATTATTGAAGGCGCTGTAGCCAGAGGAATTGACGAAAAGGTTGCTATTGAAATTTTCGACGAAATTCGTGACTTTGCAAATTATGCATTCAACAAATCCCATGCGGCGGCATATGCGGTTGTTGCCTATCAGACTGCATATCTTAAAACCTTTTATCCTGTTGAATATATGGCGTCTTTGATTTCGAGCATTGAGGACATGGACAAAATAAATGAGTATATAATAAATTGCAAAAAGATGGGCATAACACCTCTTCCTCCCGACATTAACAAAAGCAACGATACCTTTACTGTGGAGGGAAACGGTATCAGGTTTGGTCTTTCAGCAGTAAAAAATGTGGGACGAGGCTTTATTTTAAAGCTGATGGAAGAAAGACGTGGGGGAGGCGAGTTTAAAAGCTTTTCTGATTTTTGCAGCAGAATGGCAAGCTATGAGATGAACAAGCGTGCCATAGAGGGGCTGATTATGTGTGGAGCATTTGATTCTTTGGGTGTAAAAAGGTCCCAGCTTTTAGCCGCATATGAAAGGATTATTGAGGATATCAATCAGATAAAAAAGCAGAATGTGGCAGGTCAAATATCACTGTTTGGTGAGGAAACCATGCTGTACGATGAATCGCTCCCTGATATTTTGGAGTATGATAAAAAGATACTTTTAAAAATGGAAAAGCAGACGATAGGAATGTATTTATCCGGTCATCCGCTTGAGGAATATGAGGATATTTTAGATGATTTATCCAGCATAAGAATAGGAGAAATTTTGTCCTCGGTTGAAAAGGATGATTACGGTAACTATATTTCTGTTGACGGAGCTGTAAAAGACGGCGATGTGGTCAATCTATGCGGCGTTGTAAGTTCAAGGAAAAATAAGATGACAAGGAATAATTCGCAGATGGCATTTATACGTCTTGAGGATTTATACGGAAGCATAGAGGTTATTGTTTTTTCAAAGATTCTTTCACAGTTTAACAATATATTGCAAGAGGAAGCTATTGTATATTTAAAGGGTCATGTAAGCATAAGAGAAGATGAAGAACCCAAAATAGTCTGCGAAAGCGTGATGCTTCTTGATGAAGCCGCAAAAAATCAGCGGGCGGCGAAGAAAAAGGTGTATATAAAAGTGTTGGAAGATACAACAGAAAAATTTATATCTTCCGTTTTAAAAAAATATGCCGGAAAAACTCCTGTTTACATATATTTTGAAACCACTAAAAAAACAATGCTTGCCCCTGAAAATTTATGGATAGATTCGTCTTTTAAAACAATACGTGAGCTTGAGAAGGTTTTTGGAGAAGAATGTATCAAATTAATATAAAAAGCACGCAAAGTCGATTTGCGTGCTTTTTTCGTTAACAGCATTTATCGTTATTTCCCAGTACACCATTATCACCGCAGAAACAAACAATAATGATTATGAATATAAAAATCCAAAGCCATATATCATTATTGTTGTTGTTATTGCACCCGCATCCAAACAATCCCATAACATATTCCTCCTTTTTTGTTAAGATAGTATATAATATGAAGAATATATATGTTTTGTGATTGTTTTAGAATAGATATAATGTTTCAAGGGTTTCTCATATTATGTTCGCTGAACACATAGCCGCCGTCACATCGGGAAATATAAAGCAAAAATTTGCTTCCGTCAGATTCTGTCAATATGCAGCTCCAGCCGTGTGCGGATACTTCCACATTTGAATGGCTTGCCCGCCTTTCTCGGTTTTCCAGATAACGTTCGATAGCCTCACGCTGCGATTTAAATCGAATTTGATTAAATATGCCTCTGCCTTTTAGAGCACTGTAAGCACCAGCCAAAGCCGCTCCGCCTATAATAAGCAGCAATTGCTTTTTTCTATTCAAATTCATCAGCCTTTCTTTTCATATATTCGTTATACACCTCCCGCTTGGGAACATTTCTTTCTTTAGCTGTCTGCTTTATTGCGTCTTTTTCATCCATTCCGTTTTTGATATATATATTAACGTGATCTATGACCGCCAACTCGTCCCACCAATTTTCTGAAGCATTATCCTTTTTTGCGCCGTCTATGACTATAACATATTCCCCTCTTGGAGATTTCTCCTCATAAAGTTCCAAAGCACCATCTATAGTGGTTCTGATAACCTCCTCATGCAGTTTTGTAAGTTCCCGAACTAATGCAATTTTTCGATCCCCTCCCAAAACGTCTTTCATGTCTGCAAGAGTATATTTGAGCTTATGCGGCGCCTCATAGAAAATCAAAGTATGCGTGTCATTTTTTATGCTTTGAAGATGCTCTTTTCTATGTCTTTTATTCACTGACAAAAAGCCTTCAAACGAAAAACGCTTTGTGGAAAGCCCTGATAATATAAGTGCATTTATCGCCGCAACGGGCCCTGGTATTGATGTAACCGAAATATTTTTTTCAATGCATAATTTCACTAAATCCTCACCGGGGTCGGAAATGGCTGGAGTTCCCGCATCTGATACTAATGCGACATTTTTCCCGTCAGCTAAAAGAGAAATAATATATTCGCCCTTTTCCATTTTATTGTGCTCATGATAGCTTGTAAGAGGTTTAAAAATTTCAAAATGGTTCAAAAGTTGAAGAGTCCGCCGTGTATCTTCGGCAGCAATCAAATCGACCATATTCAATATTTCAAGGCATCTTGCCGATACATCTTTCAAATTTCCGATTGGAGTTGCGCATAAATACAAAGTTCCGCCCATATTCAGCCTATAACCTCCGATAAATTTTTTTCATTTCATCCGTATATTTTCCGTCAGCATTGAAAATATATATCGGAACTTCCATTTTCAGCTCAGCTCCGCCATAAAGAATGCCCTCTATGAGCACTAAATTTGCCGTCTTCCCGTAAGACGGATGCACAAATTGCATACGTTTGGGCTCTATCTGAAATGAACGCATGGTATAAATGATGTCGACAAGCCTGTTTGGACGATGAACCATAAAAAAATGCCCTCTGTCTTTTAAAAGCTTGGATGAAATTTTCACAACATCCTCCAAACTGCATAAAACCTCATGTCGTGAAATAATTTTTGTATCCTGATTATTGACGAGCCCCGCACCATGCTTTATGTATGGCGGATTGCAGACAATTGCATCAAAAACTCTCATGCCATATATGTCCTCTGCGTTTTTTAAATCTCCGCAGTCAATGCGTATCCTGTTTTCGAGGGAATTCATAAGCACGGAGCGTTTTGCCATATCCGCGATTTCTTCTTGTATTTCAAGTCCAAAAATTTTCTTTGTATCGGTATATCCCGACAGTAAAATAGGCACAATTGCCGTACCTGTGCATAAATCCAAAACGGACTGATAAGAATTTTTCCCTGCAAAATCGGCCAGCAAAACTGCATCGGTTCCATATCGAAAACCGTGTTTCTTTTGAATAATACTAAGATTTTTATACTGCAAATCGTCAATGCACTCGTCAGACTTTAAACAAATATCCATCGACTACCTCGCTTGTTTTGAAGATAAAAGCAAATAAAAAGGAAACAAACATTTCCTAAAATCCGTTATTTCACTGCATATTTGCGGCATTTTCCACAACCGCAAAACTGATTTCGCCGCAAGCGGCAATTTCTCCGTCAACCATGGCCTTCACATCGGCCTTACCCATTTTGTGTCTGTATTTTACCAAGTTCGCCTCCAAAATAAGCGTATCTCCAGGAATAACTTGACGTCGGAATTTAAAATTGTCAATACCCGTAAACACTCCTATTTTGCCTTTGTTTTCGTCCATAGACAAAAGCAGTACGCAGCCTGCCTGCGCCAACGCCTCCGTAATAAGTACGCCCGGCATAATTGGATTTGACGGGAAATGCCCTACAAAAAAAGGTTCGTTGGCAGTGACGTTTTTTACGGCCACAACCCTTTTCCCTTCCTCTATTTCAATGACCTTATCTATTAAGAGCATAGGATATCTATGCGGTATAATTTTTTGAATATCCATATTTGAAAGCATAGCTTCTCTCCTTATCTTTTGTAATAAATATGTGTAGGATCGGACAATGAATCAATATGCTCAAGCGCAATTCCTGATCCCTTTGCCACACAGGAAACTATATCATCCGCAAGAAACACATCTATTCCAGTTTCTTTCTTTAAACGTTTATCCAGCCCGTAAACGAGGGAGCCTCCCCCTGTAAGCAAAATACCGTCCTCTAAGATGTCCCCGACCAATTCCGGCGGGGTGTTTTCCAAAACATCCTTAACCGCTTCTATGATTTCCGACACAACATCTTCGAACGCCTCACGGATTTCCTCGGAGCTTACTTGTATTGTTTGAGGCAATCCCGTAAGAAGACTTCCTCCTCGCACATTTATTGAAATGTCTTTCTCTCTTGGATACACGCAGCCTATACTAATTTTGATATCTTCAGCTGTTCTTGAACCTATATTCAGGCTATATTTCTTTCTTATATATTTGATTACAGCATCGTCAAACTCATCGCCTGCCGTTTTAACTGAACGGCTTACAACAATCGAACCGAGCGAAATTACCGCAATATCTGAAGTTCCTCCGCCAATATCTACAATCATCATTCCACGAGGTCTTGAAATGTCTATTCCGGCTCCGATTGCAGCAGCAATCGGCTCTTCGATGATATATACCTTTCTTGCTCCGGCTTGTCTAGCTGCATCAATAACAGCTCTTTGTTCCACTTCTGTAACTCCGCTCGGAACACAAATCATAATTCTCGGTTTAAACAGCCTTCGTTTGCAGACCTTGCCTATAAATGCCTTAATCATCTGTTCTGTAAGATAATAATCGGAGATTACACCATCGGCAAGTGGACGAATTGCCTGAATTGCATCTGGCGTACGCCCCAGCATTCTACGAGCCTCCTCGCCAACGGCATAAATCTTGTTTGTATAAACATCAACGGCAACTACCGATGGTTCCTTTAAAACTATTCCTTTCCCTTTTACGTATACAAGCACTGTGGCAGTTCCCAAATCTATTCCTATATCGTTTGAAAAAAGTCTCATATTTTCCATCCTTCCTGGTTTCAAAGCTGTACAAAGCTTGACGCAACAATATAATTATATACTATTATCCAATATAATCAATAATTTATTTTTAAAATTTTCTCTGCATTTTTATACATTATCTTTTCATAGTCATTCATTGATAAATTCAATTCCCTTATACATTGTACAGTTTTGCCTTGATCTTTCCAAGGCGAATCGGTTCCAAAAACAACCTTGTCAATTCCATGCTTATCCAGAATGCGCAAAAATAAATCTTCACCCATTTCTTCAATGGAATAGCTTGTGTCTACAACAATAGGAGTGCCCGCGATGTATTTTTCCGCATCGTCCCACGCTCTGTATCCTCCCATATGAGCCGCAACAATATTGTTCCCTTCAATGTGCGAAAGCACACGAGCAAGTCTCTCCGGCATACAATGCACGGGAGGTGCGATTCCTATATCGAAGCCTGTATGCAGCACTACGCAAAGCCCAAGCTTCTCCGCTTTTTTCAGAACTCTTATACTTTCTTCTCCGTCAATATAAAAGCCCTGATATTCAGGATGCAGTTTTATCCCCAGAAGTCCGAGCTCGCTTATTCTTTCGAGTTCTTCCTCCCAATTTTCCTGCATAGGATGTATGCTGCCAAAGGATATAATTCCGTCTTTCCCCGTAATGTCTGCTGCAAAATTATTGATTGTTGCAGACTGCGTGACGGTTGTAGCAATCGGAAGAACAACAGACAAGTCTATTTTGTTTATTTTCATGGATTTTTTCAAGTCATCAAGCGTTCCTGACAGGCAGGCAAAGTGTGCGGTACCTTCAACGCTTAGGATGTTTTGCTCCAATATCCGTACAGTCTTTTCCGCAATCTTATCCGGAAAAATATGTGTGTGAAAGTCAATAACCATTTTTAACCTTCCTTAAATTTATGTAAGATTTTTCTTTTATTTTAACTCATTTACTTGGGAAAATCAATAAATGAAAGAATATAACTTCCTGAAATATTCAAAAATATTTATTAAATTGCAATTCGTCAGAATGTCGTTCAGCATGCTTGAGTCTTAGCGACTTTAAGATGAGAGATGTTCTTGAATTTTTATGGCAGAACCTTCCTGTATTGATTGAATTCGTACGTGTATTGTACTGGAATTCTGAATGGTAGTTTTTTCATCTTTTGCTGTCGCGTTTCATTTTACAGTGAACACCGCAGAAAAATGATATAAATTTTAAAATTTTTGCTTGACATATATAGTAGTTTTGTGTTATCATATCATCCGTAGTCCAAATTTTACGGTACGCGCCCATAGCTCAGTTGGATAGAGTGTTTGGCTACGAACCAAAAGGTCGCAGGTTCGAATCCTGCTGGGCGTACCAATCTCCACTGTTATTCGGTGGAGATTTTTCGTATGTGCCTGTAGTTCAGCTGGATAGAATGCCGGATTCCGATTCCGGAGATCGCAGGTTCGAATCCTGTCAGGCATACCAAATCAGGATTTATTGAGTATAGGATTATTACTCTCGTCAATCATACTAAATTTCCAAAGCCGATGAACCTATAAAGGCACATCGGCTTTTGTTTCTACTTTTGTCTTACAAAAGTTTTTGGTTTTCATTTGGCAGGGACATTTGATACAATTTACATTTGCACACCATTCCAAGTTCAAGCACTATGATTATGCATTATGATCAGATCAGCACATTTTTTATTTCGCATCTTCATCCAATGTTTCAAGCAGAAAACTAACGGGACGGAATCCGTCATTACATGAAATCATTGCCGACCTCTTGTTCTGCATCCAACCGCTATATATAATATCTTCACCACCGTAAGCAAGCGTCATCACAAAGGCTGAAACGCTGTCCCAGGCGCTGTCGCAAAAGCCCTCCGGTTTTTGCCAGCCATTGGCGATAAATGTCTGTCCCTCTTTCATATCACAGGCATGGTCAATAGGATTCTCATATTTTTCAATTAAATCCCTATAACAAGCCGTTTTCATAACAGTAATCTTTACCTTTTTCATAAATTTGTTTCCCCGCTGACATTAAATCAAAACTTCTGGAATAAAATTAAAAAGATTTTTCAAATTATGTGAATAACTTGTCTTTTTGATAAACTGCCGACCGTATATACTCATATAGAAAACCTCTGAACTTAGATGAAATAAAAAGACGAGTTTACAAAATATTTCAGCAATTATGCCTTTACAAAATCGACCTCGCCAGTCGATATCTTCCGAGTACATTAAAACTATTTTGGAGGAGAAAATGTACTTGTGCTCAATTTTTCGCAAACAACGCTAAACTCATTTTTTGATTTTTTAATTATCCAGAGGTTTTCTAAAAATCACAAAGAGCCAATTTGAGATATTTACTTTGATGATATTTGCCCTAAGCTTGCGGCCTTTAAGTACGCATTTATAAAACCGTTTATTTCACCGTCCATAACAGCTCCGACATTGCCAGTTTCAAAGCCTGTTCTATGATCTTTTACAAGATTATACGGATGGAATACATAAGAACGAATTTGGCTGCCCCATGCGATTTCTTTTTGCACACCCTTTATGTCTTCAATTTTTTCTTTGTGCTGCTGTTCAGCAATTTCCACAAGCTTTGCCTTCAACATTTTCATTGCATATTCACGATTTTGGTGTTGTGAACGCTCAGTTTGGCATGATACGACAATCCCCGTGGGAATATGCGTAATTCTGATGGCGGAATCCGTTTTATTGACGTGTTGTCCGCCGGCGCCGCTGGAACGATAAGTATCAACCTTTAAATCCTCCGAACGGATATTTATTTCAATGTCATCATCAATTTCCGGCATAACCTCAATTGATGCAAAGGAAGTGTGCCGCCTACCTGACGAATCAAAGGGGGAAATACGCACCAAGCGATGCACTCCTTTTTCTGATTTTAAGTATCCGTATGCATTTAAACCCTGCACCAAAATGCTCGCGCTTTTTACGCCTGCATCATCTCCGGCAAGAAAATCAAGCGTTGACGTAGTGTAGCCGTTTTTCTGCGCCCACATCTGATACATACGCAAAAGCATTTCACACCAATCCTGCGCCTCGGTTCCTCCCGCGCCCGCATGAAATGTCATAATTGCGTTGTTTTTATCGTAATTGCCGTTTAAAAGTGTTTCAAGTGTTATTTGCTCTAATTCGGAAGCGACGGAATTAACTGCCTCGGTAATTTCGTCGAGCATGGTTTCATCATTTTCTTCATTCGCCAAGTCGATTAGGGTAAGAGTATCTTCCCAAGAGGTTTTCAAATGATTGTAACGCTGTATTTTATCCTTAAGCTGCTTGATTTTTTGCAGGACTTTTTGAGATTTTTCCATATCTCCCCAAAAATCGGGATTTGCCGCCTCATCCTCAAGCTTTGCTATCTCAGCCTCAGCACCTGCGATGTCAAAGTGCATCCCTCAATTCGTTTATGTTTTCTTCAAGACCCAAAAGAGTCAGTCTATACTCCTCGTATTCCAACATTTTATCACAACCTTTTTTATCTTTTTGCTCCCCAATCACTACGGAGTTTATTGCCCGCAGCAATGCTTATATTTTTTTCCGCTACCGCATGGACACGGATCATTTCTTCCAACTTTATCGCCCGCTTTTTTCGGCTTTTTGGCAAGCGAACCGTCACCGCCCGTTTCAATCGGCTTTGCAACCTGCTCGCGTTCTATTTTCTGTGTAACTTTTGCATTGAGCACATATCTGACTGTATCACGCTTGATGGTTGCAAGCATAGCTTCATACATTTCACTTCCAACGCTGCGATACTCTAAAACCGGGTCATGCTGCGCGTACGCACGAAGCCCTATTTCATGCTTTACATGCTCCATCTCATCAATATGATCCATCCAACGGGTATCAACTACTTGAAGCATAATGACACGCTCAAGCTCACGCATCTGAGCACCAAATATTTCCTCCTGCTGGGCATGACGTTTTTTCCCGATTTCGATGAGCCGTTCTTTCACTACGTCCTTTGTAATGTGTTCCATTTCATCTTTGGAAATATCAAACTCGCCATCTGCTGCAAGATTTGTGTCCGCAAATTCTTTAAGAGCCGGAATATTCCAGTCATCAGGAATTTCTGAAATTCCAATAAAATCTTCAACCGCCTCATCAACAACAGCTTCAATCATGCTTAAAATTGTAGACTTAATGTCCTCTCCATCAAGCACCATTTGACGCTGCTTATATATAATTTTGCGCTGTTCGTTCATTACTTCATCGTATTGAAGAACATGTTTTCGTGCGTCAAAGTTGCGGCTTTCCAAATTCCTTTGAGCATTCTCAATAGCTCTTGTAAGCATTTTTGACTCAATCGGCTGATCTTCTTCAAGCCCCAGTGCCTCAACCATGCCTTTTACTCTATCGGAGCCAAAAATTCGCATCAAGTCGTCCTCTAATGACAAGAAGAACTTTGAGGCGCCGGGATCACCTTGACGTCCGGAACGGCCTCGAAGCTGATTGTCTATACGGCGTGACTCATGGCGCTCCGTGCCTATAATGAAAAGACCACCAGCCTCTTTTACAGCCTCCTGTTCCGGCTGAATCTGGGCTTTGAATTTTTCATAAAGCTCGTGATATTCTTTTCTTGCATTTAAAATTTCTTCATTATCCGTTTCGGCAAAGCCCATCGCCTCGGCTATCAATTCGTCCGAAAATCCGCGCTTTACAAGCTCATGCTTTGCCATATACTCGGCATTTCCACCCAGTGCAATATCGGTTCCGCGTCCTGCCATATTTGTCGCAATTGTAACGGCTCCCTTTTTTCCCGCTTGTGCGATAATTTCAGCTTCCTTCTCATGGAATTTTGCATTTAAAACCTCATGCTTGATTCCGTGACGCTTTAAAAGTGAAGACAACAGTTCGGATTTATCAATATTGACCGTACCCACAAGTACGGGCTGCCCTTTTGCATTACATTCCTTGATTTGATTGATAACCGCTGTAAATTTGCCGTTTTCTGTTTTATATACGGAATCGTGCATATCTATGCGGACAACAGGCTTATTTGTAGGAATGACTACAACATCAAGTTTGTAAATATGCTGAAACTCCTCTTCCTCAGTTAAAGCGGTGCCTGTCATACCCGAAAGCTTGCTGTAAAGGCGGAAGAAGTTTTGAAAAGTAATTGTTGCCAATGTTTTGCTTTCATTTTCTATCTTTACGCCTTCTTTTGCCTCAATTGCCTGATGCAAACCGTCACTGTATCTGCGTCCCGGCATAATACGCCCCGTAAATTCATCGACAATCAAAACTTGTCCGTCTTTTACCACATATTGCTTGTCACGGTGCATACATCCGTTTGCACGAAGAGCCTGGTTAATATGGTGTTGAAGCGACATATTTGAAGGATCCGAAAGATTTTCCACGCCAAAGCCCTGCTCAGCTTTTTTTACGCCTCTGGCGGTCAATGTTGCAGTGTTTGCCTTCTCGTCCACTATATAATCTGCGTCTATATCATCGTCAAGCTGCTTGTCGTCATGCTCTGTAACAACAAGCTTTTTTAGACGTTTCACAAACATATCAGCAACTTTATAAAGGTCGCTTGATGCGTTTCCCATGCCTGAGATAATAAGAGGGGTTCTTGCCTCATCGATTAAAATGGAGTCAACCTCGTCTACAATGGCAAAATTGTGTCCGCGCTGAACCATTTGCTCTTTATAAATTACCATATTGTCACGAAGATAATCAAAGCCCAGCTCGTTGTTTGTGCCATAGGTAATATCGGCAGCGTATGCGGCTTTTCTTTCCAGCGGTTCAATATCATGTATTATGAGTCCTACGCTCATACCCAAAAACCTGTAAACTTTCCCCATCCACTCACTGTCACGCTTAGCAAGATAATCGTTTACCGTAACGATATGTACGCCTTTTCCTGTAAGCGCATTCAAATAAGCGGGCAGCGTCGCTACCAGTGTTTTTCCTTCTCCTGTTTTCATTTCTGCAATACGTCCCTGATGAAGGACTATACCGCCTATGACCTGCACATAAAAATGCTTCATTCCCAGAACTCGAAAAGCTGCTTCACGCACTACCGCAAAGGCCTCCGGAAGTATATCATCAAGTGTTTCTCCTTCAGATAAACGTTTTTTGAATTCATCGGTTTTACTTCTAAGCTGTAAGTCGGAAAGCTTCTGCATCTCAGGCTCAAGCTCCATAACACTGTCGGCAATAGGCTTTATTCGCTTTAATTCACGATCTGAATATGTGCCGAATATTTTTTCAAAAAGACTCATTTTATCACCTCAAAAAATTGATGCTGCAGCAGCAAAAAATAATACTCAAACAACAAAAACCCAACCTATATTATAACACATCAACTTTGATATTACTACTATTTTTTTTCATATCAAACAAATATTTTTCGAAGGCTCTTGCAAAATAAAGCATCAATTGTTTTTTAAATCTTATTCATCTAAAAATGCATACTGTGCCGTATATAGTCTGTAATACGCACCTTGCTTTTTCATCAACTCATCATGGCTTCCGCTTTCAATTATTCTTCCTTTGTCTATGTACATAATTCTATCGGCATTTTTGATTGTCGAAAGCCTGTGTGCTATAACAAAGCTGGTTCTGCCTGACAAAAGCCTGTCTAAGCCCTTTTGAAGCGCCATCTCCGTTTCCGTGTCAATGCTTGAAGTCGCCTCGTCCAAAATCAGTATTTTAGGATCTGCCAAAAGTGCCCTTGCAAACGAAATAAGCTGGCGCTGACCCGCCGAAAGCCTTGACCCTCTTTCGTTGACCTGGGTATCATATCCGTTTTCCATACTCTGTATAAATTCATCCGCACAAACCGTTTTTGCCGCATCAATTATTTCCTGCTCTGTCGCATCCAGCTTGGAATAGCGGATATTGTCCGCAATGGTTCCGGAAAATATGAATGTATCCTGCAGCATTACGCCCATTTGTCGGCGCAAAGATTTTAAAGTCACCTTGCTTATGTCTATGCCGTCAATAAAAATGGTACCGTCCGTAAGGTTATAAAAGCGGCTTAAAAGATTTATAATCGTGGTTTTCCCCGCTCCGGTAGGGCCAACTAAGGCTATGGTTTCTCCCTGCTTTACATTAAAGTTTACATTATTTAAAATCATCTGTTTCGGCTCATATGCAAAACATACATTCCTAAACTCGATATCTCCGTTAATGACTGGCATATCCACCGCATCATCCGCATCCTTCACATTCGGCTTTTCATCAAGAAGGTCAAATATGCTTTCCATATAGGCAGATGCAGTAGTAAGCGCATTATACTGGTTTGAAAGATTGACAACCGGATTCCAAAACATTGCCACATAAATAGTAAACTGAGTAAGCATACCGATTGTAATCCCGTTGTCAAAATTGCGTATTCCGTAAATATACAGAAGGAGTGTTGCGGCAATGGATGCAAGGTCAACCATGGGTCCTATCGCCTGCGCTATTTTCTGTGCCTTCATCCATTTTTCGCTTGCATCCATAATCATATCGTGAAAAATGCCCTGATTGCAATTTTCACGCGAATATGCCTGTGTAACCTTCATACCTGAGATGCTTTCTTGTATGTACGCTGTTAAGTTGGAATTTTTCGCGCTGTAATTTTGCCACGCACGGTGCAGGCTTGTTTTCATCAGCACAATAATAACCACGAAAACAGGAAACGGAGACATTGCCACAAGCGCCAGTCTCCAGTTTACCGCGAGCATTACGGCGACAAGCACAAGCACATTAAAAAGATCCGTGATTATATTCACAAGTCCGTTCGATAAAAGGTCGCTTATTGAATTTACATAATGAACAACACGCACTAAAATTTTCCCATGCGGGCGATTGTCAAAATAAGAAAACGGCAGAGTTTGCAGATGGGAAAATACATCCTTGCGAAGTGCCGCAATCGCGCTTTGTCCCACATTATTCATTGCGGTAATCTTATATTTGGTGATGAGCGAAGTCAAGAGCGTTGTCGCGGTTAATGCAAAGGCCGCAAGAAGTATAAAATCAATCCGCTTGTTCGGAATAAACTTGTCGATTGTGATTTTAACGATTTCAGGATTCACAATATTGGCAATACCTGTAAGCATAAGCAAAATTACTATAAGCACAATCGTCTTCTTAAACGGTTTTACATACGCTAAAATCCGCATTAAATATTCAAGCTTAAACTCGCTTTCCAGTACCTCATCAATATCAATTTTATTTCTTGCCACTATTTATCCCTCCCTGCGCTGCGGTATAGAAACTGTCAAAGTCACCCATTTGATTTTCATATACGCTTCTGTAATATGCCTCATCGGCAGGTCTTTTTATAAGATTTTCATGTGTACCGTATTCAATAATCTGTCCGTCGCTAAGAACAAGTATAAGGTCAGCATTTTTCACCGAAGATATTCTATGGGCTATGATGAATGTGGTCCTGTCCGCAAAATATTCCTTAAGAGTTTGCTGGATAAAATGTTCGGTTTCCATGTCAACTGCGGATGTGGTGTCGTCTAAAACTAAAATGGACGGATTTTTCAAAAGTGCTCTTGCTAAAGCTATGCGCTGTTTTTGTCCTCCTGAAAGCCCGACACCCCTTTCTCCAACAATCGTGTCATATCCGTCCGGCATCCTGCTGATAAACCCGTCTGCATCAGCCGCCTGCGATACACGCTTTACATCATCAAAGCTTGCGCTGGGATTTCCGTATGCAATATTTCCTTCAATCGTGTCGGAAAAAAGGAAAATATCCTGCATAGCCATGGCAATATTATCACGCAGCCTGTATAAGTCAACATCCTTCACGTTGATGCCATCAATCAAAACCTCGCCTTCCGAAACGTCATAAAAGCGGCTTATCAAATTCACAAGCGTGGACTTGCCAGAGCCAGTAGGGCCGACAATCGCAACAGTTTGCCCCGGCTGAACCTTAAAGGATATGTTCTTTAAAACGTAATCATTGTCATATTTAAATGTTACATTCTTAAACTCCACTTCTCCTAGAAAGCGTTCCACCTTAACAGGCTTTTCGATTTCAGGATTAATTTTCGGCTCGGTCTCCAAAAACTCTAAAATACGCTCCGTACTTGCCGCAGCGCGCTCCATTTCGCTCATCAACCAGCCGGACATACGAAGTGGATTGTTAATTGCCCATAAAAGACCGTTAAACGTAACAATATCACCAATGGATACCTTGCCCCAAACAGCAAGAACTCCTCCTGCGGCAATCAGTATCACGCTGAGCATTCCTGCCGAAAAGTCCAGCTTAGGTATGTAACTTGACTGTAAATCGGCAACATCCCTATTCCTCTGGGCAAAATCTTGATTCTTTTCCTCAAATTTTTCTATTTCATAATCTTCCTTTGCAAACGCTTTTACTACCCTGTTGCCCCCGATATTTTCCTGTACGTTTGAGTTGAGAGCGGAAAAGCCCTCGCGCACTCGATGGAATTTAGGACGAATGTTTGTTGCCATGCTGCGTGACAAAAATAATACAAACGGTACAACAACCGCAAGACATCCGGTCAAAATAGGGTTAATCAAAAGCATTGCAAAAATCGCTCCGACAAACAGCACTATATTTTCAATTGTCATAATCAGCGTAAATGCCGAAAAGTGACGAAGCATTTCGGTATCCGATGTCATTTTTGTCATGATATCGCCAGTTCGGTTCTTATCAAAAAACTCAAAATCCAAAATGCTCAATTTTCTGTACATATCCTCACGCATGGAACGCCAAACCGACTGTGAAACGATTTCGGTAGTATAACGGTAAAAGTACAGACAGAGGCTCCTTGCAACAGTAATCAGCAAAATAAGCCCCGAAAGAGAAAGCAGCACCGAATAAAGGCTTGCATCCACCGCTTTTCCGGATGACAGTGCCAAATAAACAGGCTGTGCAACCTTGTCGACAATTTGTCCCGAAACCTTAGGCCTCCAAATAATCAATGCACTGGATACAAAACTTAGAGAAAGTGCTAAAACTATTTTCCATTTCATATCCGCAAGATACTTGGAAACAAATTTTAAGGTTTTCCCCATTTGTATTTCCCCTTCCTTTTTTGGTATAATTCATTATTATACATCTTGTTTTAAAGATTACAACTCTAAAATTGTTTAAAATGCAGTGGAAAAACTGCGTTTTGTATAAAATGAAGGCTATTGAAAAAAAAACAGTTTTATGATAGATTTATGCTATTAACGAAAGGAGCATACTAATGAATAAATTTACTCAAATAATAACCCGACCTATTGTGCTTTTGTCTGTAGGTTTAGTGTTCGGGCTGAGCTGTTTTGTGATTGTTTTAAAGTTTATCACCTCTTACACCCAAAAATCAGCGGCGCTTATCGGCTTTTTCTTTTTACCTGCCATTGTATGCGGCACGGCGCTTCTTTTCATCAAGCAGGCAAAAATGTGGAAGGATGAAGAAAACCATCGTGCAATCAAATTCCTCATTAGCTTTGGTGCAGTTATATTTTTTCTTGCTGTCATATTTTTGGCTGACATTATATTTAATGGATAATATTCTATAATTTCTACTTAAGATTTCTTTTGTATTTATCTTGGATAAATGATAAAATTAAGTTAACAGAATATACACAAAGTATACACAGCGCATTTCTATAATGTATAATAACAATAAGTATAATTTGGGGGGTAGAGCCAATGAAGCTTAGCGTTTTGGTTGTGGAAGACGAAGCACTTATGAGAGAGGTTATTAAAGACTACTTTGAAAGCGGCGGTTACGAGGTGACAGAGGCAAAAGATGGTTTGGAGGCAATAGAGCTTGTGGAAAATCAGGACTTTGATTTGATTCTTTTAGATATTATGCTTCCTGAAATAGACGGTTTTTCAGTGTGCCGTAAAATCCGCAAAACCAAGGATGTTCCGATTATAATGATTACCGCTCGCAGTGAGGAGGACGACAAGCTTACGGGATATGAGCTCGGAGCGGATGATTATGTTACAAAACCGTTTAGTCCGAAAGTGCTTCTGGCAAAAGCAAATGCACTTATAAAGCGTTCATACGGAAATGTATGCGGAGAGGAAGGCGTGATTTCCATTGGCGGGATTACGGTAAATCAAGCTTCCCATACCGTCCAGCTTGACAACGAATACATAGACCTTACTCCCAAGGAATACGACCTTCTTGTATTTTTAATGAATAACAAAGGGAAGGTTCTTTCAAGAGATACCCTTCTCTCAAAGGTTTGGGGATATGATTATTTCGGAGATCTGAGAACAGTGGATACCCATATAAAAAAGCTGAGAGCAAAACTTGGAGATAAGGCGCAGCACATAAAGACGTTGATTAAAGCAGGCTATAAATTTGAGGAGAATGTGGAGTAGAGGTGGAAAGGACAGCATATCCATGAAAAGAATTTGGACAAACGCTTCCATTACAACAAAGATTTTTTTATTGACCGCAGTAATGTTTTGTATTTACATTTTCATTACCTTTTTCCTTCAAGTGTTTTTCTACGGAAAAATATATATATACTATAAAAAGGAAGAACTTGCAAAGCAGGTGGAGCAGTTTTCAAAGGAGTATGCCGTATTGGACGATCCCGAAGAAATCAACAGCAGCATGGTTGATTTTTCAAATTCAAATGATTCCTATCTGCTCGTCATGAATGACAGTGGCAATATTCTCTATGCCGCATCCTACGAAATGACTGTTCTTACGGAGGATGGACAAAACATCAGGATATCCTTGGACAATGCGGTGCGTGATAAGGCATTTTCGGATTTGAAATTGAAAAAAGGATCATATATTACCGTGCAATATTCCGCCGTTGGCGAAGTAAATGATGGAAATATTTATTTCCCGATAAAAATTTCAAATTCCGACGGAAGCTGGAGGATAAACGGAGGCAAGCAGGGCGGTGTTCGTATGGACATTCCGGATAATATAGGTGATATCCTTGAAAAAGGCAAAAATATAAATATCTCCATATATGGAGAGGACGCTGCCCCTCCATCTGACGGTGGGGAAACACATTTTAGTATCAGCGAATTTGAACTTGTAAGTCGAAAAGCATCCGGAATAATAACATCAATAACACTTCCGGATGAGAGAAATTCGCAAGCCTCCATGAGAAGGGCTGAATCCGCCAGGGCGGCCCTGCTGTGGATTAACAGATTGTATGAAGGGGAAACTCTCAACATCGGGCAGAAAATTCACTACATCTATAAAAACGGTGAATCCGGAGATAAATATATGGTTGTGGTGAAGAAAATAGAAAAAGACGGATTAGGGCAGATGATTTTTGCCGTTACTACGTTAAAATCCGTTGACGAAGCAGTGGAGGTTATGCAAGGGTCTCATATTTTATGGTTTTTCGTTGCCTTTTTTGTGGTTGTGGCAATGTCAATTATATTTTCGCAGCTTGTCACAAGACCTATCTTAAATATAACGCAAGTTACTACAAAAATGAAAAACCTTGATTTTTCACAAAAATGCGAGGTACATTCGCAAGATGAAGTCGGAAAGCTTGCACAGAATATCAACGATATGTCTACGCAACTCGATGCTACTATACATGAGCTTATGGATGCAAATGAAAAACTTATGAGCGATATCGAACGTGAACGTAAAATCGAGCTTCAACGCAAAGAATTTGTTGCAGCTGTATCCCATGAGCTTAAAACGCCTCTTGCAATTATTCGTGCTTATTCGGAAGGCTTAAATGATAATATATCCTCTGAAAAAAGAGAACGCTACTTGAATGTCATTGTGGACGAAACAAAAAAGATGGATGCTTTAGTTCTTGATATGCTTGAGAATTCAAGACTCGAAGCCGGAGTTCA
This sequence comes from Clostridia bacterium, assembly GCA_026418715.1. Lineage (GTDB taxonomy): Bacteria > Bacillota > Clostridia > UBA1381 > UBA1381 > SKW16. Next base: position 24,684 of record JAOAAV010000041.1, read on the forward strand.
AAAGCTTGACATTAAAGAACATGACATTTGTCCGTTTTTGAAGAAAATTGTTTCACGTTTTGAGCACAATTGTGCAGAGAAAGATATACGAATGATTTTAAACTTTTCTTCAGACGAAATGAAAGCAAACTTTGACTCGGGCAAAATTGAACAGGTTGTTACAAATTTTATCACCAATGCAATACGCCATACTCCAAATGGACATAAAATATATGTATCCGTTTCGGAAAAAGGGACAAAAAAGCTTGTTTGTGTAGAAAATGAAGGCAAACACATTCCGGAAAACGAACTTGATAAGGTTTGGGATAGATTCTATAAAATCGACAAATCCCGTGATCGTTCTATGGGAGGAACAGGCCTCGGACTTTCCATTGCCAAAAATATATTGCTTTTGCATAAAGCCGCATATGGAGTGGAAAATACGGATAAAGGTGTTAGATTCTGGTTTTTGATATAGTTTGAATATCGGGAGGAAATCGTTTTGCAAAAGTTTCTGGATACAATTTTAAATAGGCTTGATAGAATTCTACCTGTTAAGCTTATGGAATATGTTCGCCATTTTTTGAATGTACAGTTTTTGCTGTTTGTGATTATCGGTTTTATAAATACCTTTAACACAACCGTTATCGCCACTTTGCTTGACATGGTAATATCTGTATCTTCCACTGTCAGCCAAGTTGTCCAAAAATACAATATTACTTTTGTTGCCGCTTATATTTTGAGCATGGTAATATCGTTTTTCCTAAACACATTCATTACATTCAAAGAAAAGCCCACATGGCGCAAATTTATCGTATTCCCCATAAGCTATATCCCTAATTTTTTGATACAATATATATGTGTCTGGATTTTTAGGCATCTTAATTTAAATTCGACGCTTGCCTACGCAATTGCTGCTGTAATCGGAATTCCCATTACGTTTTTAACAATGAAGTTTTTGGTATATAAAAAAAGGACTGACAGCAATCTTTCAAAAAACACTGATTAATTACAGAATCGGTGTTTTTTAATTGTGATAGAAAATATGGGCCAGGGCTTTTATTCGCTCAAGAGTTTTGTAAAAAATCAAAATTGAACGTGAGAATAATTAAGTATAACTGAGAATTAAAGAGAAAATAAAAGCTTTGAGGTGATATATTGATTTTTTTTAAAAAAGTTGTTGACATGAAAGATTAAAAGTAGTAGAATACAATACGCAGGTTTCATAGAAATCGTTTTTAATAATTAATAAGGAGGGTCTTTATTCATGAGCAGTTATATGGCTAAACCGAATGAAATTAAAAGAAAATGGTATATTATTGACGCAGAAAATAAGCCGCTCGGAAGGGTAGCTGCGGCTGCTGCGAGTATTTTAAGAGGCAAGCATTTGCCGACTTATACTCCAAATGTGGATTGTGGAGATCACGTAATCATTTTAAATGCCGAAAAGGTGGTTTTAACAGGCAAGAAGCTAAACCAAAAGGTTCGCTACTATCACACAGGATGGGCGGGCGGAATCAAGGAAATCCGTTACAACAAGCTTATGGCGGAAAATCCCGAAAAAGCAATAATGTATGCGGTAAAAGGCATGCTTCCGAACAACTCTATAGGAAGGAAGTCAATTGCAAGACTTCGTGTATACAAGGGTACACAGCATGAGCACGCTGCACAAAAGCCCGAAAACTGGACAGGCGACATTAAGTAAGAAGGGGGATTTGAAGATATGGCTAAAGAACAGTATTACGGAACCGGCAGAAGGAAATCATCCGTTGCAAGAGTTAGATTAGTACCGGGCAACGGAAAAATCACAATTAACGACAGAACAATTGATGAATATTTCGGATTGGAAACCTTAAAGGTTATAGTTCGTCAGCCTTTGACTCTTACGTCAACCTTGGATAAATTTGATGTAATCGTAAAGGTTAACGGCGGCGGTTTTACGGGTCAGGCAGGAGCAATTCGTCATGGTGTTGCGAGAGCATTGCTTGAAGTGGATTCTGAAGCTTACAGACCCGCGTTAAAGCAGGCAGGCTTTTTAACAAGAGATTCAAGAATGAAGGAAAGAAAGAAGTACGGTTTGAAAGCTGCCCGCCGTGCACCACAGTTTTCAAAGAGATAATCTTATTTATTTGTCGAGTAGCAAACTGCGTAAGTCCAGACAATGGATTTGCGCAGTTTTTTTACGAAGGGAGAATTTATGCCAAAAACAAGATTTCAAAAAATAATATTTGCATCTTTAATGGCCATTGCCATGGTTTATGGGATGGAGGTATATAATGCGGCAATCAGAAGAGGCGGCCTGTCAAACGCTATGTTTAAAATTTCGCCGTTTGAGTTGATCATGCTATCAATTGTTGTAATAGCTTTACAAGAAATAATTGGAGGACCATTAGCGAGAAAATTGGCGTTCAGGCTTGTAAATCCGGAAAAAGACAGAGCTATTGCTGTTGTATTGGCAGTGTCTGTAATGACGGTTTGCGTTATGTGTCCTATTATGAGTTTGATTGCAACTGTTTTGTTTAAAGACGCACAAAGTGAATTATTCGCAAAATGGCTTCAAACAGTGGCAATCAACTTTCCGATGGCTCTATCTTGGCAAATTTTTGTTGCAGGTCCATTGGTGCGTTTGATTTGCCGAAGCATTTTTGGAATTTTCGCTAAATAGTTGTAAAGGATTTTTTTATATTCTGTATTGAATATAAGCCCCAATAAAAAATCAAAATGAAAAACCGTCAGAAACTTATATTGGACAAACAACAAATCATATTTAAAGGCAAGAGTTCTGCAGAAAACAAGATAGAGGAGCTAATCAAGCAAGTTGTAAAATAAATTGCCCAAAGATATAAAAAATAATATCCATTAGGATCAAAACCAGTTATACTTAAGTTGCATACAAAAGTGACTGGAGGAGATCGTAATGGATCAAATAAAGTATACCACAGAAAAGAGGAA
>JAOAAV010000043.1 GCA_026418715.1 Clostridia bacterium
GGGCGATGTTGCATTAAGCAAGCGTGGATACTGCAAAATGAGCTTTATGGATAAGAATGCATCTGTTGTTGTGGGGGATATGGTTGAAACATCAGGGTTAGGTGGAGTGTATCCTCCGGGTATTCTTGTTGGAAGAGTTCGCGAGATAAAATCGGATAATGCAGGAGCGATGCAGTATGCGGTGATAGAACCTGCGGCAGATCTTAATAATTTGCATGAAGTTTTGGTGATTTTAGGGTAGGAGGGGACATGAATAGGAATTTGAAGCTTGGCATTTGGATAGTTTTAATTGTAATTTTTCAAACTACATTGTGCCGTTACATATCCGTAAAAGGAATTTTCCCTGATATTGTCTTCGTATTTGTTGTTTGTTTTGCAATTATGGAGGAGAAATTTTCTTATTCTACCGTAATACCGATAATATGCGGATTGCTTATTGATTTTTTAGGCAGACGTACTTTGGGCGTGAATGTTATTATCTATTCGTATTCTTCGTTGTTTTGCTTTGGTCTTGGGGAGCATTTTTTTAAGGAAAAGCTGTCATTTGCGCTGCCCATGGTATTTTTGCTGAGTTTTTTATGTGAGTTTGTCTTTTTTGTTTTGAGATTTTATATCGCACACGAGGCATCCATTTTTGAGGCAGTTAAGGTCATTATTTTCCCTTTTGCAGTTTATAATACGCTTATTACATTTATAATATATCCGCTGATTAAGCTTACATTGTACAGGTACGATGAAAAATCATTCATGCGTATGCATTGATGGAAAATGTATTGATGCAATGGTCAATAATTTGTTACAGCCTGATTTTTTTGGAGGAATTGAAGGTGCAAGCAGAGCGTAAAAGGTTTATCATATTGAAGACAGCAGTTGGATTATTTGCGGTTGCCTTGCTTTGCAGGCTTTTTTACCTGCAGGTGGTAAAGGGTGATGAGTATCTTGCTATGTCGACGCAAAGGTTTACAACAAGCATTGTGGATAAAGCGCCGCGCGGGGAAATTCTTGACAGAAACGGGAAAGCCCTTGTCAGCAACCGTGTGGGATACTCTTTGCAGATTCAGAAAACAGATATGTCAAATGATGATTTGAACGATATGCTGCTCAAGCTTCTTAAGATTTTGGAAGAGTCGGGAACTGCTTATTATGATACCTTGCCGCTTTCGGCAGACGGACATGATTTTGTTTTTCAGGATGATAATATGGATGGCAGTACGGAAGATGAGAAGTCCACATGGTTTAAGGAGAGAAAAAACTCTTTGAATGAAGGAATGACTGCGGACGAGGTATTCGATTATTACACGGAGAAGGTATATAAATTAAAAAACGGCTACACGGACGAAGAAAAGCGAAAAATTATTGGAGTGCGTTATGAGGCGGACTTGCGCGGAGGGTTTACGCTTACTTCACCTTTTGTACTTGCCGAGGATATAGATATTAACGTTGTGACAAAAATAAAGGAGCGTCAAAGGGAGTTTGCAGGAGTTCTGATTACGAATGATTACATAAGAAATTATGATAAAGGAACACTTGCAGCCCATATTCTAGGGAGAATAGGGAAAATGAATGCGCAGGAATATGCATCTCTCAAGGGAAAGGGCTATGGCTATAATGATATTGTGGGGAAGCAGGGGATTGAAAAAATTGCTGAGGAATATCTGCATGGCACTGACGGAACTAAAAATGTGGAGCAGAATGTGAACGGGAATATTGTAAAGCTTGCTGAAGATGTGGATCCTGTTCCGGGTAATTATGTAATGCTTACGATTGATTCGGATTTGCAGGCTGTCGCTGAGGAATCGCTGGCAAGAAACATTGCAAAAATCAGAGAAAGCGGCGGCTCGGTGTCGGACAGGAAAGGTGCCGATGCAAATGCCGGTGCGGTTGTCGTTTTGGATGTAAAAAATGGCAATGTGCTGGCAATGGCATCTTACCCAACCTATGACCCTGCCAATTTCAACAAAGATTATCAGAAACTTAGCACTGACAAAGACAAACCCATGTGGAACAGAGCGCTTGGAGGTACATATACTCCTGGCTCCACTTTTAAACCTCTCACAGCGATTGCCGCACTTGAAACGGGTGCAATTAATCCTTCAGAAATTATAGAATGCAAGGGAGTTTATACCTTTTACAGCGGATATCAGCCTCGCTGCTGGATATGGACAGAGCAACACAGAACGCATGGTCCGCTCAATGTATCTGGTGCAATTGAGAATTCATGCAACTATTTCTTTTATGAAGCGGGAAGACGAACGGGAATTGATAAAATTGATGAATATGCGGCAAAATTCGGTCTGGGAGAATTTACGGGGATAGAACTAAGCGATGAAGTCAAGGGAAATGCGGCAAGCCCTGCGGTAAAAGAGAAAGCGGGAAAAACAAAGGATGAGAAAACTTGGTATGGCGGGGATACCCTTCAAGCAGCAATAGGACAGTCATATAATTCATTTACCCCCATACAGCTTGCAAGTTACATTGCAACCATAGCAAACGGGGGAACTCGATATAAAACGAATATAATTCAAAGCGTGCGTTCCTCTGTAGATGGAAGTATCATCAAGGAAACACAGCCTACCGTATTGGAAACGATAAAGATGTCATCTTCTACGATAAAAGCCGTTAAGGAAGGTATGAAAAGGGTTGTAGAGGAAGGGTCTGCCAGCAGCATTTTTGAAGGATATCCAATTGCGATAGGCGGAAAAACAGGGACGGCTCAAATCGGGAGCAAGGTTTCAAACAATGCTTTGTTTGTGGCGTTTGCCCCATTTGATGATCCTGAAATTGCGGTTGCGGTTGTGATTGAGCACGGTTTTCGCGGTGCAAATTCTGGATATGTGGCAAAGGATATATTTGATGAGTACTTTAAATTAAATACTACGGTTGAGTCTGACAGGTATTCTATAAATCAGATGCTTCCATGATTTATATGTTAAAAATAAGGAATTTAAAGTGGAGAGGGAAAATATCTATGTTGAATGAAAGCGTTGTTTTAAAGGGGAAAAAGGACGGAGTTTCAGTGATATTATCGCCGGATATGCCTTTTAGCATAATAATGAGTGATGTGATTGAAAAATTCAATCAATCGAAAAGCTTTTTTTCGAGCGGGGCATATAATATCAATTTTTCGGGAAGAAGTTTATCTCAGGATGAGCGCCTTCAACTGGAAAAGAATGTATCTGAGATTTTAAGCGAATGTGAAATTTCAATAGGGTATCAAGAGTTAGAATCCTCTCCAAAGAAGATATTTAAAGATATCAAGGAAGGGTATACCAAATTTCATGAAGGGACTATAAGAAGCGGTCAGTTGCTTGAATCTGAAGGCAATCTTGTGGTTATCGGCGATGTAAATCCAGGTTCTGAAATTGTGGCGGCGGGAAACATTGTTGTGATGGGTGCCGTACGGGGCATAGTTCATGCGGGCTGTACAGGAAACAGGGATGCTTTTATTGTCGCCCTCAATCTTTCACCTACACAGATAAGAATTGCGGATATCATTACTCGCCCGCCTGATAATGACGTGCGGCATGAAATCATACCTGAGCGTGCTTATATAAAAGATAACACCATTTACATTGACGAATTTCTGTATCCGATTAAATAGCAATTCCTTATTTTGGGAAATATAACATAAAAAGTAAAAAATAGTTGCTATATTTCATAAAAATATGGACAAAAGGCAGACGAATATGTTATAGTATAAACAAATGTATGTTGGAGGTCACACTATGGGAGAAGTAATCGTAATAACATCAGGCAAGGGCGGGGTAGGAAAGACAACAACCAGTGCAAATGTCGGAACGGCTCTTTCTTTAATAGGGAAAAAGGTTGTACTTATTGATACTGATATAGGGCTTAGAAATTTGGATGTTGTCTTGGGCCTTGAAAATCGAATTGTATATGATGTGGTGGATGTTGTTGAAAAAAAATGCAGGCCGAATCAAGCAATGATTAAGGACAAGCGTTTTGATGGATTGTATCTGATTCCGGCTGCACAGACAAGAGATAAAAATGCTGTGACGCCTGAACAGATGAGGGAGCTTTGTGATTCTCTTAAAAATGAATTCGATTATGTCATTATAGATTGTCCGGCGGGAATTGAGCAGGGCTTTAAAAATGCAATTTCCGGTGCAAGCAAGGCGCTTGTTGTAACCACTCCGGAAGTCTCCGCAGTGCGTGATGCGGACAGGATTATAGGTCTTTTGGAGGCAAACGAGATCAGGGATATTAAGCTTATTGTAAATAGGTTAAGGGTGGATATGGTGAAAAAAGGCGACATGATGAATGTCGATGATATTTTGGATATTCTTGCAGTGGGGTTAATCGGCGTCGTACCGGATGACGAGGACATTATTACTTCCACGAACAGGGGCGAGCCTGCGGTTACCAATGAAAAATCAAAAGCAGGCGCAGCATATCGCAATATTGCCAAGCGTATTACGGGGGAGGATGTTCCTATCATGGATTTGTCGGGCGACAATGCGTTTGTTGCTGCGATTAAAAAGATATTCGGTGTAAAGCAGTAAGGAGGGTATATCATATGGATTTTTTCGGATTCTTCAAGGGTAAAAAGGATTCTTCCAAGAATGCGGCAAAAGAAAGATTGCAGCTTGTGTTAATTCATGACAGAGCGAATGTTTCTCCGGAATTTTTGGAAATGCTCAAGGGCGAAATTTTAGAAGTGTTATCAAGATACGTGGAAATTAATCATGAAGAATTTGATATACGGCTTACACGTGCGAAAAGCGAGGACGGCTCACGGGAGGTTCCTGCTTTGGTTGCAAACATTCCGATAAGCAAGATGAAAAGACCGGAGGATTTTTCTGCGGATAGGCAGAGGGAGTGTATATGAGGGGTGCTATAAAAAACCGAAAATGGAGGGGTTTGCGTGAATATAGCATTGATAGCGCATGATAAAAAGAAAGAGTTGATGGTGCAGTTTTGTATTGCATATAAGGGTATTTTAAGCAAGCATATGTTGTTTGCGACAGCTACCACGGGAAAGCTTATTATAGAAAATACGGGAATGAACGTGTATCGTTTTTTATCGGGTCCGCAAGGAGGAGATCAGCAGATAGGAGCAAGAATTGCATATAATGAAATTGACCTTGTTTTGTTTTTCCGTGATCCTTTGACGCCTGAAAATTATGAGCCTGACGTATCATCTTTGATAAGGCTTTGTGATATGTACAACATACCGATTGCAACTAATGCTGCAACAGCCGAGGTTTTAATTCACGGGCTTGAGCGTGGTGACTTGGATTGGCGTGATATTTTAAATCCAAAAAAATGAGACAGTTAGCTGTTTGCAATAAAAGTGAGATTTTCGAGAGCGTCTTTTTTCATGCAGACATGAGGAGGCGAAAGAATTGCATAGCGCAGGATTGGTTTTTGCCGGAGGCGGAGTAAAAGGAGCATATCAGATTGGGGTATGGCAGGCATTGACTGAACTCGGAATAAAGATTTCGGGGGTTGCCGGAACATCCATTGGTTCAATCAACGGGGCGCTGTTTGTCCAAAATGACATTGAGACCGCTTTTAATTTATGGACAGGCATCACCATGGATAAAATTGTGAACATTCCCTGTGTCCGAACGGATAATCTTTTTGATATTAAAAATATCTTTGCATTAATCGGAGAGGTATATAAAAACAGCGGTATTGACAATGCTCCTCTAGAGAGGCTTTTAAATGAAATAATAGATGAAAACAAAATAAGAAATTCTTGTATAGATTACGGACTTGTCACCTATTCGCTTACTGATAGAAAGGAAATTGAGCTTTTTAAGGAGGATATTCCCAAGGGAAAGCTTGTGAAATATATGATGGCGAGCGCCTGCCTGCCGGGATTTAAAACTCAGACTATTGATGATAAGGTATTCATAGACGGCGGCGTCAATAACAATATGCCCGTTAATATGTTGATCAACAGAGGAATACGAGACATCATCGCTGTTGACGTAGGCGGTGTGGGAATTTCAAAAAGTGCGGACATATCGGGGATTAACATTTTTACGATTAAGTGCGCCGATAATATTATCGGAACTATGGATTTCAATACGGAAAACATAAAACGAAGCATAAAAACAGGTTATTACGACTGCTATAAAACATTTGGCAGATTATTGGGAGAAAAATATTACTTTAACAGCAGTGATTATCTTATTGCGAAAGCGCGGTATTCTTACGATATGCTCATGGGGATGGAATATGCTGCTTTAGCGTTTAAAATTGATAATTTGGCCGTTTACAAAGTCCGAAGTCTTATGTCAGGTATTGTAAGGGCTTACCATAAAGCAGATAAACGGTATAAGAAGATGCGGGAGAGTTTGCAAAAAGAGAACATTTTTGATGTTTTGGGAAAGAAGAAAATCAAGCTCGACGATGGCTTGATTATTGCTTGGATTGTGGATTTGATGGCCAGTAAAAATTCGGATTTTATAAATAATAAATTTGTTGCGGGGATTTTAGGTAATAATTTTTATGCAGCAAGCACACTAAGATACTTATTGGAAACCGGAGGTGGTTTTTGCGGATGTATGTAGGTGTTGATTTGGGCGGCACCAATATTGCAGTCGGTATGGTGGAGGATGGCAGGATTGTCTGCAAGACTTCCGTAAAAACAAAAAGTCAAAGACCGTATGGTGAAATTATAAAGGATATGGCGGAGACGATAGAGCGTCTTGCTGCAGATAACGGCATATCGCTTGATTTGGTAAAAAGCATAGGGGTAGGAACGCCAGGCACGCCGGATATTAAAAACGGTACCGTTTTTAATATATTTAACATTTGCCAAGAGGCATTGCCTATAAGGGCAGAATTACAAAAGCATATAAAAAAACCAGTTTTTATAGAAAATGACGCCAGATGTGCGGCATTGGGAGAATTTATTTCAGGTTCTTCGAGAGGATATTCAAATTCGGTTATGCTTACGCTTGGGACGGGAGTCGGCAGCGGAATAATTATTGGCAATAAGCTTTATACAGGGCTAAATTACGGTGCTGGAGAAATTGGTCATATGGTTATTGCCGCGGGAGGTCATAAGTGCAGCTGCGGAAATTTCGGTTGTTTTGAACAGTATGCTTCCGTAACGGGGCTTGTACGAATGGCGAAGGAAAAAATTATATCCGACAGAAGCAGTGATTTATATAAACTTGTGAAAAACGGAGCCGAAATAGATGGTCTGTTCGTGTTTAATTGTGCAAAAAGCGGAGATATACTGGCAAAACAAGTAGTAGATAAGTATATCTCATATATTTCAATAGGCATTACAAATATTATAAACATTTTCCAGCCTGAAATTATCGTTATAGGCGGAGGGATTTCGGCGGAGGGTGAGTATCTAATATCGCCTATTCGGGAGACGGTAAGGAAAAACGCTTTCACAAAAAATTTGCCGATTGCGCAAATTAAAAAGGCAAGCCTCGGAAATGATGCGGGGATTGTCGGTGCTGCCATGCTTGAAGAATATCAAACAGAAGGATAATTCTTTTTCGGGGAAGAATGGTTAAAAATGAATTTGAAACTTTTAGAGAATAAATATTGCGTCTGCAGAGCGGAAAAAGATGATGCACTGCCGCTTTGGGCGATTTCGGAAGATATTTTTATTATAGCAAAAATTGAAGGAGAACTGTCTGTGGTATGCAGAAAAGAATGTGTTCCAGAGGGGATAACCTGCGAACCTGATTTTAGGATAATACAAATTGCCGACTCTCTTGATTTTTCTGCTATAGGAATTATTGCTGATATAAGCGCTGTACTTAAGAAAGCGCAAATCAGTATTTTTTTGGTATCGACTTACAGCACAAATTATATTATGGTCAAAGAGGAAAAAATTCATAGAGCAGTGAAATATTTAAGATATGCGGGATATGAGTTTGTTTGAGTTTTATAAAGAAATGTCGGATACTTTTTCGGCATATATATGTTCAGTGCCTGAAACTCCCTTTAAAAAGATGGTGTACAGATGAAGAAGAGTATTATATTTATCATTTTAATCACGGTTTCTGCAGTGGTATTTTACGGTGTGCGTTATGTAAAGGCACCTGTAAATACTCAAACCGCATATATTACAAAAATAGAAGAAACCGTTTCGGGAAACGCGTTTATCGTGAAAAACGAATTGGTACATACATCGCAGACCGATGGAACCATATACCGATATATTGCGGAAGGGGAACGAGTGGGCAAAAACAGGCGCATAGCTACGGTGTATGAGGGAAACGTAAATACCGATGCTCTGCAGGAGCTTAACAACATAGAAAAAAAGATTCAGCTTGTGAAGAGCGAGAATGCTTCAAGTCAAGCCTACAGCACGGAGTCAGCCTCGGAGGAGAGTCGTGTTGCAATTTGCAGGGATAATATTTTGGATGCGGTATATAGCAAGAATATCTCTAAAATAGCGTCATACAAGGAAATGATAAAGAGTATACGTTCAGGAGAGTATCAGGAAAATGACAATGCGCAGCTTGAAGAGCTGGAGAAAAAGAAGCAGTCGTTGGAATCCGGCATAGGCAATGTGAAAAACGATATATATTCAAAAATATCAGGAGTATTTGTTCCTTGTGTTGATGGGTATGAGCAGAAATTAACGCCGAATTCGATTAAGGATTTTACCGTCAGTGCTTTTGAAGGTCTTGATATTCCATCTTCTCAAAACGTCCAAACCAACGTAAAAAAGGGTGATGGAGTGTGCAAGATTGTTGATAACAGTGTATGGTATGCGATGATTGAGGTTGACGCAAACCAGCTGGCGCCGGAATATTCCGTCGGTTCAAGTGTAACGGTTAAATTTGATGCTCTTTTGGGAGCTGAGACGACTGCGAGCATTTATAATATATCCACTGAGGAAAATGGGAAAATTATATTGACAATAAAGTGTGAAAAGTATCTGGACGGTATTTTTTCACTTCGTTACAGCCGTGCAAAGGTAATACTTAAAAGTTATACGGGTTTTAAAGTGCCTATTTATGCAGTTCGTGTCGAAGACGGAAAGAAGGGGGTTTTAGTTGAAAAAAGCGGCGCGCCTGTTTTCAAGCCTTGTGAAATTCTTTATACCAATGATGAAGATGGATTTGTAATCATTCAGCCAGAAAAGAACTCTAAAAATCCGCTGGAGCCGATGGACAGAATATTTATAGGTGAAAAGTAGAAAAGAAGGTGTGAGGTTTGAATTTTATATATGACAATCTTAATAAAGTGGAAGAAAATATTTCAAAAGCTGCCTTGAGGGCGGGAAGAAAAAGGGAAGATATTACTCTGGTTGCCGTAACAAAGACCCACGGAGCAGATTTGATTAACGAGGCAATTCGCTTGGGAATTACGGATATCGGAGAGAATAAAGTTCAGGAAATTATGCAAAAATACGACAGCGTATCACGCGCAAACTGGCATCTAATCGGTCATCTGCAAACAAATAAAGTAAAGTACATCGTAGGTAAGGTAAAGCTTATTCATTCTGTTGACAGCATAAAATTAATGGATGAAATAGAGCGTCAAGGGCACAAGCACAATAGAGTGACGGAAGTTTTAATTCAGGTAAATATTTCCGGAGAAGAGACAAAATTCGGAATTCGGCCGGAGGAGATAGAAACCTATTTGGAATATGTGGGAAAGCTGTCTTTTGTAAAGATTTCAGGGCTTATGACAATACTTCCTAAAGTTGACGAATCTGTTTCAAACAGATTACATTTTCGTAACATAAATAGAATTTATGTTGACATTCAGTCAAAAAAATATGATAATGTTTCCATGAGATATTTATCTATGGGGATGAGCGGAGATTATGAAGCCGCCATAGAGGAAGGTTCAAACATGGTACGGGTGGGGAGCGCCATATTTGGAGATAGATATTATAATTAGGGAGGATTTTCGGTTATGGGATTTGTAGATGCAGTAAAGAATTTTGTAGGATTTGAAACGGAAGAATTTGAAGACGAGGCTGAGGAACAGGACATTGTTGAGGAAAGAGAGAACTCTGCACTGCCTTTTTCAAAAAAGAGCAAGGTTGTTCCGCTTCATCAAAATGTACAGACAAAAATTGTTATTTTAAAGCCAAGAAGCTTTGAAGAATCTAAAAATGTTGCGGATGAAATCAAACTCAGAAAGCCCGTTGTATTTGATGTGGGAGCGTTGGAACCTGAAGAGGCCAGACGTGTTGTGGATTTTGTAGCGGGTGCTGTGTATGGTGTGGACGGCAATATACAAAGGGTGTCAGGAGGTATTTTTGTGGCGGCCCCGTCGCATATAGATATTATGGGTGAGTTTAAAGGCAGTTTTTCAAAGGGAAACATTGACTGGGGGATGTTTTAAAATGAGAGGAAGTTTCCTCTCATTTTAGTTTGCGGGAGTATATTGATGGAAGACAAACTTCTTATTGCAAGAATAAACGATTTGATAAAGCAATGTGACAAATACGGAAGGGCTCGATTTAGTTCCTTCTTAAACCCAGCAGAACAGGTTCAGATAGAAGAATATTTTGCCAGAGAAGTTAATATGCACTTTTTCGGAGGCTATGAAGGTGCGCAAAGGTGTATGCTTGGTATTTTTCCCGATTGGCAAGAACCGGAAGAAGACGTTTTCCCTGTTACTGTCTTGAAAATTTTCTCACGCTTTGGAGAAGGACTGTCGCATAGAGATTATCTTGGAGGGGTATTGTCATTAGGGATAGACAGATGCAAAACTGGGGATATTTTAGTTGAAGAAGATGGAGCGTTTGTTTTTGTTTCAGATGACATTGCAGAGTATATTAAAAGTAATCTTAGAAAGATAGGAAACCATGGCATAGGTGTGGATACAGTTGATTTAGGGCAGATAGTTCTCCCTAAGGAAAAAACTGAGATTTTTGAAACAGTTGCCGCATCCGCAAGACTTGATGCGGTACTTGCTGCAGCACTTAGAATTTCAAGAAATAATTGCGCAAAATTGATTAAGGCGGGGAAAGTGCAGGTAAATTATAAACCATGTGAAGATTTGTCATGTAATTTGTCGGTAGGAGACTTAATTTGTGCACGTGGATTTGGTAGATTAAAGCTTGATGATATAGGCACAACTACGAGAAGCGGCAGACTGCATATATCATTAAAGAGATATATATAGCTTGGGGGGATAAGAAATGCTGACGCCGATAGATATACAAAACAAAACATTTGATGTGAAATTCAGGGGATACAGCTGCGACGAAGTAGATGATTTTATGGATATGCTGATAAAGGACTATGAAGCGTTATATAAAGAGAATATTGCTCTCAAAGATAGGATATCCGTGCTTACCGATGCTGTGCAGCAGTACAAGTCTATGGAGGAAACTCTTCAAAACTCCATAATTTTGGCGCATAATGCAAGTGAGGATATTAGAAGAAATGCGGATGCCAAGGCTAATTCTATTATAAAAGAGGCCGAGTTGAAGTCCGAGGAAATGCTCAGAAAAACAAGTCAGGATATGACAAATATGAAAAACGAATTTGCAAGCATGAAAATGGAAGTGGAAAGCTATAAAGCCAGAATGAAAGGAATTTGCAAAGGATTACTTGAAATGTTGGAGAAAATGGAGTAAAATATAGCATATGTGTTATGCAAAGGAACATCTGAAATTCAAAGATAAAAAATGAGTTTAGATTTGTCGGTGAAAAATTGAGCGAAAATACTGTTTTTTAAGAAGCGACTTGATGCCCGAAAAATATTAGGTGGCAAAGATGAGTGTATCGAAGGTAAAATTGCTAAAACTTTTCCCAAGGACTCACTTTTTGATGTCTTAGAATCAGAGGTTTCCAAAAGAATCGAAAGGATGAACATTATGTGTGAAGATTATACAAAATTGGTTAATCTCCCTAAAACGGACTTCCCTATGAGGGCGAATTTGCCTGAGCGTGAGCCGCAAATGCTGAGATATTGGGAGAGTATTGATTTATATAATCAGCTGAAGAAAAGGAATAAGGGCAAAAAAAGCTTTATTTTGCATGACGGACCTCCATACGCCAACGGCGATATTCATATGGGACACGCTTTAAATAAAGTGCTTAAGGATATCATTGTAAGATACAAAAATATGCAAGGGTTTTATGCCCCGTACGTTCCGGGTTGGGATACTCACGGACTTCCCATTGAGCGTCAGGCAATAAAAAAATTGGGAATTAATCGCCATGAGGCAGGACCGGTAAAATTCAGAGAAGCCTGCCGTGAGTTTGCTCTGGGTCATGTAGAGCATCAAAAGGAGCAGTTTAAGCGTCTTGGAGTAGTTGGCGATTGGGAGAATCCGTATCTGACACTTAAAAATGAATTTGTTGCAAAACAAATCGAAATTTTTGGTGAGATGGCGAAAAAAGGTCTGATTTATAAGGGGCTCAAGCCTGTTTATTGGTGTCCTGACTGTGAAACGGCATTGGCGGAAGCGGAAATCGAATATGCCGAAGATAAGACCACATCAATTTACGTTAAATTTGCCGTAAAGGATGATAAAGGCAAATTTGAAGGATTAGATAACGTTTATTTTGTTATTTGGACAACCACAACGTGGACGCTTCCAGGTAATGTTGCGATTTCACTAAATCCTGATTTTGAATATTCGCTTGTTAAGGTGAAAAACGGTGAAATATATGTGCTTGCCACAGAATTGATTGATAGCGTATGCAAGGCGGCTGACATAGACGGTTATGAGATAGTGAAAAAATTCATGGGAAGGGATTTAGAGCATATCACCTGTCAGCATCCGTTTATAGGCAGGGAGTCTTTGGTTATAGTGGGAGACCACGTTACACTGGATGCAGGTACGGGCTGTGTTCATACCGCTCCGGGACATGGTGTGGAAGACTATATTGTGTGCAGGAATTATCCACAGCTTGACATCATAGTACCTGTGGATAGCAAGGGTGTGCTTAATGAGCTTGCAGGCGAGTTTGCAGGACTTTATTATGAGAAGGCTAACGCAAAGATCTTAGAGAAGCTCAAATCTACAAATAATCTTCTGGCGGCTCAGGATATCATTCACCAGTATCCTCACTGCTGGAGAGGCAACGACCCGATTGTATTTCGTGCAACAGAGCAATGGTTTGCGTCGGTTGACAGCTTGAAGGATAAAGCGTGCGAGGCAATTAGGGGAGTGCAATGGATTCCTGCATGGGGCGAGGATAGAATTACCAGCATGGTTCGTGACAGAAGTGACTGGTGTATTTCACGTCAAAGAACATGGGGTGTTCCTATTCCTATTTTTTACTGTGCAAGCTGCGGCAAGGAGATTATTAGTGACGAAACAATTTCTGCGGTTGCGAAATTGTTCAGGGAACAGGGACCTGATAAATGGTGGGAGTTTGAAGCCGATGATATTATTCCAAAGGGTATAAAATGTGAATGTGGTCATGAACATTTCACAAAAGAAACCGATATCATGGATGTTTGGTTCGATTCAGGCTCAAGTCATGCCGCTGTATGCGAGGAAAGGGAGGATTTAGATTATCCTGCCGACTTATATCTTGAGGGAAATGACCAGTATCGAGGCTGGTTTCAGTCTTCCTTGCTTACAAGCATTGCAACAAAGGGTATTGCGCCCTATAAAATAGTGATTACTCATGGTATGATTCAAGACGGTGAAGGCAGAAAAATGTCAAAGTCAAAGGGCAATTCCATTGCGCCGCAGGAAATCATAGACCAATATGGAGCTGATATTCTGCGTTTGTGGGTGGTATCCGCCGATTATCGTACTGATATGAGAATGTCACAGGAGGCACTCAAGCAGCTTTCCGAGGGATATAGAAAAATCAGAAACACCGCAAGATATATCTTGAGCAATATCAATGATTTTGCCCCTAACACGGACATGGTTGCCTATGATGATATGCTTGAAATTGACAAATGGGCAATGCTTAAGATGAACCAGTTGGTAGAAAAAGCTGTTTCGGCTTATGAAAATTATGAGTTTCATCTTTTATACCATGCTGTTCACAAATTCTGTGTGGTAGATATGAGCAATTTCTATTTGGATATATTAAAATTAAGGCTGTATACGGAAAAAGCCGCATCGTATGCAAGAAGAAGTGCGCAATCGGCTATGTTTGTCATTTTGGATGCAATGGTTAAGCTTCTCTCTCCTGTACTTGCATTTACGGCGGAGGAAATTTGGCAGTTTATGCCTCATTTTAACAGCGATGATAAAGCAAGTGTTTTCTTTAGCAGTATGCCAAAACAAAATGCAAAATATCAAGACGCTGCTATGGAAGAAAAATGGAACAGAATTATAGAAATAAGAGACGATGTTTTGAAAGCGCTGGAAATTGCGAGAAATGAGAAGAAAATAGGAAAATCCTTAGAGGCGGCTGCTGTTGTTTATGCAAAGGGTGAAACCTATGATTTTCTAAAAGCCATTGAACCGGAACTGGCGCAGATTTTCATAACATCCTCGGCGGCTGTAGAAGGTGCGGATAAAGCGGACGATGACGCCGTAGAAGGTGAATTTGTGAAGGTTAAAATAGGTGTTGCATCGGGTAAAAAATGCGAGCGTTGCTGGGTTCACAGTGAAACGGTTGGAACAATTGCCGGATATGAAAAAATTTGCTCCGATTGCTATGACAAACTTGTAAAATGAAGTATTTATTAGGGAGGGAATAGTTTTGCCTTCCCTTTTGTTTTAATCTATGATAAAATTAGATTGTATATATTTGAAAAGGAATGAGATGATATGGATAAATTAAGCTTGGATTTTGGTGAAAATTCTTATGATATCTTATTTGAAAGAGACTTTGACGGCTTGGTTTGCGCATTAAAAAATATTGCTGCAGCAAAAAAGCTGTTGATTGTTACGGATGAAAATGTAAATACTATTTATGGTTCGCACGTAAGAGAACTGCTGCAATGCGCTGGATATGATGTTTGTGTACATTCTTTTCCTGCAGGAGAGGAAAATAAGAATATGCAGACAATTCTGGATATTTGCTCAAGCTGCATTAGCCATCGGATGGATAGGAAAAGTATGATTATCGCACTTGGAGGCGGAGTAGTAGGGGATATGGCAGGCTTTGCCGCGGCAATTTATATGCGCGGGATACCTTTCGTACAGGTACCGACTACTTTGTTGTCGCAGTCAGATTCGAGTGTGGGCGGCAAGACGGGTATTGATTTTGCGGATAATAAGAATATTTTAGGCGCATTCCATCAGCCCAGATTGGTTTACATAAATGTATCAGTATTAAAAACCTTGTCGGAAAGGGAGTTTATTTCGGGTATGGGTGAGGTCGTAAAGCATGGTGTTATATATGACAAACATTTTTTTGAATATTTAAAATTTAATGCGGATAAGGTAAAAGAGTTGGAACCGGATACGCTGATTCATATGGTAAAGTGCAATTGTACAATCAAGGCGGACGTGGTTGTAAAGGATGAAAAGGAAAATGGATTGAGAGCAATTTTAAATTTTGGGCATACCATAGGTCATGCTTTGGAAAGCGCATTTCATTTTAAAATGACGCACGGAGCGTGTGTAGGATTGGGAATGTGTGCCGAAGGATTTATTGCAAAAAACAGAGGCATGATTTCTCAAAATGAGCTTGATGAAATTAAAGAAGTATTGGGCACATATAAAATTCCCACATCTTCTCTGCTTCCCAAATATGATGATATATTTTCGTTTATGGAAAATGACAAGAAAAAGGCGGATGGACGGCTTAAATTTATACTGCCGACAGCAGTTGGAAGTGTCATGCAGGTTGATGATGTGACAAGAGATGAAATTCATTCTGCTCTTTCTTATATTGATGAAAAATAATGGAAATGGGGATTGGCATGTTGGTATGGGGAATTATTGCGCTGATTATTACAGTGGCAGACCAGCTTTCAAAATATATTGTTGTACAGAGTATAGGAGAAAGTGAAACGGTTTCGTTTATTAATAATATATTTGAATTTGTATATGTGAAAAATACAGGTGCGGCATTTAGCATATTTCACAGCGCGACAGCCGTGCTGGCTATTATTTCGGTACTGTTTTGCATAGGTGTTGTTGTTTACTTTTTGAAAAACAAACCCGACAGCCGCCTGCTGTGTGCCGCTATGAGCCTCATGTTTGCAGGTGCTGCAGGAAATGCTATAGATAGAATTACACGGGGATACGTAGTTGATTTTATTAAGACGATATTTATTGATTTTCCTGTGTTTAATATCGCAGATATTGCAATTACGACAGGTGCGGCATTGCTGATTGTTTATTTATTGTTTTTTGACAAAGAGGACAAAAATGAAGAAGGTAGTTTTGACAGTTCAAGAAGAGAATAAAAATGAACGGCTGGATAAATTTATAAGCGATAACACGGACGATATTTCGCGCTCTTATGCTGCACGGCTTGCGGATGAGGGGTTGATAAGACTGTCAGACGGGCGAAGACTTGAGAAAAAATATAAGCTCAAGGGGTTTGAAATAATTGAAGTAGATATTCCTGAGCCTGAGTCTCTTGAAATTGTCCCTGAGGATATCTTGCTTGATATTGTCTATGAGGATAAAGATTTGATAGTAATCAACAAGCCTCAGGGGATGGTAGTACACCCTGCCGCAGGAAATTTTTCCGGAACGCTTGTAAATGCGTTGTTATTTCATTGCAAGGATGAGCTTTCGGCAATTAACGGAGTAGTAAGACCTGGGATCGTGCATCGCCTCGACAAAGACACCAGCGGACTATTGGTGGCGGCAAAGAACAACGACGCACATTTAAAGCTGTCGGCACAGCTTAAGGAAAGAAAGGCGGTCCGCAGATATATTGCACTTGTAAACGGAAATATTAAGGAGGATAATGGTACTATTGACAAGCCGATTGCAAGACATCCGTCAGACAGAAAGAAAATGGCGATTGTAAGCGGAGGACGTGAAGCGGTTACACATTTTACCGTGCTCGAGAGATTTGGAGAATATACCCTTGTTGAATGTGTGCTTGAAACGGGTAGAACGCATCAAATTCGTGTGCATATGGCGTCCATCGGGCACAGCATAGTGGGAGACAAAACATATGGCATAAAAAAGGAAAAGTTCAATTTGCAAGGACAGCTTCTTCATGCAAGAACCATAGGATTTGTTCATCCCAGAACGGGAGAGTATATGGAGTTTTGCTCGGAAGTTCCGGAATACTTTGCCAATGTCTTAAATAAACTGAAAAAAGATTAATAAAATTTATTATTAGACACTTGAAATTGTTATCCATAAAGAGTATGATAATTGCGGAGGTACGGTTTGATGGACAGAAAAATGAATATATGTGTTCTTTTCGGCGGTCAGTCGCCTGAACATGAGGTCTCATGCCGGTCAGCGGTATCGGTGATTGAGAATTTGGACAAAAGAAAATATAACATCACTACAATCGGTATTACAAAAGACGGGGAATGGTTTTTGTATACTGGAGGTTGGGATAAAATTTTTAGCGGAGAGTGGCGGCAGGATGCGGGGAATTTAAAAAAAGCGATTATTTCCCCTGATGCCAAAGAAAAAGCGATTTTAGTATTTGAAGATGATACGTTTAAAAAAATTATTCCGGATGTTGTTTTCCCCGTGCTGCATGGTCAGTATGGAGAAGATGGGACGATACAAGGGCTTTTAGAGCTTGCGAATATGAAGTACGTCGGTACGGGTGTGCTTGCTTCCGCTGTCGGCATGGATAAGGCATATGCTAAAATTATATTTAAAAATGCCGGAATTCCACAGGCAAATTGGATTGTTGTACAAACTTTTCAATTTGAGAACATGGATAAAATTGTTGATGAGGCAGAAAAGGAAATAGGATATCCATGTTTCGTAAAGCCTGCCAATACCGGGTCATCGGTGGGAATAGGGAAAGCTAAAAATCGTAGTGAATTGATAGCTGCACTTGAAAATGCTTCAAAATTTGACCGCAAAATTTTGATAGAGGAAAATATTGAGGGGCGAGAGGTAGAATGCTCAGTTTTGGGAAATGAGCATCCGAGAGCGGCGGAAATCGGGGAGATAATACCTACTACCGAATTTTATGACTATGATGCAAAGTATAAGGATAATTCAACAAAGCTTGAAATCCCTGCTGTTTTGGATGAAGAAATTAAAGAAAAGATACGGGAATATTCCGTGCGGGCTTTTCGCGCGATAGATGGCATGGGACTTACCAGGGTGGACTTTTTTGTTAAAAATAAGGATAACTCAATTATTCTAAACGAGGTCAACACGATGCCGGGATTTACCAGCATAAGTATGTATCCAAAGCTTTGGGAAGCGGCAGGTTTGAAATATTCTGATTTGCTTGATGAGCTTATTGGGCTTGCTTTACATAGAAAGAAATAAATGCAAAGGAATGATTGAACGATTGATGACAAATGCGCTTGTTTCTATTGAAAGCAGACAAGTATTTGAGGATAATGAAGAAGCTGTAAAAATTGCGGTAGAGGGAAGTTTTTATTGCCGCAATGGGAAGTATTATATTTTGTACGAAGAAAAGGAAAATTCAGCAAGCTGTATTGTTAAAGTTAACGGTAATGTTGTGAGCATCACTCGGAAGGGAGCATATAATTCTCAATTTTTGTGCGAAGAAGGGAAAAAATTTTCAGCTACATATCGTATGCCATACGGCAATATGGATATGGACATAGAAACGGAATGTGTGAAAATTTCATTAGGGGAAAATGGCGGAAATATTGCGTTAAAATATTTTCTAACTGTGAATGGGGAAAGATATCTCAATAATATTGATATTTTAGTAATAAAAAATAAACAATAGAGAGGGTATACCGATGAAATTAAAAAGAATTATTGCAGCGCTGATAGCTGTTGTTATATTGCTTCCTACCGTCGTATCCGCGGAAGAAAGCGATGAGTATAAATTGTATGACAATATTGTGAATTTTATTCAAAATTCGTACATAGATGAAACAATTACAAAGGATGAAATTATAAAAAATGCGATTGATAATTTGGTAAAGGAAAATCCGGAAATGCTGGTCAAGCTTTTTCAAGCTACCTTTGACGGGCTTGATCAGTACAGTGAATTTTATACAGCAGAGGAATTTCAGGCTTTTCTGGAAAATCTGAATAAAGAGTTTTGCGGTATCGGTGTGGTTATTCAAAAGCAAGGCGATTATATCGCAATATCGAGTTGTACGGAGAATGGTCCCGCCGCAAAGGTAGGAGTTCACGCACATGATAAAATCATAAAAGTAAATGGTGAGGATGTTGTAGGACGTAAAATTGATGATGTAAGAAGCCTTATTGTAGGAGATAAGGGCACTAGCGTGGAGCTTACCGTTTTGCGCAGCGGGCAGGAGCTCACTTTTACTATAGTAAGAGATGAGGTTAAGATAAACACAGTAGATACAACAATCTTAAAGGATAATATTGCATATGTGCGGATATCGAATTTTGCCGAGAGTACGGATGAAGAATTTAAGGCGGCACTTGAAAAGCTTGATGAACAGGGGATTGTAAAAATTATCATTGATATGCGTGATAATCCGGGCGGGTATTTGACGTCTGCGGTAAATGTGGCGAAGTTGATTGTACCTAAGGGAATTATCACACAGTTGAAGTTTAGGCAAGAAGAAAATAATATTACATATATGTCTGACTTGGAAAATCCAAAGTATAAGCTTGCTGTGCTTGTAAATTCAAATACCGCAAGTGCTGCAGAGGTGCTTGCAGGGGCGATTTATGATTCGGGAGTGGGTGTTTTAATAGGGGACACCACTTATGGAAAAGGTGTTGTTCAGGATATGTACCGCCTTCCTACAGGACAGGCTATGAAACTTACAACGGGGTACTATCTGACCAGAAATGGAACTTCCATCAACGGCAAAGGGATAGAACCGAACGAAATTGTACTAAACAGCAGACGCCCCGTAGATAATACGAAATATGTTCAATTCGATTACAAAACAAAATATACAGTAGGTGATAATGGTGATGGCGTTAAAGCGGCCGAGCAGCGTTTATCATTGTTGGGATACTACGTTGGAGATGTGGATAATGAGTTTACAGAAGATACTGAAGATGCAGTCAAGGCTTTTCAAAGCGATTCGGGTTTGTTTTCATACGGTGTGCTGGATATAACTACACAGGTTGCAATCAACAACAAATTCCTTCAGATGGAGGAAGTTATTGATAATCAGTTAAAAAGAGCATACGAAGTGCTTGGCGGAAATGTTAGTAATTTAGATTTGAATTGAAAATGCTTTAGAAAATCTCTGATTTTTGAACTATTGAGTATAAAAAATGATTATCGGTTTTTGAAAGAACCGATAATCATTTTTTATTTCAGGTTTAATACACATAAAACAGCATTTTTAACGCTTCTGCCTTTGTCACGGTATTATTCGGGCGGATTGTACCGTCCTCATAGCCGCCAATAGCACCAAGCTTATACAAAATACCGATATTTTGAACAGCCCAGTTCGGAATTTGACTGTCATCTGCAAAAGTTGTTTCTTGTGATTGCATTCCCGATGGAAGTATACGACCGATAATTGTCATAGCTTCTGCTCTTGTAATTTTTGCGTTTGGGTCAAAAATCAATTTGCTGCCATTTTGTTTTCCGTTAATAATCTTTAGATTTACCATAGCCTTAATTTGATTTTCCGCCCACGAAGGAATACTTTTTGCATCAGCAAAAGAAAGCGTTTTATCGGAATAATTGCTTGTATTTATTTTTAGTGCGTTGCTTATCATTACGGCAAATTCTGCCCTGGTCATAGCATCATCGGGCCTGAAACAAAGTTTTTGATTTATGGTTTCCCCTTTTATAACTTCATAAAAATACATATATGATATTATGTTTTTAGCCCAATGATTTGAAGTGTCTGAAAAAGGATTTTCCAGTGAATTTTTTCCTATAACTGTAAAATAGGCTGTATTCGAGTATCCAAGGTCATTTGTCGCTGTAACAGTTACTTTATGCGGACTGTTTTCAAATGTTTCACCCACTTTACAGAAGATGGAGACCTTATTTTCGCCTTGTTCTTTCCTTACAGTTAGATTACTATGTTTTTTTTCAATGTTGCTTTGCTCCTCTTCATCCAAATTGTCGGAAGAAATATCGTCCAAGTTGATTGTTTCCGTCAATGTATGGGCGTTTGCATCCGAAATTTGATACCCATCTATTTTAAGATTTATATTTTTAGCTGAAATTGCTGATCCAGTACTTTTTGCTACGGCGCTGATTTCATTGTTTTCAAAGTAAATTTCTATTTGTGGATATTTGAGGCTCTCGTCAATATTGGCAATAGAAACGTCAACAGATTTCATCGTACTTCCTGCGGAAACCTTTATTTTTCCGACTGCTCCCGCATTATTCGATGCTGTGAAAATTCCCTCGGAATTTATGGTTCCAATATTTCCTTCAATCTCCCATTTATAGCAGTTATCCGAGGATGTAAGCATTGTCCTTCCGCTGTATGCTGCAGCTTTCAAGTCTATGGACTCTCCGATTGCCATTTGTATGCTTGATAATTCTTGTGAGGTATCTTCATTGTAAAGCAGAATTTTTGTGGGATTTTCCACACTCTTTAATGTAACGCTGCCTTTAGCGTTTTTTGAAACAGCCGTAACTGTTATATCTCCTGTACCTTTGATTGTTGCCAAACCATCACTGGTAATTGTGCTTTTGCCGCCGGCAATGCTGTAATTTGGTGAATCGGTTATTGCGCAGGGGTAATATGATTTATCTAAGCCAAATGCCTGCATTTGTTGAGTAGCACCGGATAAATAGTATCCATAGTAGGGATACAGTTGAATGGAATTTAGCTCCCCAGTAGGCTTTTGAGTATTTTTCAAGAATATAAAATTTGCGCATTTTCTCAGAGCGCCATCTGAAGGGGAGTTAAGCACGGACATAACGTTATAGCCTGGATAAATGCCTGTAATAGATGTTGAACCTCCGCCGTCAAGATTAAGGGCATCGGAGCAGCCCAATTCTAACAGTCTTTTTGCCAAAGTGGTAAGCTGTACACCGTAACTGTAGCCGTCTTGTCTGCCGTCAATGGTATAAAAAATGATGCTTCCATCAGGTTTAATACCTATAGCGGTTCTTGGCGCGGCACCTTTTTCAAGGTCTGAATTTACCACACCGTTGGTTAAAAGTCTGCCGCCTATGCTGCCTATTGCGTATTTCGCTTTATTCCATCTTTCAGCATCTCCTGCAGCAAGGTTTGTGATTTTCACGGTTTGCCCCACTTGAACTGCGGACATTTGTGAATATAAATCCGCAAAACCAGCATCATCAATGGAAAGAACTATTTTCCCTTTTGGAATTGAAATGGCGCCGTCGTGGTGTGCAACTTCCTCCACGACGGCGGTAATGCTTTCACCAAGCTTTAATTCGCCTTTTACGGAGCCTAATATTATATCCAGCCCAGGAGTTGTGTTTTGTGTCGTATCGGAAAAATCGTCGGTGAACATATAAATGGCATACGGTTGGCGGTACTTGTTGATATTATCTATGTAGATAGTTTGTCCGCCGACATCCATCATTGTACAAATTTCAAGCCATGACAAAAAAGCTGTACCATCCTCATTGAAACCAATGGCATCTTGACCTGTCACGTCTTTTGTCAAAATTTTGCCGTCAACAATAGTATGTCCCATAGGTACGCCTGTCTGGAGAGAAAAATAATCGGCGTTGATACCCATCAGAGGATAAAGACCCTGCTTTTTCATGTACTCAGCTGCTTCCAATATGGTTTTCCGACCGAAAATTTTATCCCCGCTTGCAATTACAGGAACTGTATTTGTATTTGGCGTATATTCAAAATAGTGTTCCGTCTGCTCATGAACGCCTTCCTGATCACTGTAAAATTGGTTGCTGTGGTATGTGGCGCCGGATGCCATTATCAGCGATGAGCTTTTAATCAAATCGCTGCCTAAAATGGATGCCGACGCAATGTTTGTTATAAAAGCAAACAGCACAAAAACCGATAATATAAATTTCTTTTTGCTGTTCATAAAATCCTCCCGCACTCACATGATGTACCAATATATTATATCACATTACTCACATAAAAGCCACAAATATTATGAAAATATATATTCATTGACTGAATCGGAGAAAAAATATATAATATTTACGAGGTGGATTACTATGCTTGCATCTATCAGTTTTGTAATTTTGACATGGAATTCCGAAAAATATATTGAAAGTTGTTTAAAATCCATCCTTGATATGGATGTATTCGAAAAGGAAATCTTTGTTGTGGACAATCATTCTACAGATAACACTATAGCTGTTTTAAAAAGGTTTGAACGGCATGGCGTTAATGTTATTTTGCTTAATAAGAATATGGGAACAACATATTCTCGCAATATAGCAATAAGACGCAGAAACAAAGGTTTTGATTTTTTATGCATTTTGGACTCGGATACGGAAGTAAATGCAGACGCTTTCATTAAGATGATTAGGATTCTTCGCTCCGATGACAGATTCGGACTTGCAGGCCCCGCTATGAAAAATAAAAATGGGGACATTCAAATAACAGCAAAGAAATTTCCTACCGCAAAAATAAAATTTTATAAAGCTGCACCTTTTTCTTCGTTCAATAAAAGAGGCTCAGAGCTTGAGAATTATAGCTTTTGCGGGGACAAAGCCTTTTATATTGTAGATCATGTAATATCGGCTTGCTGGCTGATAAAGAACGAGGTTGTAGAGAAGGTAGGTCTTTTGGATGAGAAAATATTCTACTCTCCCGAGGATAATGATTATTGCCTTCGTGTGTGGAAGGCAAAATACAAGGTTGTTTTCTCGCCTGAAAGCCTTATAATTCATGACACACAAAGAATATCCAAACACAGGTTTTTCAGTCTTGTAAATTTATCGCATATTATTGGACTTATATATTATTTTTGCAAGCACAGGTACTGGCTTGACGCAGAAGATATTGTGGATAAAAATTTTTAAACAGAGAGTGCGTACTTTGATAGGTAAGGTGAAAGTAGTATGGAAAATGATTGGAAGAGTCTAGACAATGCAGGCAAAATTTTTCCGCCTACAAGCACAAAACGTGACACAAAGGTTTTTCGTTTTGCTTGTGAGCTTTTTGATATGGTTGACCCGATATTTCTTCAAGAGGCATTGAACCGTACGATTGAAGAATTCCCGATTTATAGATGTACTTTAAGACGTGGGTTTTTTTGGTATTATTTAAAACCCGGCACTGTTCGACCTGTAGTTCATGAGGAAAACACTCCTCCATGCAGCGCTATTTATGATGCAAACAGATATAATCTGCTTTTTGATGTTACATACTTTAACAAACGTATTAATTTAGAGGTATACCATGCGCTCACCGATGGGACTGGAGCGCTTCACTTTCTTCGTACACTGGTATATAATTATATCATAAGAAAGTATGCAGATGATTTTAAGGAGAATATACCGTACTTAGACTATGATGCTTCGTTTACCCAAAAAGCAGAGGACAGTTTCGATAAATACTATATGAAAACTACTCCAAAACAGCCGAAACAGCAGAGGGCATATCAAATAAAGGGGGCAAAGACTCCCGAAAATCGAATTAAGATAATAGAGGGATTGGTTTCCGTAAAAGAAACGATAGACAAAGCTCGTGAATACAATACGACCGTCAGCGTACTTTTGGCATCTGTTTTTTTGTGCGCTATCAATAAAAATGCTGTACTGGCGCACAAGGAAAGGCCGATTGTTTTAACCGTGCCCGTAAATCTTAGAAATTATTTCAGCTCTGCATCTGCAAGGAATTTTTTTTGTACGATAAATGTCGGTTATGATTTTAATAAGAATCCAAATGACATTGAAAGTGTAATAAAACATATTGATGAAAGCTTTAAAAAACAGCTTACAGAAGAAAATCTTGCATCTCGCATGAACGGGTTTTCGGCAGTGGAGAAAAATGCCTTTGCGCGCATTACGCCGCTTTTTTTCAAGGATTTTGTACTTGGTATTGCGGGCAGACTTGTGGATAGGGAGAGTACGGCATCAATTTCAAATATCGGCAGGATATCCATGCCGGATGGATTTGAGAAATATATACGTCTTTTTGATGTGTTTATAAGTACAAGCAAGCTTCAAATTTGCATTTGTTCATATAAAGACAATCTTATGCTCAGCTTTTCATCTGCCTTTAAAAGTACGGATATACAAAAGGATTTTTTCAGAATGCTGGCGGATATGGGAATTCATTCTCAAATTTGCGCAAACAAAATCACCAAGGAAGGGAGTTATTGAATTTTCATGAAGTATTGTGAAAAATGCAAAGTATGCATATCGGATGACAGTAATATTTGCCCTCTGTGCCAGAGTTCTTTGGTGAATAAGGGCGAAGGAGAAACAGATTCGGTTTTTCCGTATATTCCTACGATGTACAATAAAAATAGTCTTTTTATCCGTATTATCATTTTTGCGTCAATTGCGGCATCTGTTATTTCCGTTATTGTAAATTTAATCGTTTCCACCAAGGTGCTTTGGTCCTTGTTTGTTGTAGGAGGAATAATGTGTTTGTGGATTTCACTGGCGGTAAATATCCGCAAGGTTAAAAACATTCCTAAAGTTATATTGCATCAGGTGGCGGTGAGCAGTGTTTTGGTACTGATTTGGGATAAATTTACAGGATGGCATAATTGGTCTGTTGATTATGTGCTTCCTTTTTTGTTTGTCGGAGCGAATATATCGCTTGGAATTATTTCTAAATTGATGAAGCTTAAAACGGATAATATTATATTTTATTTTCTTATGAACATTCTTTTTGGAATTATACCAATAGGCTTTTTAGCTTCAGGCAGGCTTACGGTTTTATATCCATCTCTTGTTTCAGTCGGCTGCAGCATTATTGCTTTTTCTGCCTTGATTTTATTTAAGGGAGGAGCAGTAAAAGATGAATTGGAAAGCAGATTTCATTTGTAATACAATAAAACAACCGAGTGTTTTTCATTCTGAAAAACACTCGGTTGTTTTATTGTAAATTATTGTATTGGTTTTAGAACTCCGCCGCCCGACAAGGAAACAGTCTTCCCGCTAAGCCAGCTGTTTGACGAATTTGTGCTGTCATAATAAATGGTGTGTCCGTTGTCTATGATATTGGATAACGAAGTGTCTTCTGAAACAATCGCAGATAAATATGAATCTCCAGTCACATTCCATTTGCTGGAAGAATCTAAGGTAATGGAAACAGATTTTGCTGTGTTGGCTTCGTTAATTGCTCCCGTGAGCACTGTATTATTTTTTAGTGTCATGTCTATTGTGCTTATGCTGTCGCAAAGGACATCGCCATCTAAGGTCTCGTTATCTGCGGTAAATGTCAAGCGTCCGCCATTTGAACCTTCAGTTCCCCAACTGTCTTTGCTTGCGGATATCAGTATACCGTCTTTTCCAACAATTTCAGCACCGCTTATATTGATTACGGCATCCGTATTTGTGATATAAAACACAGGGCCTGTTTCTGCTGTAAGACTTCCCCCGGTCATGTTAAAAAAGCTGGTTCCTACACCCGCATCGCCAGAGAAGCTTTGATACATCATAATTCCATGCTTCTTCATTCCGTACAGAACGGAATCATTTAAAGTAATGGAATTTTTACCTTCAATTACGGCAGCTTCGGAACCTGTGGCGGTTAGTGTTGAGTTATTTACAGTGATATTTCCGGTCGAATAAATACCGGGTGAACCTGCGCCAGCAGTATTGCAGACAGAATTTGAAACCGTTATGGTTCCTTCGCCTCTGTCCGTGGCAATTGCTGCACAATGTTCGCCCTGAGTAGTAATGTTTAGATTATCTCCTATAATTGTTCCGCCGTAGGTCGCGTCAAGCCCGCGGGCAGAGTCTGTGGTGGTATTTATCGTAACATCCGACACGTTTATTGTGGCGCCTTCGCCTGTTGCAAATATTGCATTTGCACCTTTGCCAGAGGTTGTTACCGTTGAATTTTTAAGAGTAAGAGTACTTCCTTTTTGTACTAAAACAGCAGCATCGATTCCGTAAAACTCGCTGTCATTCATCGTGGTCACTTCGCTTGATGAGCTTATCTGAGAGTCTGTAAGAGTGAGATTTGCCCCGTTATTTACAAGAACAGCCGACTCATTTGCGTCAGTTGCGGAAATGATTTGATTGGAAAGATTTGCAGTTTCCCCGCTCAATGTATATTCACCGCTTGCTTCTACTGAAGCAGAGTTGCTGTTTTGACCGTCAGGTTTGCCGAAAGGCGCACCTGAAGGCGGAGTGCCGCCTTCTCCGCCTTCAGGTGGTGTGCCGCCCGGGCCGCCCTGACCGCCGCCCATGCTGGACACATTATAAAATACTACGGCCATTTGCGCTCTTGTCATATTATCGTTTGGAGAAAACATCCCATTGCTGCCTTGAACGATTTTCATTTTATTTAAAGTGGCAACTGCAGTTGCCGCATCGGAAGATATTTGGTCAGCATCACTAAATGCACTCAAATCTGTTGACGACATATCCGTGGGCATACCATTTGCAACCATCGCAAGATAAATCATTTCAACGGCTTCCTGCCTTGTGATTGCTCTTTCAGGTTCAAACAAATCGCCGCTTGAAGCTTTGGCAACACCTGCTGCTTTAGCTGAGGCAATCGCCGAATAATAATAGCTGTCAGCAGGCACATCCGAGAAGTTTGCCTCCGTCGTTTCGGCAAAATTAAACTTCCGGCTCAGCATCAGAATAAAATCACCGCGCTTTATGGTGGCATCTGGTGAAAAGATACCGTCTGCAGTGCCTTTAATAATATTGTTTTCATAAAGATAGTCTATTTGAGCAATCGCCCATGAATAACTTTCCGTCAAGTCGGAAAAATAAGAGGATACGGTCTTTGTTTCCAACTTAGTCTGACTAGGGGGAGTCCCTCCTCCCATATCGGCAGGTGGTGTTCCTTGAGGCATCTCTCCGGATGGGGGAGTGCCCATTTCCTGTTGCGTTGTTGTACCCGAAGATGAGGTATCATCAGCCATTGCTGTTATTGCAGCTGACGACAAAGATATGCACAAAGCCAGAAATACGGAAATTCTTTTGATCAAACTTTTGGATTTATTCACTTTTATTCATCCTTTCTTTATTGTGTTTTCCGAAGTACAGTTTTATTATAAGCGTGACTTGTGTCAGCTTGTTGAAAGGAATATGTATTTTATATGAATTTTTATCCATATTGAATTGGTTTGACTTTGTGGCAACAGTATAATATAATAATAAAAAATGTTCAGGGTGTACTGATTATGAAAATAAAACTGTTTAAATCCGTTTTTTTGACACGGATGGTTATATATTATTCTCTTTTGCTGATATTGTTTGTATCTGCTTTCGTAGTCGTGCTTTACCGTGTGGCAGAGGACAGGCAGCAGAACGTTACAATGCTTGCGCAGCAGGAATTGACTGCGAAGACGGCAAGTCAGCTGGATAATTATATAAAGGATATGGACGATATTGCTCAGCGTGTTATGGCTGATACAAACGTCGTGGTATTTTTTAAAAATCTCAGTCAAGACCCTGATCCGTCAAATTACTTTGCGCAGAACATTATGCAGGCGATAGATGTTTCAAGTATTTTAAAAACAATTAACGGGCCTGCCGAACCAATGTGGAGAATCAGCGTATACAATCAGAACGGCGATTATATATATACAGGAGCATCTACCTCAAACTACGGCTTTATACAAAACAGGCTTTCGCGGACAAATGTTGCGGAACAGATGATAAATATGGCATATTCGGGTGAGTGCATTGTTGTTTCTCCGACAGACGATAGATGGTCGGACTATTACAGCTCAAAATATATATCTGTTTTAAGACCTGTAATGAATCCATATTCAAAAAACGCATATGCGGTAGTCGAAGTGCAGCAGGATGTATCAAAGCTTGAGAACATACTGCAGCTTCAGACGACGGGGGACATACAGCTTAGAATTTACAATAAGAACAACGAGCTTATATTTCCGAGAGAAAACGTTGAGTTGATCTCAGGTGAAAATGTTTATAAAACAAGCGCAATATCCGAAATGTCAGGATGGACGGTGGAACTTGCAAGAACCAAGCAGCAAAAATATACGGACATATTCATTCTTTTCTTCTTTATTTATTTGGGATTGATACTTTTGATTATAGTTATCACTTATATTATAGCGCAGAAGGTAACACGTCCCCTTCAGGAACTTAGAAAGTCCGTAAGCAGCGTTTCCGCTCATAATACAGCCATTAAAATAGATGAAGATGGCGGCATGGATGAAATTAAAGAACTTGGAGATGCTTTCTCGAACGTGCTTCATCGAATGACAGAAGCGGCTGAGCATGAAAAAAAGGCATATTCTCTCGCGCTTCAGGCGCAAATGAATCCTCACTTTCTGTTTAATACATTATCGGTGATAAGTGCCGTGGGTATGGAGGCGGGGAGTGACAAGATTGTAAACATATGTCAAATGGTATCCGATATGCTGCGCTATGTGGCATCATATGAATCGGGATTTGTACCTTTGGGCGATGAAATAGCACATACAAAAAATTATCTTGAACTTATGAAGGCGAGGTATGAGGAATATTTTTTGTATGATATATTCATTGACGAGAAGGTAAATTCTATTTTGGTGCCGAAGCTTATACTTCAGCCATTGGTTGAAAATTGTTTCAGGCACGCCTTTTCAAATACTGAACCTCCGTGGATTGTGCATATCAGAGTATGGATGGAAAATGATTGGTGGCATATTGAGGTAAAGGACAACGGAGTTGGCATACCGGATGCACAGATACAAGCAATTAATGAAAAAATAAAGGAATACAGCGAGAATATCACTGAGGGCTATAAGGAGCTTAAAATAGGCGGGCTGGGGTTAATCAGTACAATTACACGTTTGAAGCTTATGATGGGCGTAAATATTGTTTATAAAATAAAGGCGGAAGAAAATGGAGGGACGTTAATTCGTATAGACGGAGAAACTGTGTGAGGAGGGTGTTTTGTGTTCAGAGTTTTGGTAGCGGAGGATGAACCGCCTATTATGAGAGCGATAGTGGGAGCAATTGAACAGGGAAATCCAAATTTTCATATTGTTGCGACGGCCATAAACGGGAAAAAAGCAATTGAGGAATTGGAAAAAAATCATATTGACGTGGTTTTTACAGATATTCGCATGCCTGTTATGGATGGGCTTTCCCTTGCAAAACATATCAGAGAAAATTATCCCTACGTACTTACCGTCATTATAAGCGGATATCAGGATTTTGAATATGCAAGACAGGCGATTGAATTCAAGGCGTATGACTATTTGCTAAAGCCTATATCGAAAGACAAGCTTTCTGTTGTATTGGCGCACATTGAAGAAGAGCTTTCCCGAAAAAAGCATGAAATGAAAAGAAATATGCTTTCAAATGCCATAATTGATAAAAAAGAGGTATTTGCGGACTCGGAGTGCATTGTTATCTTAATATGCGCAGGCGCGATGCTTATGTACGGGAACGATACCTTGGTGCCGGCCCTTGCGTTTTGGGATAAAGTATCTATTGATGATATTTTATCTTCCATTGTTGAGGGAGAGGAAGGATATATCGTTTTTCACGGGAATTTTGTTTCTGAGAGGATTGTTGTAATTGAGCCGGCGTCAAGACAGCGTATGAACGAAATAGCCCAGAGTATTTTTGAAAAAATTTCAAAAATAGGCATCACCGTTACAATTGCTTGCAGAGGCGGAATTAAGCTTTCGGAAGCGGGAGAAAATTTTGCAAAGCTTAGAGAATGTGCTTTAAGGAATGTTATACTTACAAAGTCACAGATTTTATATTACGACGATATAAAAGAAAAAGACACTGTTTGCGACTATTCCATAGAGCAGCTTGAAGCTGCTGCAAAAGCAATATCAACAGGAAATATGAAAAAGGTAAAGGATTTTTTAATTTCCGTTTTCTGCAGTATGGAAAAAAACAATGCCACACAAGAAGATGTCATGAATTTTTTAGATATGCTTGTCAATCAATATTATCTGCAAAATCCGTCGGCGGATAAGAAAATAGGGATTATAAAAAGGGAAATCCGCGGAGCAGTTGCAAATTTTTTGGA
Organism: Clostridia bacterium; assembly: GCA_026418715.1. Lineage (GTDB taxonomy): Bacteria > Bacillota > Clostridia > UBA1381 > UBA1381 > SKW16. The sequence continues at coordinate 30,994 of JAOAAV010000043.1, forward strand.
TTACGAAAGTCTTGCGGAGGATATTTCATCTATTATATCCGCTATAAAAACTGAGAATAAAAACGGAAAACAGCCTAAGCTGATAGAGGAGATAGAAGTGTATCTAATAAAGAATTATAATAAAAGTATTACGAATACCGTATTATCAAAGGAATTCGGATTTGTTCCCTCATATATCAGCAGGTTGTTCAGGCAATATAAAGGAGTATCTCCGAGTGAATATCTCATACGTTACAGAATTGAAAAGGCAAAGCAGCTCATGAAAGAGAATCCGGATTTATTGGTAAAGGAAATTGCCGATATGGTAGGTTTTAAGGAAGCATATTATTTTTCCAAGACATTCAAAAAGGAAACAGGCGTATGGCCGAGCGATTATCATGGATAGAAGGTTTTAAATAACCTTCTTTTTTTATGAAAAATACTGATACACACACCTTGTATTTATTTGCAATATGTGCAAAACATATAATAGTTCTGATTTTTACATTTTATGTTTCGATATTTACATTTACGCTTTGTATCAAAATTGATAAAATATACACGTAAGATAAGACTGTTGCAAGAGAGGGTGAGTGATATGTCTGAATATATTCTTGAGTTGCGGGGAATTACAAAAATTTTCCCTGGAGTAAAAGCTTTGGATAATGTTCATTTTCAGCTCAAAGAAGGGGAAATACACGCTTTGATGGGCGAAAACGGAGCGGGCAAGTCAACATTTATCAAGGTGATTACCGGAGTTCATGAGCCTGAGGAAGGCGAAATATTTTTAAACGGAAAAAAGGTTGTGTTTAAAAATCCAAAAGAAGCGCAGAAAATGAGTATTGCAGCAATTTACCAACATGGTACTGCTTATCAGCATCTGAGCGTTACCGAAAATATTTTTATGGGACATGAAGAGCTATATAAGACAGGCATACTTAATTGGAAAAAGATGCATGCGGACGCGAGAAAGCTTTTGAGAGAATTAGGCAGTGACATTGATCCGAAAACCAATATGGGACATTTAACTGTTGCGGAGCAGCAAATTGTAGAAATTGCCAAGGCGATTTCCACCAATGCGAGAATTATCATTATGGATGAGCCAACTGCGGCACTTTCCAAAAGAGAATGTGAACAGCTTTATAAAATTACGGAAAAATTAAGAGATGACGGCTGTTCAATTATTTTTATTTCTCACCGTTTTGAGGATATGTACCGTCTGGCATCACGGGTTACGGTTTTTAGAGATGCAAAATATATCGGTACATGGGGTGTAAATGAAATTTCCAACGATGTTTTAATTTCAAAAATGGTCGGAAGAGAAATTACGCAAATCTATCCTAAGCAGAAGGTTGATTTTGGAGAAGAGATTTTTCGAGTAGAAGGACTTTCAAAGGTCGGGTATTATAAGGACGTGAGTTTTTCTTTGAGAAAGGGAGAAATTCTTGCAATGACGGGTTTGGTTGGCGCAGGAAGAACTGAGGTTTGCCATGGAATTTTCGGTATTGAAACCCTTGACGAAGGAAAAATCTATTTGGAGGGTAAGGAAGTAAAAATAAAATCTCCACTTGATGCGATGAATGCTGGTATCGGCTATTTGCCTGAAGACAGACAAAAGCAGGGTTTGATTTTAGATTGGAGTATTTGCGACAATATAACACTTGCCACACTTGAAAAATTTACAAAAGGTACGATTATAAACAGAAAGAAAGAAAGAGCAAAGGCAAAAGAACTTGCCGAAATGGTAAAAACAAAGGCACTGAGCGTATTTGACAAAGCAAACTCCTTGTCTGGAGGAAATCAGCAGAAAATAATCGTTGCAAAGCTTTTGAATTCGGACCTTAAAGTAGTTATACTTGATGAACCTACCAAAGGTGTTGATGTCGGAGCTAAGGCGCAAATTTATGAGATTATGTCCAAGCTTGCCGCACAAGGCTACGGCGTGATTATGATTTCCTCGGAAATGCCCGAGGTGCTCGGAATGGCGGATACAATTCTTGTTATGAAGGAAGGAAGAGTATCCAAAATATTTGAGAATGCTTCTGAAGTAACTCAGGAGCAAATTTTAGAAGCAGCTATGAATATCGGCTAAAGGGGTGAGAAGGGTGAATAACATAAAGAAATTTTTCTTTTCTAATGTGAGAGAGCTTAGTTTAATTTTGGTTATTATATTTATTTCGATTTTTGTACAATTTAGAAGCGGAGGCAACTTTCTGACTTCGGAAAATATCCGTGATTTATTTACCGAATCTGCTATTTTGGCGATTTTGTCGGTTGGAATGATGATGGTAATTATTACCGCAGGAATTGACCTTTCCATAGGTGCGGTTATGGCTTTAGCTGGTATGATTGGTACAACGCTCTTGAAAAATAACCAGGCACTGAGCCCGATTATAATAATTCTTGTAGCAATTTTGGTTGGAACTGTATGTGGTATGATAAACGGCGTATTGGTTTCAAGGCTTAGGATATTGCCGATTATCGCAACGCTTGGCATGATGAATGTATTCAGAGGAATTACCTATATCGTCAGCGGCGGCGGCTGGGTTCTTCAAAACAATATGTCGCAGGCGTTTTTGGGAGTTGCGACGGGCAGTATACTTGGAATAAACAATCTCGTGGCGATTGCAATTTTGATATATGTAATAGGTTATATATTTTTAAATTATACGAGAACAGGACGTCAGATTTACGCTGTAGGCAACAGCGAGGAGTCGGCAATGGTAAGCGGCATTAAAACTAAGAAAATATTGTGGCTTTCTTATACTCTAATGGGAGCAATTGCAGGTCTTGCAGGCATATTGTATGTGTGCAAATTTGCGGCGGCGCAGGGAGAAACGGCTGTAGGCTACGAAATGAATGTAATTGCAGCATGCGTGCTTGGCGGAGTGAGCATATCTGGCGGCATGGGCAGGGTGCAGGGTGTGCTTTTGGGTGCGCTGATGCTTGGTATTTTGAATAATGCAATGCCTCTTATCAACGTATCGGTATTCTGGCAGGAGGCGGTAAGAGGTCTAATCATTTTGTTGTCTGTTATTTCTAACGCAATTATACAAAGGAACGTGGAAGTGAAGGCTTTGAGAAGGAGGAATATCTGATGGCTGAACAGGTTATGAAAAGCGACGGAACGAGAATTGTAGCGAGTGAAAGAGGGTTTAGCTTTAAAAGATTTATCCTCCAGTGGGAATGGATGCTCGTGCTCATGCTTGTAATAGTGAATATTATCAATATTTCATTCTCTCCCAATTACGCAAATTTCACAAATGTTATGAACGCAATGAGAGATTTTCTTGATAAGGCGATTGTGGTTTTTCCTATGGCATTTGTGATTATGCTTGGAGAAATTGACATTTCGGTTGCATCCATAATGGCACTTTCATCAGTTATTATGGGAGTTTGCTTTAAATCAGGAATTCCCATGGGAACGGCAATCATCATTGCGCTTTTGGTGGGAACGGCTTGCGGATTTATAAATGGTATTATATTGGTGAAATTTAAGCAGCTATCTTCAATGATTGTTACGCTGGCAACACAAATTATTTTCCGAGGGATTGCAAGCATTTTGCTGGAAACAAATTCAGTGGGAGGATTTCCTTCATGGTTTAACCAGTTCGGGTGGGGAAAAGTCGGATCAGTTCCAATTATATTGATTTTTTGCATAGTAGAAGGTTTGTTTTTTGCATATCTTTTGCACTTTACAAAATTCGGCAGAAGAACCTATGCAATGGGTAATTCCGTAACAGTGAGTAGATTTTCTGGAATTAAAACCGATAAAATAAAGCTTATTATTTTTACGGTTACAGGACTTATGTCAGCTGTTGCGGCTGTATTCCTTGCTTCTAAAATGGGAAGTGTGCGTCCAGATGTTGCAAAAGGGTACGAATTGGATATTATTGCAATGGTTGTACTCGGCGGTGTTTCAAGTGCCGGTGGAAAGGGTAATATATTAGGGACGGTACTTTCAATATTGGTAATAGGGTTGTTAAGATACGGTTTGGGACTTATCAATGTACAATCTCAAATTATCATGGTTATAGTAGGTGCGTTGCTTATTATTGCGGTTGCAATTCCTAATTTGAAAAGCAGCATCGGGCGTCCGGAGTTTTTAAAAAGTTTTATAAAAAAGACACCGGCAAAAAATTGATTTTATTTCAATTATTTTCTGATATGTGGGCGGTATAAATAATGAATTATATAGTTAACCTATATAAAATAAAAGAAGAATAATTTCTTCAGAGAAAGAAAGGAATGGTAGTATGAAAAACAAGGCAAAAAAAATCCTAATTCCTCTCACGGCGGCCGTGATGAGTGTATCGCTGTTGGGGGGCTGCGGAGCACAGAACAATACCGCAAATAATGCGGGAAATACGTCAAAGACAACAGGTAAAGCGACATACGCCTTTATTGCGAAAGACGTACAAAATCCTTACATGAAAAAAGTTTATGAAGGCTTTGAGACCGCCTGCAATGAGGTTGGCGCATCTGCTTTGTACAAAGGACCTGAGGCCGCTACACCGGAGAAGCAAATTGAAATTATCAATCAGCTTGTAGCGCAGAAGGTAACTGGAATTGCCATTGCGGCAAATGATGCGGACGCATTGCAACCGGCTTTAAAAGAGGCAATGAATAGTGGAATTTCCGTAATATCACTGGATTCTGCGGTAAACAAGGATTCGAGAATGACGCATATCCAGCAGGCGGATCCTGAAAAAATAGGAAGAGGCTTAATTCAGGCAGCATACGAAATGGTTGGCGGAAAAGGCGGTATTGCTATTTTGAGCGCTACAGCACAGGCTACCAATCAGAATTTGTGGATAGAATGGATGAAGAAGGAACTTGATGAAAACAAAACAAAGTATGCAAACACACCGCTTATTAAAATCGCATATGGTGATGACGATCCTACGAAATCCACATCAGAAACACAGGCTTTGCTTACAAATCCCGATGTAAAAGTTATTATTGCGCCCACAACTGTTGGTATGCTTGCAGCAGGAAAGGTTTTGCAGGATAAAAAATCTGATGTAAAATTAACAGGTTTGGGATTGCCTTCAGAAATGGCTCCGTTTATTGAATCTGGTGTTTGCCCGTGGATGTATTTGTGGAATCCTGTTGACATTGGTTATTTAGCAGGATATTCCATTGATGCTTTGGCAAATAAGAAGATTACCGGAGCAGTAGGTGATAAGCTTACGGCAGGAAAATTGGGAGAAAAGGTTGTTACGGCAGCTAATGACAAAGGTACGGAAATTATGCTTGGCGATCCGTTTAAATTTGACAAGAGCAATATCGCCGAGTGGAAGGCAATTTATTAATTTTGATAAGTCGGAACATTGTTCCGATTTATATATCCCCTTAATATATAGAAAGAGAGTGCCCAAATTTTTGGGCACTCTCTGACTGTAGGTAGAACATAATAATCAAAGTTATATTCCTCGGTTGCATATTGGTACGTGATGCTGCGCTCTATCACATTTGACTCCTATTCACTATGCTTTCTTAGATAAAATTTTATAGATTTTCAATCATAACATTTTATATTTTGTAATACATCTATTGTAAACTTAATTAAGAGGTTTCTTAAATTTAAGCAAGTTGTAAAATAAATTGCCCAAAGATATAAAAAATAATATCCATTAGGATCAAAACCAGTTATACTTAAGTTGCATACAAAAGTGACTGGAGGAGATCGTAATGGATCAAATAAAGTATACCACAGAAAAGAGGAA